>CAYOJN010000048.1:0-11616 GCA_964404245.1 uncultured Sphingosinicella sp. | reverse complement strand
TCAGCCTCCTCTTCAGCCGAGTTCCCTGGCGCGAGCGCCTGTTCATCGGCTGGATCGCTCCGCGCGGAGTGGTTGCAGTCGCGATCACCGGCCTGTTCGCGATCCGCCTCGAACAGTTCGGTGCAAGCGAGGCCATCGCATTGATCCCCTTGTCGTTCGGAGTCGTGGTCGCGACGATCGTCGCCCATGGCTTCTCTGCGCCATGGGTAGCGCGCCGGCTTGGACTCGATCTGGGCCCCGGCCGAAAGGTCCTCCTGGTCGGCGCCAATCGCTGGACCGTGGCCTTTGCTTCCTGCCTTCGCCAGCTTGGACTCGAGGTCATGATCGCCGATGAGAGCCGAATCGCACTGAGAGCCGCAGGCGCTTCGGGAATCGAAACCTGGGAAGGCAATATCCTGGACGAAGTCACCGAAGACCATCTCGATCTCTCCGCCTATCAGCAGCTCATCGCGGCAACGGACAACCTGGCCTATAATGCGCTCATCTGCAGCGACCTGGGTCCTGAGATGGGCTTCCAGTCGGTTGCCCAGATCGGAATCGATCGCGATCGGCCTCCACTCCCCAATCGCGGCCGGGTGCTGTTCGGTGAAAAAGGGTCGATCGACGCGCTGATTGCCCGGGACGAGGCCGGCTGGCAGTTCGACACTTTCATCCTTGGCGACCGGAAGGAGTTGTCGGAGCTTCGCAAACAGCTTGGCGAAGAGACTCTCTTCATCGCGCTTTTTCGAAGCGACAGTCGCCTTATCCCCCTGGAACCGGACCAGGTGCCGGCCGTCACCGAAGGGGACCGAGTGATCGTCTATGGTCCGGCAAGGGCGGAAGGGCCGCCAGAGCAATCGGATCAGGTCCGGACCGACAAGTCGCCCGCTGAATGAAATTGCCGATGTCGTTTGGCCTCAAACCGAACGCAAGCGAAACAATCGTCGGTTCCATGCATTGGTTCGTCACTCTCCTGTAGGAAAGGCTTCGCTATGCACGCTTCCCGACTCCTCGCCGCCGCCGCGCTGGCCTCAATGCCGCTCGCTGGCTGCGCGACCTATAATGACCCGTATGACGGCTATTATGAGCGCCATTATCGCCCCGGAAATTACGATCCCTATCCGATGAGCCGGAACGACCGAATCTACCGGGGTTCCGACGGCCGCTATTATTGCGAGCGCCGCGATGGAACGATTGGCCTCGTTGCAGGCGCAGCAGTCGGCGGGCTTCTTGGCAATCTGATCGCTCCGCGTGGATCGAACACGATCGGTACGCTTCTTGGAGCGGCCGGAGGCGCAGCCATCGGCTATGCGATCGAACGGGGCGAGGTCCGCTGCCAATAAGGGTCAGCCGGGCGGTCCAGCCCGGTCCAAGTTTCCGCCTGCGCCTCGGTGAGGCGCAGGCAACTTGCCGACCGGACGTCCGGTCGTTACCATGAAGGCGTGCTCCATTTCCCCACCTTCGAGCGCCTGCGGCTCCATGAAGCCGCCTCCTGGTTCAAGCGCAGCCCTCGGGAGGATCAGAGCGCCTAGCGCCTGCTCCCGGGGGGTAAAATGCGTCGCCGGGCTCCGGTCCATCCCAAACGATCCAGAAGACGGCTCCACCAAAGGGAGCCCGGGGGAATATTCATGTCATCGCCTGCCATCGCCGACGTAGTTCGGCTTCGGCTGTCCCAATCCCTGCCGCTCATCGACACGCACAGAAACGCGATCAAAGAGAAGATGCAGGAGCGGCTTCAGGAATTCGAAACGCCGGACGAAGCGTTCGGCCAGGCAGAAATAACCGGCGACCTGCTGGTCGACCTTCTGATCATGGGTGTCGGCGACCTCGCTTCGGCCGGACGTCTTCGGGACCTCGGCGCTATTGCCCGGGAGCATCGACGACTCGACATTGACGGGCGTCACTATTCCCGGTTCGGCCTGGTGGTCACGCCGGTGCTGGTCGAGGCACTCGGGCTTCGTCTGCCGCCGAAAACGGCGTCGGCCTGGTGCGACGCCTTCTGGCACATCGTCGGCCAGATGGCGCCTCAGGAGGAGGTCCAGTCCCGATACGGCTGACGAACTTCTCCGTGCGCTGGCGTGCACCCTGATCCCGGCCGGCTGAAATTCGGATCCGACCGGAACAGCGCCCGAATGAAGCGAGACGGGAACGCGATGCGGGGCGCGCCGTTCCTGAGCACATGACATCAAGGCGCAAACCTCGCCTCGAGATCCGCAATGCGGTCCCGGGCGACATCGACCAGATTCTGAAACTGATCGCGCGGGTCTATCCCGGAATCGAGAATTACAGCCCCGGACAGATAAGGGGCCAGATCAACAATTTTCCCGAAGGCCAGTTCGTTGCCGTCTTCGAAGGGGAAATCGTCGGCTATTGCGCCGCTTCACGCCTTGATGAGAAGCTTGCGCTCGGAGCCCATGACTGGGCCAGCGTCACCGGCAATGGCTTCGGAAGCCGGCACGATCCCAACGGCAACTGGCTCTACGGGTTCGAAATGGTGGTCGATCCCAAGAGGCGCGGGCTTCGAATCGGGAAGCGGCTTTACGAGGCGCGGCGGGCGCTCGCGGAACGGCTGGAGCTTCGGGGAATCGCCTTTGGCGGACGGATGCCCGGCTATCGTCGGGCAGCAGCAAGCGTGGACGGTCCCAGGGAATATCTGATCGAGGTTCGCGACGGGGCCCGTCGCGACCCGGTGATCGGTTTCCAGCTCGCCAACGGCTTTACGCCGATCGGGATTCTTCCCGACTATCTTCCCAGGGACAAGGCGTCAGGCGGATTTGCAGCGCATATGGTGTGGCGAAATCCCTATGTTGATCCTTCTGAACCGGTGCGTTTCCGGGTGCCAAGGGGAGTCCAGAGCGTCAGGCTTGCAGCGGTTCAGCTTCAGGCCCGTGCGGTCAAGGATTTCGAGGAGTTTGTCCGCAATATCGAATATTTCGTGGATGTCGCTGCCGATTATCGCTGCGACTTCGTGACCTTTCCGGAATTGTTCACCTTGTCGCTGCTGTCCTTCGAAAACGGGCCGCTTACGCCGGCGGAAGCGATCGAAAGGATGACCGATCACCGTTCTCCAATCGTCGCCGAACTTTCTCGGATGGCCCTTCGCTACAATATCAACATCATCGGCGGTTCCCACCCCGCGCTTGCCGACGATGGATGCATCCGCAATGTTGCCCATGTCTGCCTCAGGGACGGGTCGATTCATTCACAGGACAAGATCCACCCGACCCCGAACGAAGCCTGGTGGTGGAAGATTCGCGGCGGTGACTCGGTCGATGTCATCCAGACCGATGTCGGTCCGATCGGAGTCCTGATCTGCTATGACAGCGAGTTTCCCGAACTGGCGCGGCGGCTGGTCGATGAAGGCGCGAGGATCATCTTCGTCCCCTTCTGCACCGACAGCAGGCAAGGCTATATGCGGGTCCGTTATTGCAGCCAGGCGCGGGCGATCGAAAACCAGTGCTTCGTTGTCCTTGCTGGGAATGTCGGCAACCTTCCGGGAGTCGACAATATGGACGTTCAATACGCACAGTCCTGCATCCTGACTCCATGCGACTTCCCGTTCGCAAGGGACGGGATCGCAGCAGAAGCGAGCGAGAATATCGAGACCCTGACGATCGCCGACGTCAATCTCGAGGACCTCACCTGGGCACGGGCTGAAGGGACGGTCCGGAACCTGGCCGACCGGCGGTTCGACCTCTACCGGATCGACTGGACCCGACGGTCGTCCGAGGCGCAGCCCCTGGTCGGAGGCAAGCCCGCAGGCCCCACTCAGCCGGGGGGCGGCTGATCGGCGCTTGTCCCCGAGACCTGCGGAAAAGCCGCTCTACTGCGCGTTGCCGCCTTCGGCGGAATCCCGATCGCGGCTGATGTTGAGATCGACGTCGATGTCGCCGACCTCATTGTCGATCGCCCTGGCGGTTGAGTCGGCGATGTTTCCAATCCCCGAACCAATCTCGCGTGCGGTCTGCGCCGCACCGGCAGCGGCATCTTCCACGCGCTGCTGATTATATTCCACCGTGACCTGATCGTTGGTCGAATCATTGTCGACATTGCAGGCCGCGGCCGCAAGCAGCGGCAAGGCGAAGATTATCCGCATCGAATCCTCACTTTGAAACCAGGGTCACAGCGCGAGAGTCTGGATCGGTTGGAAAAAGCAGGTGACCAGTTCCCGGTCACGGGCTGGCCGGCTCGTCGTCGAACGGCCAGGTGTCGGTGAGAGCCAGGATGATCAGGAGGACTCCGATAAGAGCCGTAGCCGGCAGGATATAGCCGCCGCGAAGCTCGTTGGAGTCTTCCATCTGGGCGCCCGAGCGAACGGGCAGGTCAGGCTGGGTGGAGCGGGCCTGGGCTGCAACCGGGCCGGATGCCGTCAGCGCCGCTGCGGCGAGGAAGGCGGTGATCGATTTGCGCACTATATCCTCCTTGGCCACTCTCCTGGTGGCACTCTTTCATGAGGGGTGGTCCGATAGAACCAGATCGGGGCGCTGACCAGCCCGAATTTCAGTCGCCGCCAATCAAGAAGCGGACGATCCTCCGCAAGTCTCTGTCAGGCCCGATCGGTTCAACGCGGAATTCAGGGCCTTGGCCGCGGATCGGGAACTCCCGCGAAGATCCGGCATTGAAGTTGCGCCGGCCATTGGCCAGCCGGTCCAAGCAACGATCGCCGGCCCAGCTCGTGCCCCCTCCCCTCCACCGCTGGGCCGGCACTTCCAGCCCGCTGCCATGGGATCGTTTCGATCAGGCCGCCTTTTTCAGGTGGCGGCGCCCGAGCAGTTCAGCGACCTGGACGGCGTTCAGTGCAGCGCCCTTGCGCAGATTGTCGGATACGCACCACAGGCTCAGGCCGTTTTCCACCGTCGGATCCTCCCGGACCCGGCTGACATAGGTCGCATATTCACCGACGCACTCGACCGGGGTGACGTATCCACCGTCCTCGCGCTTGTCGACCAGCATCACGCCCGGAGCCTCGCGAAGGATTCTCTGCGCGTCGGCTGCCGAAATCTCCCGCTCGAACTCGATATTGATCGCCTCGCTGTGGCCGACGAACACCGGCACCCGAACGCAGGTCGCCGAAACCTTGATTGAGGAATCGAGGATTTTCTTCGTCTCCACCATCAGCTTCCATTCCTCAGTCGTCGAACCATCCTCCAGGAAGTCTCCGGCCTGGGGAATGACGTTGAAGGCGATCTGTTTCGGAAATTTGACCGGCTCGCTGGAATCGCCAACGAAGATGTTCCGGCTTTGCTCGAACAGTTCGTCCATCGCCGACTTGCCCGCGCCAGAGACCGACTGGTAGGTGGCCACCACCACCCGCTTGATCTTCGCCGCGTCATGGAGCGGCTTAAGTGCGACAACCATCTGGGCGGTCGAGCAATTCGGATTGGCTATGATGTTGCGCTTGCGATAACCGTCAATCGCTTCGGCATTCACTTCCGGTACGATCAGCGGAACGTCCGGGTCCATCCGGTAAAGCGAACTGTTGTCGATCACGGTATAGCCCGCGGCGGCCGCTTTCGGCGCATAACGCCTGGAAGCCTCGGAACCCGCAGCGAACAGGGCCATGTCCCAGCCGGCGAAATCGAAATGCTCGATGTTTCGGACCTTGAGTTCGGTTCCACTGTCGCCGAAATCGATCATTCTGCCGGTCGAACGCGGCGAAGCCACGGCGGCCACCTCGTCAGCCGGGAATTCCCGCTCGCCGAGAATGTTCAGCATTTCACGCCCGACATTGCCGGTCGCTCCGACCACGACCACTCGATAACCCATGCTGATGCTCCTTCGGCGATCGCTCTAAGCCTCTCCCCGCCGGGCCACAATGCGTCCTTGCAGCGCGACCCCGCGGAATGCGACACAAGCCCCGCCTGCGGGGAGGAAGAATGGAACGGCTCGCGTCGATATTGGCAGCAAGTTGCGCCGTTCAACCCTCCCTGTGCCGGCCGGATTGCCAATGAATTCGTCCGGAACCGAAGCGCGCGGCGCTCTCTTTCCGCTGATCTGGCTGGTCGCGGCCATCCTCCTTCTGCTTCTGGCGATGGCGGCAAAGAACCATTTGCACGTCCTTCCAGGACCTCCGGAAGAGTCGGAGTCGCCGTTTTTCGATTCTGACCGGGCGGCAGAGCGCCTGGCTCGAGTCCTCGGCGATGAACGGCCCCATCCGGTCGACAGCGAGGCCAGCGACGACGTGCGCGCCCGACTGATCGCCGAAATGCGCGCGGTCGGCCTTGAGCCGCGAATGACCGACGATTTCATCTGCAACAGTTCCAGGCAAAGCCGGACCGTGTCATGCGCACGGGTCCGCAACCTGGTTGCAACCATCGGTCCCGACCAAGGCAGGCACCTGCTCCTTTCGGCCCATTATGACAGCACCTTTGCAGGCCCCGGGGCCGCAGATGCCGGAATCGGAATCGCGACCCTCCTGGAAACCGCTGCTCTGCTCCGCGGCAGGAGCCTCGCTCGCCCCGTGACTTTCCTGTTCAACGAAGGCGAGGAAATGGGCTTGCTCGGAGCTCGCGCCTTCCTGGAACTCGACCCGGTCGCCAGGCGCGTCGACAGCCTGATCAATCTCGAAGCGCGCGGGGTCGAAGGGCCTGCAATCATGTTCGAGACCAGCAGGCCCAATGCGGCCGCCGTTGCGGCCTTCGCCGACGCCGTCGATCGGCCGATCGCCAATTCGCTGACGACTGATCTCTATGGGCTCATTCCCAATTCGACGGACGTTGCCCTGTTCGCGGATCGCAACTGGACAATCCTCAACTTCGCGATCATCGGCAACGAAACCCGCTACCACAGCGCCGGCGACAATCTTGCCGCGCTCGACCGGCAAAGCCTTCAGCATATGGGGGATCAGACCCTTGCACTCGCCCTTCGCCTGGGTCAGTTGCCGGTCGAACCGGGTTTCGGTGAATGGCTCTATGCCGACCTTCTCGGTCTCCACCTCTTCACCCTGCCGCTGCTTCCCGGACTGGTCCTGTTGGGTGCGCTCACGATCGGAATGGCAATGCTCGCAATTCGGCGGCGGGCGATAGGTCGGCCGCTCCTCGCCACTCTTCTTGCGCCATTGGGCGCTTCCGGACTCGCCTTTGCCGGGCAGTTTCTGGTCGGTCTGCTTCGCTCCGGTGACTATTGGCGTGCTTTTCCGCTGGTGACGGTGACGGCCACCTATGCAGCAGCCATAGCGGCCTGCCTGGTTGCGCTCGCCTTCGTCGCAAGAGGCTCGGACCTGCCCAGGCTTCGGGCTTCCTACTGGCTTGCTTTTCTTCTCGTCGGATCAACGCTTTCGATGATCGCTCCCGGGGCGGCCATCTTCTTCCTGCTTCCGCCGCTGCTGTTCGCGCTTGGCGTCGCGGCAAGAGGATTCCATTCTTCCGCCGAGGTAATCGGCGCCTGTGCGGCAATCCTCCTTCTCTATCTGACGATCGGCCCGGCCCTCGGCCTGTTCGAGGAACTGATGAGCAACGGCCCGCACTGGATTCTCGCTCCGATGGGGGCGCTGATCCTGCTTCCGGTGCTGATCGAACTGACCCCGCTCATCCGGCGCATTCCCCCTTTGTTCGTCGGATCGGGCGCCGCCGACCTCTTCCTCCTTGGCTGGATCGCTGCGGCCGTCATGCCGGCTTACTCCGAGGACCGCCAGCAGGTCTTCTCCCTTGACCAGGTCCAGGACGTGGATTCGAAGGAAAGCCGGTGGGCGGTCAATAATGATGGGGTCAAGCCGACCCTGCCGGGCGACTGGAGCCGGGGCGCCCTTCCCTGGTCGAACCGGAAACGATGGCTTTCCCCGGCGCCGGTCGCAGACGTCCTTGCGCCCGAAATTGAGCTGGTCGAGCAGGTGCCATCGGGACGGGGCCGAAGGCTTGCCTTTCGGCTCCGCGCTCACGGTGCCGAGACCCTGACCCTGATCGCTCCGAAGGAGGCAGGCCTTCGCGCTGCCGGTTCAGGCCGGTTCGTCGAGCCGTTCGCCGCGTCGGCGGATGGCGAGGGCCGCTACGTCCTCCGCTGCGTTGGCCGCGCCTGCGACGGGGCGCTTTTCCATCTTGCCATCGATTCACGAGAAGAGGTTGAGTTTCTGCTGGTCGGAAGCCGGCCGGGACTGTCATCCCAGGCCACCGCTCTGCTTCAGTCGAGGCCCGCTCCTGCTCGACCGCAACATTCGCCGGATTCGACGATCGCCTTCACCAGGCTCCGAATCTGATCGAAAAGCGGCTGGGTCGGATTGTTGCCGGGGGAGACTAAAGGCGCGTCCGCGGTTATCTGTTCCTGGTCGGCAGTAGGGAGCATTCGATGCTGGATGAAGGCGACGATCAGTCACTCGCCCGCGGACCGGGCCGGACCATCCTGTTCGCCATCTGCACCCTGTTCCTGGCATTTGCGGCTTTTCTTCTGCCGGAGATTGAGAGCGGGCCGGCGGGCGGGCTCGTCGGCTGGCTGCTGTTCCTCGCAGGCCTCGTCGAACTCGCCTTTGGCGCACGCCTGAGGCGTCATGCGGCCGGCAAGGCCGCCCTGGGCGCTGGCCTTCTGACGACCCTCGCCGGCCTCCTCTTCGTGATCAATCCCTGGGCGGGCTTCTCTCCGGTCGCCAATATCGTCATCTTCTGGCTTCTCTTTCGCGGATCCTGGCTGCTGGCCATGGCGGTGAAATGGCGAGAGAGCCGGTCCCGCTCCTGGCTCGCACTGATCGGAGCGGTTGATCTGATGCTCGGTTTCGCGCTTCTGATCGGCCTTCAGATCGGAGCGCTCGCCGTCGCTTTGTTCGGGCCGACTCCAGAGATCGTCGCCCGCTTTGCCTGGATCCTGGCCGCAAGCCTGTTCGTCACGGCCATCTCCCAGGCCGGAGTTGCTCTTCTTCACAGGAAGGGGGCGACGGACTGACGGCGTGACGCACGTCGGACCGGTACTGGTACAGACAGATAGAAAGGCTAGATGGGAAGGGTGGCTGATCTCTTCGCCAATGATCCACCGCCGCCTGGAAATGGCGAGCAGGCTGGAGCCGCCGCTCCGCTTGCCGACCGGCTGCGCCCGAAGACGCTGGGCGAAGTCGTCGGCCAGGAGCATCTGACCGGACCTGACGGCGCGATCGGCCGGATGGTTTCGGCCGGCAAACTGGCCTCCATGATCCTGTGGGGTCCACCAGGGACCGGGAAGACCACGATCGCTCGGCTTCTTGCCGATGCCGTCGATCTTCGCTTTATCGCCATTTCGGCCGTCTTTTCGGGTGTTGCGGATCTCAAGAAGGTTTTTACCGAAGCCCGCAGCCAGAAGCGCCTGGGTCGCCAGACCCTGTTGTTCGTTGACGAGATCCACCGCTTCAATCGTGCCCAGCAGGATGGCTTCCTGCCCTTCGTCGAAGACGGCACCGTCACCCTGGTCGGAGCGACGACCGAAAATCCCAGTTTCGAGCTCAATGCGGCTCTGATGTCGAGGGCGCAGGTACTGATCCTGAACCGGCTCGACTCCGCGGCCTTGAGCCAGTTGCTCGGCCGGGCCGAGGCACTGGTCGAGCGCCAACTGCCGCTGACCGACGAAGCCCGCGAGGCACTGGTCGCAACCGCGGACGGCGACGGTCGCTTCCTTCTCAACCAGGCCGAGACCCTGTTCTCGATCGCTCCGGACGACCCACTCGACCCGGCGGCGCTTGCAGCCCTGCTCCATCGCCGGATGCCGGTCTATGACAAGGACCGGGAGGGGCATTACAATCTCATCTCGGCGCTTCACAAGGCGATACGGGGGAGCGATCCCCAGGCTGCGCTCTATTATCTGGCGAGGATGCTGGTGGCAGGCGAAGAGCCGCTCTACGTCCTTCGGCGACTGGTTCGCACAGCATCGGAAGATATCGGTCTTGCCGATTCCAACGCACTGGCCGTCTGTCTTGCAGCCAAGGACAGCTATGACTTCCTGGGCAGTCCGGAAGGGGAACTCGCCATCGCCCAGGCCTGCCTCTACCTCGCCACCGCGCCCAAATCGAACGCCGTCTATCGGGCCCAGAAGGCGGCCTGGAAGGCCGCCAGGGAGACGGGCTCGCTGATGCCGCCGAAAAATATCCTTAATGCCCCGACAAGGCTTATGAAGGAGATCGGCTATGGCGAAGGCTATGAATATGATCACGACAAGGAAGGAGGATTTTCAGGCGCCGACTACTGGCCGGAGGGGATGGACGCCCGAACCTTCTACGAGCCGACCGACCGGGGAATGGAAAAGCGCATCGGCGAACGTCTCGCCTGGTGGGCCGAAAGGCGAAGGGAAGGCCGCCGTGGCTAAGCCGCTGGACGATTGGGACGAGGTGACGACCTTCGCACTCGGTCTCCAAGGAACCGAATTGGGGACATCCTGGGGCAGCCCGTCAGTCAAGTTTCGGGGCAGGGCCTTTCTCTATCATGGCCGGGAGGAAGGCAGTTTCGCCGTTGCCAGCCCGCTGGTGGAGAAAGCCTTGCTGATCGAGACCGAGCCCGAGACCTTCTGGGAAACGCCGCATTTTCATGGCTGGCCGGCCGTTCTCGTCCGTTATGGGAGCGCCTCGCGCGAACGGATCGAGGCCGTCATCAAGCGCGCCTGGTGGGACCGCGCGCTCAAGGCACAGCGTGAGGCCTTTGGTCCGCGTCCCTGAATTCGAGCGGTTCGCGGCAATCGACTGGTCGGGCGCAAGAGGGCGGCGTCACAAGGGGATCGCGATCGCGATCTGCAAGACCGGATCCGAAGCGCCAAGGCTGGTCCGGCCCGATCATGTCTGGTCCAGGACGGAGGTGCTCGACTGGCTGATCGAGGAAGCAGAAGCTTCGCCTACCCTTTTCGGGTTCGATTTCAGCTTCGCTCCTCCAATTGCCGAACGCGGGGAATATCTCCCCGGCGAGGCGGGCGTCCCGGACGATGCCAGGCGCTTCTGGGCCTATGTCGACGATCGCTCGCGAGATGAGGATCTCGGCGCCGCAAGTTTCCTGGAACGGGTCCATCGAAGGCATTTCTATTTCGGGATAGCCGACGGGGTGAAATCCGATTTCATGCATTTCAGGCGCTGCGATGCCAGGCTCAATTCACTGGGCGGGCGAAAGACCGCGAGCGCCTATGACGCGATCGGCGCAGCCCAGGTTGCGAAAGCGAGCTTTTCGGGAATGCGCCTTCTCCACCGCCTTTCCGGCAAGGTGCCTATCTGGCCGATGGATCGTCTTCCCGAACGTGGAAGCGCCGTCGTCGAAATCTATACGAGGATCTATCTTCGAAACGCCGGACTGACAGGAACCAAGATCCGGTCGAGGTTGGAACTCAATCGGGCCCTCATTGGCCTAGGAAGCCGACCGGCCCGGCTCCGCTTCGAGCCCAATGATCATCAGACCGACGCCATCGTCACTGCAGCGGGAATGCGGGCGCTTGCGGCCGATCCGAAATATTGGTCTCCGAACGGCCTCACCAGCCAGCTTGCTTCAACAGAGGGCTGGACCTTCGGAATAAGCTAGAGCATCTGGTCTCGGTCGCCGGGCCGGGTTAGCTCAGCTGGTAGAGCAACCGCCTTGTAAGCGGTAGGTCGTCGGTTCGAGTCCGACACCCGGCACCATTTTCACAGATGTCCGGCCCGGACACATAGGTAACACCTCTGTACTGCACCCTTGAGGTGAGACTGTTAAAACAGGTGACAGTTCTCCATCCTTG
>CAYOJN010000047.1:0-11660 GCA_964404245.1 uncultured Sphingosinicella sp. | reverse complement strand
GCCAGCATCATGGCGGCGATCTGAAGGGCAAGTGGATCCTGACCGCCGGTCTCGGCGGGATGGGCGGCGCCCAGCCACTGGCCGCAGTCATGGCCGGGGCCCATTGCGTTGCCATCGAATGCCAGGAAAGCCGAATCCACAAGCGGCTTGAGACCCGCTATCTCGACCATCGCGCAACCAGTATTGGCGAGGCTCTTGAGATCATCCGCTCGGCCGATGAGCCGACATCGGTGGGTCTGCTGGGGAATGCCGCAGAGATCCTCCCCGAAATGGTCAGGCAGAAGATCGTACCCGACGCCCTCACCGACCAGACGTCGGCCCATGATCCGGTCAACGGCTACCTGCCGATCGGCTGGACGGTCGACAAGTGGCTGGAGATGCGGGAACGCAATCCCCAGGAAGTCGAAAAGGCTGCCCGGGAGTCGATGGCCGTCCATGTCGAGGCCATGCTCGCCTTCCGGGAAATGGGCGTTCCCACATTCGACTATGGCAATAATATCCGGCAGGTCGCCCACGACCAGGGGATCGAGCACGCCTTCGACTTTCCGGGTTTCGTTCCGGCCTATGTCCGGCCTCTTTTCTGCCGGGGGATCGGCCCGTTCCGCTGGTGTGCGCTCTCGGGGGATCCCGAAGACATTTATCGCACCGATGCGAAGGTGAAGGCGTTGATACCGGACGATCCCCACCTCCATCGCTGGCTCGACATGGCGAGGGACAGGATCGCCTTCCAGGGCCTTCCGGCACGGATCTGCTGGGTCGGCCTGGGTCAACGGCACCGGCTTGGCCTTGCCTTCAACGAGATGGTGGCCTCGGGCGAGCTCAAGGCACCGATCGTGATCGGACGGGACCATCTCGACAGCGGATCCGTCGCAAGCCCGAACCGGGAAACGGAATCGATGAAGGACGGATCGGACGCCGTCTCGGACTGGCCCTTGCTCAATGCCCTGCTCAACACGGCAAGCGGCGCGACCTGGGTCTCGCTCCATCATGGCGGTGGAGTCGGGATGGGCTATTCGCAGCATTCGGGAATGGTCATCGTTGCCGACGGTAGCGAGGCGGCGGCGCGCCGACTTGAACGAGTGCTCTGGAACGATCCCGGGACCGGGGTCATGCGCCATGCGGACGCCGGCTATGAGATCGCCATCGACTGTGCCCGCGAGCAGGGGCTCGATCTTCCGATGGTCGCGCGATGAGGCCACCGACCGCCTCTACCCGACCGATCCTCCTGCACCCCGGCAAGGTCACGCTCGCAGAGCTTCGGCAGATCTGGAACGGGGCGCCGGTGTCCCTTTCCGCGACCTCGCTCGACCTGGTCGACGGATCGGCCGCTGCCGTCGGGCAGATCCTGAAGGGCGGGCGAACGGTTTACGGGGTCAATACCGGCTTCGGGCTGCTCGCCCAGACCCGGATTCCGGCCAATCGGCTTGGCGAATTGCAGCGAAACCTCATCCTTTCCCATAGCGCCGGCCTCGGCGAGGCGCTCGAACCGCGGATCGTCCGGCTGATGATGGTGCTGAAGGCGATTGGCCTCGGCCGCGGTCATAGCGGGGTCCGGCGCGAGCTGGTCGAACGTCTGCTCGCGCTCGTCGACGCGGATGCCCTCCCGGTCATTCCGAGCCAGGGCTCGGTCGGAGCGTCGGGCGATCTCGCTCCCCTCGCCCATATGAGTGCGGCATTGATCGGCGAGGGCCTGATCACGCTGGGCGGCGACAAAATACCCGCCGGTGAAGCGCTTCGCCGGCTGGCGCTCGAGCCCCTGACGCTGGGACCGAAGGAAGGCCTTGGGCTGATCAACGGCACCCAGGCCTCCACCGCCATTGCCCTCGACCTCCTGTTCACCGCGGAGAATGTCTTCGCATCCGGCCTGGTAACCGGCGCCATGTCGCTCGATGCCTTCAAGGGAACGACTTCGGCTTTCGACCCCCGAATCCATGACGCGCGAGGCCAACCCGGACAGATCATCGTGGCGGCGCAACTGCGTGATCTTCTCGAAGCGAGCGAGATCCGCCGTTCCCACGAGGGATGCGACCGGGTTCAGGACCCTTATAGTTTCCGTTGTCAGCCACAGGTGATGGGAGCGGCCCTCGACCTGATCGGACATTGCGCCCGCACCCTCGAGATCGAAGCCAATGCCGTCAGCGACAATCCCCTCCTTTTCGGTGACGATGCCCTGTCTGGGGGGAATTTCCATGCCCAGCCGGTGGCCTTTGCTGCCGACATGCTGGCTCTGGCCATGTGCGAAACTGGGTCGATATCGGAGCGCCGGCTTGCCGTCCTGGTCGACCCGAAAATGAGCGGCCTGCCGCCCTTCCTGATCGAGGACAGCGGGGTCAATTCGGGTTTCATGATCGCCCATGTCACGGCGGCAGCCCTGGTATCGGAGAATAAGAGCCTGGCCTTTCCTGCCAGCATAGACACGATCCCGACTTCGGCGGGCCAGGAGGACCATGTATCGATGGCCACTCATGGCGCACTGAAAGCGCGTCGGATCGCCCGGAACGCGGCCGGCGTGATCGGGATCGAACTCGTGGCAGCAGCCCAGGGCCTGGATTTCCACCGGCCGCTCAAGTCGGCGCCCAGGGTTGAGGCGGCGCGGGCGGCGATCCGCTCGGAAGTGCCGTTCTGCAAGTCCGACCGCTATCTCGCCACTGATCTGGAATGGGCAAAGGCCGCCGTGCTCGACGGCGGCCTTTGTGAAGACGTTGGCATTGCCCTGTTCGGGCCCTGATCAGCCGCGAGGCGGATCAGGCAACCGGTTCAGCGCAATTGCGGTCCGCTCAGGGTTCCGAGACCGCCGAACATGCTGATGGTCAGTTGACTGACGACATAGCCGACAATGACCCAGACCACGATCGCCGCAACGATTACCAGAACCGTATAGCCGATGGCCTTATCCTGCGAGACCCGCATCAGCCGAGGCAATCCCAGGTAGAGGAGGTAGAAGCTGTAGAGCCCGAGGATGGCGAGAATGCCCAGTGCGGGTATGATTCCGAAAATGCCGGCGAGCCAGCTTGCCGTCATCGCATAGGCCGCCACCTTGAAGGCCTGGATCTGGTTGCGAGTGCCGCCGAAATTCGGTGCAAGCGCGTCGATGATGAGGGCCATCACATAGACGCTGGCAAGTGAAAGCACATAGGATAGCACAGCCAGGGCAATCGAGCTTCCAAGCGGTGGCTTGTAGGTGAAACCAAGGGCGGAGTAGCCGAACAATTGGGCACCGATCAGTCCGGCGATCGGGCCGATCGCGGCAAGGATCATGATGTAGCCGGTGTAGAGGCCGCCGATCGTCGCCGGTTCCCCGTCAATGACCTCCCATTCAGCCTTCGGCTTCATTATGATGTCCTTGGCGCGGTCGACCAGGCCCTTGCCTGCGCTTCCTGGTGGTGCCGACGTGTACACCGGATCGGCCTGCGGGCTGCCGCTGTTAGGCGTTTCTTCCATGCCATCCTCCCCTGCTGGACAAGGAAGGAGTGAAGCATGTTCAGCCGGGAATAACAAGCAACAGGCCGGCGCCGAAACGATCCCGATGACTGGCCGGCACGGCGAGCAGGCTCAGCTTCTGATCCATTATGCGCTTTCCGGACTTGATTGCGCGATCCGCGACTCGAAGCACGGGCTTGCTCACACGGCGAAACCAGCCCGTGATTCTCGGTCCCGGCCGAGCAAGCCCTCGGTCGCGACCGACTATCTGGGTCAACCGATCCCAGACTGGGACAGTTCGAAATCGCGAAATCTAAAGGTTGAAGCCCTGGTCGATGCCGAAGTCGCGACGGGCGGAGACGGTCGTCACCCACATTCCGGCCAGGGCGTCGATCAGAACGATTCCCGCAAGCAGAAAGAAAGCCGACGTCGCGAAATTGGCGAGCAGAAGGAATTCAAGCAGGCACAGGATGAAGAGCCCGATCGACAGCATGTGATTGGCAAGAGTCAGGGAGCCTGTGGACGTCGCCTTGACCACTTCCAGGAACAGCAGGCCGATGGCGAGCAGAAGCAGAATGTCGCCCCAGGTAAGAATGAAACGGGCGCCGGACAGCATCGTCATGTCGATGACTGAAGTGCCGATGGCAGCTGCAGTTTCAGTTCCCGAACCTCCAACCGCAATGGCGATGATATTGTAGATCAGCACCGGGATAACCAGCAGCGGCAAGGTAACCAATGTTCGGGTCAATTTGGACCGAGGCTGAGTACGCTGCATTGCAATCGGCATGGCGAAATCCCCCTTGCGCGCGCCTTTTGATCAGCAAACCTAGCACATGAGATCGAAAATCGCGAAGACGATTCTGGTATCAAGACTGTTGACTCTTTTTATCAGCGATTGCTCAATGCCATGATCGCGTGGGCAGGCGACTCCGGGGGAGGCAAAGCAAGTCATCACAAAAGGCGACAATAGTTCGGGACCGATAGCTCCTCCTTGGAATCCGACTTGGACGGCCGCTGTTCTATTGGCGAAAGGGAGGCAGAAGCATGCAGGAGACTCTCGACCGGATACCGCCTGACGCCTGGCCGTTCCTCGACCGGCTGTTCGAGATCACGATCATCGCAGCCGCCATCTGGCTGGCTTTGGCAGTGTTCGTCTACTGGCGTCGCAGAGCAGCGAACCTCACTCCAGTCACTGCCCCCGGCAAGTCCAAATCGGCCCAGCCGGACTTTCTCAATGTCGATCACAAGGCTCGGCGCGAGGCGATCGATCGAGGCGAAGCCTTCGAACGGCAACTCGATGTCCGCGAAGCCGAGGAAGCAAAAACCGCCGCCGCAGCCGCTCTCAAACCCGCGATGACGGGGCGGCGGATCGCGAAGATCGTCACCTTCCTGATGTCGATCTTCACGATGGGGACAGCGGTCATCGGCTCGATCATGGATGTCAGCCGGATGAGCAGTTACATGGCAGAACTGTCCGCGCCCGAACGGGTCCTTGCCGTCATTCGCGCCCACCCGGTCGGCACGGCCGTGGTCCTCTTCGTCGTCGGCGTGACCATCTACAAATATTTTCACGAGCGCAAATGGGCGCACAAGGAGGTTTAAACCATGGCGTCCGAACCCCTCGTCCTTACCGACCCCAATCTCCTCGCCGAATTCGTTCGCGAGTCGGAGTTCCGAACTTTCTTCGAAAAGCGCTTCGCTGCGCCGCCGGATCTTGCAGCGTTGCTGTTCCGGGACGGCCAGCTGATCGACGCCTATAAGGGCGCGCATTTTTCGGTCGGTGGGATGGTCGACGCGGTGAAGCGGCTGTTCGTCGGATCTCACCACATTGCCATCATGCTCGCAGACCTGAAGCCGTTTCAGGTCAACATGCCGTTGAAGGCAATGTCGAAGGATGATGTCGAGATCGCCGGACTGGTGACTCTGGAACTTCAGCTCAACCCGGAAAAGCCTGGCAACATATTGGGCCTGATGGGCGGCGTCGCGCGGATGGAGAAGGATCTCAAGCCTGGCGAGCAGATCAAGGGGCGAAAGGCACTTTCGCGCTTCGACGTGCTGGAAAGGATCCGCCCCCATTTCACCGACCGGGCGCTCGAAGCGACGATCGGCCGGGTCTATGCCGAGGAAATACGCGGCAATGTTGGTCTCCAGGACAAGGTCCAGGCGGACATGATGCAGCTGGCCGAACGGATTTGCGGCGACATCGGGATCATGGTTCGGTCGAGCTCGATCGAATGGGCGATGAACGCCGTCGAGCGCGAACAGTTCGAAAGGGCGCAAATCGAACGCCAGCAGGAGGCGCTGGATTATCAGCTCGACCTCATGAAGCGCGAAGTCGCTCGGCAGACGGAATCGACGTCGGTCAAGATTTCCGCGGATGTCGATATTTCCAGGCTCGAGCAGGCAAGCCAGGACGAGCTTGCCCATATGGTGCTCGAAAGCGAAGTCCGCTTCGTCGACGCCCGTGAGGCAGCCGAGCGCCGCCAGGAGATGGAAGCTCTCGCTCATGAGATCGAGGTCCTGAGGGTCGAACGGGCCGGGCGGTTTGAAAACGAACTGGCCGAATCGGGCCAGATCTACGACCTGACGTCCGAAAACGCCCGCTTGAGACTTGTCGAGCGAGAGATCGAGCTGCTCGACACCCGGCACGTCGCGGAGATGAAGAAGGCGGGCGCCTTCTCGGACATGGAGATAGAGGGCGCTCAGGAGCGCCTGAACATCGCTCTCAAGAAAGAGGGAATGAATGCCGAGCTGGATATCGGCGAGCGTGCGCAGGCAATGGCCCGCGCCAATCTGGCCGCAGTCACGGAAATCGAGACCAGGCGGTCAGATTCCGATGCCCAGAGGCGCATTCTCGAAGGCGACGCGGAGACCCGCCAGTCGATCGACCTCAAGGAAGCCGATACCAGGAGTCGGGTCGAGCAGCTCAAGGTCGGTGCTGGAATGTCGCCCGAGCAGATCATGGCGATCAACGCGGGGATCGAACCCCATGTCGCCGAAGTGCTCAAGGAACAGGCCAGGGCCCAGGCCTCGTCGAACGAAAGTTCGATGGAGATCATGCGCCGGCTGGTTCAGGAGAATAAGGAGGACCGGGAGGCTGAGCGCCGTCAGACCCTGGACGTTCTGAAAGCGGGCATGGCAGGGGCTTCGGGGGTCGCCCATGGCGCCGGGGGGAAAAGCGGGGATCCGCTCGCCGGCGAGACGGAAGGCCTCTCCGCGACCAGGGTGGAATGCCCCGAATGCGGAAAGGTGCTTCCGGCAAAGGCCAATTTCTGCACCGGCTGCGGGCACAGGATGCGGACCTGATTGGTGGCTTCGCAATCCGCTCTTCCACCGCGAACGCGCGACCAGTGCTGCTACGCAAGCGCGGTCGACCTTGAGTCGACCTTCTGCGCGACCTGCGGAAAGCCACTTCTTCGCTGCATGGCGTTCGAAGAGTGCGGCGGCCTGGTGGACGATGTCGGACTGTGCACCATCTGCGTTGCCCCTCACGTGCAGCTTACCCCGGGGACGATGATCAATGCGCCGATCGGCGGCGAGGTGGTCCTTCCCTTCGACCTAGCCAATCTCTCCGCCGTCGGACGTCCATTGTTCGTGACCGGTCTGTGGAGCCGCGAAGGCCGCGAGGACTGGCGTCGCGAACGGCTCGACTGGGAGCGGCTCGAGGCAGGTTCGAGGGCGGCGGCCTCGGTGACTGCGACCAGGATCGAACGCGCAGGAACCCACAAGATCGACATCATGGTCACCGTCGCGACACGCTGGCGCTGGCGAGAAGAGGGCTGGGCCTTTGCAACCTACGTCCTGCTCACCATCGACGACGATTCCGAGAAGGGCGCGGGTCCGGTGGTGCAGATCAGTGGCGAGAATATCGGCCACGGCAATCTCATCAACATTTCGGGCCAGGTCGGCGCAGAAGGTCGAGAAGACCGCCTTACCGCCGAGGCGATCGATCTGCCGATGCAGCGACTCGACATTGCCGAACGGGATCTCGGCCTTCGCGGCATGGAGAGCAATTTGCGGGTGCCACGCAACGCGCCGTTTTTCTTCCGGGGTTTCGGGAAGGAGGATCAGCCCGCGGACGGCAAACCGATCCTGACCCCTTCGGGCTTGCTCGCCTTCGGCCGGGCCCGGACAACAGGTGAGGCTTCCGGCGACGTCCGGTTGGTCGTGGCGAATGACGGATCTGTCGACGAAGAATTGTCGCGGATGATCTCGCGGCGCCATTTCGAGCTTTACGTGGAGAATGACCGTCTGGTGCTTCGGGTCACCGGGTCGAATGGCGTTCGAGTCAACGGTCAGGCCTTTGGCCGTGACAAGACTGTGGTCCTGAAGGACGGCGACCGGATCGCGCCAATCGTCGATGCGCCGAGCGAACTCGCCATCCATGTTCGCTTTTCCTGCGAACTCAACCGGGTCAGCGCAATCACCCTGACCCGTCACCCGGGATCCGAAGGAGGCCATTGATGCCGAAATGCCCCCATTGCGGGTCCAGCAATCCCGACGATGCTCTGTTCTGCGCGGAATGCGGGAAGAAGATTGTCGACGGGAAAGCCGGGCCGGGGCTCCAGACCGTCAGCGACCTGGAAACCATCGACAGCCTCACTCCCCGCCGCGAGGGCGGTGAGGACATGACGCTTTCGGCGGGAACGGAATTTGCGGGCCGCTACGTCATCGAGGAACTGGTCGGTCGTGGTGGGATGGGCGCCGTTTACCGGGCCCATGACAAGCTGGTCGACAAGACCATCGCCCTCAAGCTCATCCGCCGCGACCGATTGGGCGGCGAGGGCGCGTTGAAGCGACTGATTTCGGAAGGCGTTCTGACCCGCGACATTCGCCACAGCAATGTCGTTGCCGTCTACGACGTTGGAGAGGCCGAGCAGAGGCCCTTCGTGTCGATGGAATATCTCGACGGAATCTCGCTTCGTGCGTGGCTTCGAAAGCAGGGCCAGGACGGCGGCGATGTCCCGCTCCCGGTCTCCACCCGGATCATCAGGGAGATATTGGCCGGGCTTGAAGCGGCGCACCAGAAAGGTGTTGTCCACCGCGACCTGAAGCCGGAGAATATCATCCTGCTCGAGGAGCCGAGCGGTGAACAGGCCAGTCTCAAGATACTCGATTTCGGAATTGCCCGGGCTGCCGGAGCGGTCGCCGAAAGCAGCACCGGAACCGGCCTTGGAACCCCGCGCTACATGGCGCCGGAACAGATTACCAATGCCGATGCGGCTGGGCCATCCGCCGATTTCTATTCTCTGTCGATCATCTTTTACGAAATGCTGGTCGGAGTCCTTCCCCAGGGTCACTGGCAGCCGCCGTCGGGCGGGCGATCCGATATTCCGCCAGCGATTGATCGTCTGATCGAGAGCGGCCTTTCGAACCGCGCCGCCAGTCGTCCGCAGAGCACGGCCGACTATCGCGCCGAGCTCGATCAGGCGATGCAGGACTATTCGCCCCCCGCCACGAAGGACGAGACTCCGGTTCCTGCACCGGCAGGAAATTCCGGTTCTTCGCGAAAGTGGCTGGGCATAAGCGGGGCAGCAATAGCCGGCCTGGTTGTCATCGGCGCTCTGGTCAGCGAACCCGAAGGCAATGGTGAGCCGGAGCCCGAGGTGCCGCCATCGCCGGCGCCCTCACCGCCGCCTCCTTCAAGCTCATCGGCTTCGACCTTGAGCGGAAGCTGGGTCGATGCCGAAAATGGCGCCAGCTATCAGGTCCAGGTCGGCCAGGACGGAAGCTTCAGCGGCTCTGGCAATGCGGGCGGAATGCCGGTGACGATCCAGGGTGGCTTCGAGGGACAGGGTGCCCGTTACGCAGTGATTGCGGGCGGCCTTCAATATCCGGGTTCGATGCAGTGGGACGGTCAGTGCCATATCAATTGGCGGACGGACGACGGGTCCGGAGGCCGGATACATGTGAACCACCCGCCGGGAGCACCGTGCCCCTGACTCAAGGTCTGAAGGAGGATTCGAATGGGAGACTGGAGCAAATATAGCACGCATGGCTGCCTGTTCGAATCTTCGCCGGGCCCTGCACCGACACTGCAGGCACCGGCAAACTCCAATCTTCCGCGCCGAGTGGATCTTCGCGGCCACTGCCCTCCCATCGAGGATCAGCGGGCAACCAATTCGTGCGTTGCCAATGCCATAGTCGGAGCGCTGGAAATCCATCAGCGCAAGGCTGGGCTACCCGTCACCGATCTTTCCCGCCTGTTCCTCTATTACAATGCCCGGGCACTGGACAAGAAGGAGGAGGCCGATACCGGCAGCCTGATCCACAAGGGGATGGCCGCCGTCATGGCCTTCGGAGTGTGCGAAGAACGCATGTGGCCCTTTGTCGAGGCGATGATACCCACTCGCCCCACCGAGGGCTGTTACAAGAATGCCACCAGCTACGAGGCGATCCAGTTCGCCCGGACCGAGAGAGGCCAGCCTGCACTGGCCGCTCTCGCCCAAGGGCTTCCGGTGGCCTTCGGAATGTATGTTCCCAAGAAATGCTATGACGCCGCTGCGGAAACGGGAGTCATGCAGATGCCGGATGAACTGCCTGGCCCGAACCAGCCATCCGGTCACGCCATGCTCCTTGTCGGCTACGACCTCGACAAGGAAGCCTATCTGGTTCGCAACAGCTGGGGTCCCGGCTATGGCGACGGTGGCTATCTGTGGATTCCGTTCAAGGTCATGGATGCGACCTCGCCTGCCGAACAGTTCTGGACGATCGGGGCGATCGAACAGGCCCCGGGAATGTCACTCCTGGGACCCACCATACTGGAATCGGTGGAAAGCGTGACGTCGCAGGTAGAGGGGCCCTCCCCGCTCGACGGGTTGCGCGGAGAGCTTCGCGAGCGGCTCAACCGAAAGCTGGATTCAGCCAGGGCGGACTTTCGCAATCGCCTTCGGGGAGGGCGCTGACGAGTTCATCGATGAAGGGGGCAAGCTCATGGTCAAGGTCAGGAGATCCACCACCGCAGGCCTGATCGCATTGGCGGCCACGGCCTTGGGTGGGTGCTCGCATGCCGGCAATGTCAGCGAAATGGCGACCGACTATAATCGCGCCATCGCCCAGGCCCGCAACGAACAGGTCCTTCTCAATGTCCTTCGTTCGAGCGCCCGCGAACCGCTGCAGTTCAATGCGTTCAGCGAGATCGCAGCGACGGTCAATCGGTCGGTCGGGATCGACACCGTGGCAACCAACCTCATTGCCGGCGGCGGCAACGCGATCAGCCCGACCCTGCGTCTCGGCGGGTCGACGGTTCCGATCGTTCGAATCGCGCCCCTGTCGAGCCGGGAGTTCACGGACGGATTTCTCCGCCCGATCACGCCTGAGGCGCTTCACCTCTTCATCAGCCAGGGATGGGACGGGGAATTCCTGCTTCCGCTCGTCGTCGGCAGTTACATGTGCAACGGCGTTCGCTTCCTGAACGGGGAAGGGGAGGACGGGGCTAGGGTCCGCGATCGCCTTGCTGCGGCTGGCTCGAACTTTCAGGTGCGGCGGGTTCGCAAGGAGGGGGCAATCCTTTCGTTGAACGTGTCCACCGACCGGGCCCTGGAAATGCTCAGCCACGGGCCAGCTCCAGGACACAAGCTGGTGGATGTTGCACCGGGGGAGAGGTCAGGAACCTCGATAGTCCGGGTTCAACAGCCCGAACAGGTCGAATGGACCGCCAATGCCTCGGACCTGTGCGACGACCTGCAAGGCAAGCGTGCGAGTTTCGATGGTGGCGGTGAGGCGTCGATCCAGCTTCGTTCGCCCGATGGAATCATCTATTTTCTGGGCGAGGCTTACCGCCCCTGTTTCCTCGAACGGCGGGATGGCTGTGACCTGACCTATCACAAGGAAGACGGCTTGCGGCATCTGTTCCGGGTGCGATCGTCGCCACCGCCGCCGCGAGGCGCTGCAATTGCGGTCGAGATGTACGGATCGCGCTACTGGATCCCACGCCTCGACCTGGGCGATACTGATCGCACCTTGAAGACAGTCGCTTTCCTCAACCAGCTGATCGCGCTCCAGACCAATAATGGCGCCCTCAACATCGCACCGACCCTGATCTCGATTCCACCTGGTTGATAGAGAGATAGAGAGAGAAAGGGCGTGTGTGTGGGTGTTGAGTGCGAGCAGCGCAGTTACGCCAGATTCAAGGCACAAAAAAAGCCGGCGACCCTTTCGGGTGCCGGCCAATTGTACGGTGGTCTGGTTGCGGGGGCAGGATTTGAACCTGCGACCTTCAGGTTATGAGCCTGACGAGC
>CAYOJN010000046.1:0-11690 GCA_964404245.1 uncultured Sphingosinicella sp. | reverse complement strand
ACCGCCTCCTCGACATCGCGAACGACAATCCCTTTCGGGACCGGAATCCCGCTCTCTTCGAGAAGCCGCTTCGTCATGTCCTTGTCGCCGGCCAGCTCGGCCGCGACCAGCGGAGTCCTCCCGGTCACGCTTGCCCGGATCCGCTGCTGGTGCTTGCCATGGCCAAGCTGGATCAGGCTTCTTTCATCAAGCCGAATCACCGGTATGTCCCGGCGCTCGGCTTCCCGGATCAAGGCCCGGGTCGTCGGACCGAGCGATGTCCGTCGCACCAGCCGCTTCAGTCCGTCGAGTCGATGGGCAAGGTCGAAATCGCCGTCGAGATCGAAGATCCGCTCGAGCTCGCCGAAACCCTTCAGTTCCGGTGGAAGCAGGGAGTCGATCAGTTCGATCGCGATCCGGCCGGCGGCACGGCCCACTTTCTCCTCATTATAGGCGAACATGACGTTGTAGACGCCGGGCCTTCCCTTGACCGACCGGGTCTTGCCGCGGGTCGCCCTTGAGCCTGCAAGGGTCTGGAGCTCCAGTGCGACATGTTCGGCCACATGGCCAAGCCAGGTCCCTTCCTTCAACCGTCGCTCGAAACCGCCACGCCGGCGGTAGGAGCAGCCATGGGACCCGACCCCCGGAAGCCTTTGGAGCAGGCCGTCGACAAAGCCCGGAATGGCAGCGGAAGGCCAGTCCTCGAGCCTTCCAAGGTCCAGCTGGATCCGGATCATCGGAGTGTGACTGTAATAATGCGGCCCCCGATAGACGGCCGTTTCGAGGACCCGCGCAGGACGGGTGAGAAGACGGGTGACAGCGTCGCTGTCCTGCCCGAAGAAGACCGGCTGTTCCCCCAAGGAGGCCTCCTGAGATTTCCGACTGGCGCACCAGCCGGGAATTCGGCCGGAGACGGATTTTTCCGTTGCGGGCTAAATGCCTAGAGACAATTCGGGTTCCGGAACAATCATATTGATCCAGATTGAGAATCGGCCCGTTCGAGTGCCCGGCGAAGGGAGGTTCGCTGCTCGCTTTTCAGCGAGGGGAGAGGCAGGAAGCGACGACGAAGCTGGTCCCATCGGGGCCCTTCATCCCGCGCCTGTGGAATGGCCGCGAGCCCGGCCGTCGCGAGTCGAAGGAACAGGCGGGTCCGATTCAGTGAGCGATGGCGGATGGGGTGGGATTCGAACCCACGGTGGGCGTAAACCCACGGCGGTTTTCAAGACCGCTGCCTTAAACCACTCGGCCACCCATCCGGATTCGCTGGGGAAAGCGATAGCGCCGCCGCGTTCCGCCGTGCAACCGGTACGACGATGAGAGCTTTCATGCTGGCGACAGCTCATGTCATATATGCTCAAGCGGGAGAGGTGAAAGACTTATGCGTTTTTTGACAGGGGTTGCAGCGATTGCGCTGCTGGTTGGTGCGCCCGCAGCCCGGCTTGACGAAGCTTCGATGCCGGCGATCGGCGAGTCCGCCGCCCTGGCCCAGACCAGCGCGCTGAGCGAGGCCGGCTTCCAGGCCTATCTCCCACGGCTTCGAGCCGAAGCCCAAAGGGCAGGGGTCAGCCAGTCGACCCTCAACCAGGTCTTTCCGTCGCTGACCTTCTCCTCGCGAACGATCGAACTGGATCGCGCCCAGCCCGGAGGCGCGAGCGGATCGAGCGCGATCCCGCCCTTCGAACCTTATCGGGTCCGCCATGTCACCCAGAGCCTGACCAATCGCGGTCGCGCCCGTCTCGACGAACATGGCCGTGCACTGGACGAGATCGGCCGCCGCTACGGCGTTCCGCCCGAAATCCTGATTGCGATCTGGGGGAAGGAAACGAGTTACGGTTCGATCATGGGCGATTTCGACCTTCTGAATTCGCTCGCTAGCCTCGCTTATGAAGGTCGCCGGCGCGAATTGTTCACGACCGAGTTCATCGCCACCCTGAAAATGATGGACCGCGGCTTTGCCCGCTCCCAGCTCAAGGGAAGCTGGGCCGGCGCAACCGGCCAGTCCCAGTTCCTTCCAAGCGTCTATATCCGCCTGGCTGTCGATGGCGACGGCGACGGCCGGGCCGATATCTGGCGAAGCCAGCTCGACGCGCTCGCCTCGATCGGCAATTATCTCAAGAGCGCCGGCTGGAGGCCTGGCCAGCCCTGGGGCCGTGCGGTGAGGGTTCCGGCCGGTTTCGACCGATCGTCCATCGCCAACAGGATGACGTCACCGCGCTGCCCGAGGGTTCACGAACGTCACAGCCGCTGGCTCAGCGCTTCGGAATGGCGCTCGCGCGGAGTCGCCAACACTCTTCCCGACAACGTCATGGCGTCACTTCTCGAGCCCGATGGTCCTGGCCGGACAGCCTATCTGCTGACGACCAACTATCGAACGATCCTCGACTATAACTGCTCCAACTTCTACGCCCTGACGATCGGCCTGCTGGCCGATTCGGTTTCCCGCTGATTTCCTGAGGAATTGCCAGAAATATGATCCGCAAGCCTCTGTTCCTGTTGCTTTTCTCCACCGCGATCGCGCTTCCTGCCACGGCTTCTGCGCCGCCTTTCGAGACCTCGGCGCCGATCGCCTACATGATCGACCTGTCTTCGGGCGCGGTCCTCTACGACAAGGATTCCGCTCGTCGGATCCCGCCCGCCTCGATGGCGAAGATGATGACGACCCATGTCGCCTTCGACCTGATCGAGAAAGGCGAGCTGGATCCGGAAAAGATCTGCACGGTTCGGCCGGAAACCTGGCAGCGCTGGCACGGGCCTCAGGCAGGATCGACCATGTTCCTGTCCCCGGGCGAGCAGGTGAGCGTGAAGAACCTGCTCCACGGAATAGTGACCCTGTCCGGTAACGACGCCACCGTCGTTCTCGCGGAGTGCATTTCCGGAACCGAGGCGGCCTTCGTCGCGCTGATGAACCGTCACTCAGGCGAGCTTGGCCTTGCCAATTCCAACTGGGGAAATCCGGTCGGCTGGCCCGATAACGGGGTGACCTATACGACCGCACGCGACCTTGCGACTCTGGCTGCGGCAACCATTCAGGACCATCCCCGCCTCTACCGCGAATATTATGGCCAGCGCGAGTTCACCTGGGGTCGGACCATGGGCAGCAATCAGGCCATCACCCAGGGCAATCGAAACCCGCTGCTCGGGCGGGTTCAGGGCGCCGATGGTCTGAAGACCGGCCACACCCAGGAGGCCGGCTATGGGTTTACCGGTTCGGCCGAACAGGAGGGGCGGCGGATCGTCATGGTTGTTGCCGGGCTCGACAGCTTCAACGGAAGGATCGAGGAATCGGTCAAGTTCATGGACTGGGGTTTTCGTGCCTGGCAATCGAGGCCCTTGCTCGAGGAGAATGAGAAGATCGGCGAGGCCGAGGTCCAGCTTGGAACCGACGCAAAGGTCGGGCTGGTCGCACCGCGCCGGGTGGCCGTTACCTACCCATCGGGGCTCGGCCAGAACATCCGGGCGAGGATCGTCTATCAGGGGCCGGTCAAGGCTCCGATCGAACAGGGCCAGCACATTGCCGACCTTCATGTCCAGATCGACGGAATGCCGGCCCAGGTGACTCCGCTCCACGCCGAAACGGCGGTCGGTGAAGCCGGCTTCTTCGGTCGGCTTTGGGCCGGGCTCAAAAGCCTTCTCGGGATGGGATGAGCAAAGGCCGCTTCGTCACGCTCGAGGGCGGGGAGGGGGTCGGCAAGTCGACCCAGCTGAAGGCTCTCGCTTCCGCGCTTCGAAGTCGGGGCCTGGAGGTCGTCGAAACCCGCGAGCCGGGCGGAAGCCCGGGCGCAGAAGCGATCCGGGATCTTCTTCTCCACCAGCAGGACTGGTCGCCCGAAGCCGAGGCCCTGCTCTTCGCCGCCGCTCGCGCCGATCATGTCCAGCGAACGATCAGGCCCGCCCTTCAATCCGGCGCCTGGGTGATTTCCGATCGCTTCGTCGACAGCTCGATCGCCTATCAGGGTGGAGCTGGCGGGCTTGGCTTCGAGTCGATCCGTCGCCTCCACCGCTTCGCGAGTCACGATTTCCTGCCGGACCGGACCTTGTTGCTTACCCTCGATCCGGATGAGGCCGGCAGTCGAGCAAGCCACCGCGACTCCGGGGGATCCGACCTGATCGGCGGCCGTGAGGCCGCTTATCACGAGGCTGTTGCAGCCGCCTTTGACCGGCTCGCCGACGAGGAGCCCCAAAGATTCCGCCGGATCGAGGCGGGCGGGACGGCGCCTCAGGTGACTGAACGCCTGCTGGCCGCGATCGAGGACCTGCTGTGAATCCCCTTGTCGGCCATGACCCGGCCGTGGCTTCCTTCCTGGGCGCTCTTCGTGGCGGCCGGCTTCACCATGCCTGGCTGGTCACTGGTCCGGAGGGAATCGGAAAGGCAAGCTTCGCGGACAGGGCGGCAGCCCGATTGCTCGCCGAAAAGGCCGGACCGCCTTTCGATGCGCCCGGCCTCGAAGTCCCCGAGGAGCACCGCATCGCAAGGCTTCTCGCCGCCGGCAGCCACCCGGACCTGCTTCGGCTTGAGCGTCTCCCCAGGGACAGTGGCGGCGACCTCGCCCGCTCGATCACGGTCCAGCAGGTCCGAACCCTTCAGCGCCTCTTTTCGACGACTCCGTCCCTGTCGCCATGGCGAGTGGTGGTTATCGATTCGATCGACGACCTCGAACGAAGCGCAGCCAATGCGCTTCTCAAGCATCTGGAGGAGCCTCCGCCCAACAGCCTGTTCCTGCTTGTCAGCCATTCGCCCGAGCGATTGCTGCCGACGATCCGGTCGCGCTGCCGGGTGCTTCGGCTCGCGCCGCTGGGACCTGACGTCATGGCTTCAGCCCTTCGCTCTGTGCTCCCCGATGCCGACGAGTCGGAAATCGCTGCACTGGTGGAAGCGGGCCGGGGAGCGCCGGGCCAGGCCATCGCCTATCGCGGCCTCGACATTCCGGGCCTGGACCTGGCCATGGAGCGGCTTGCGAACGAAGGCGATCCGACCGGCGCCGGCCGATCGGCGCTCGCTCAGGCCCTTTCACTCAAATCGGCCCAGGCGCGCTATGAGGCCTTTCTCGGCCGGGCTCCGTCGATGATCGCAAGACAGGCCCGGAGCCGGTCCGGACCGGCTTTGGCCGAGGCCCTCGCGCTCTGGGAACAGGCGACCCGACTGGCTTCCAGCGCTCGCCGCCTCTCGCTGGACCCGCAAAGCACGGTCTTCGAACTGGCCGGGATGATCGCGTCCCTGGCCGACGGACCGGACCGGCGGGCCGCCTGAAAGAGACGCAGGCCTTTATCGGCGCGAACAACCCCGCTAGTCCCGCCTCAATGTCCGAGCCATTCTACATCACCACCGCGATCAGCTACCCCAATGGGCGGCCCCATATCGGCCACGCCTATGAAGCGATCGCCACCGACGCCATCGCCCGCTTCCAGCGGATGCAGGGCAGGGACGTCTTCTTTCTCACGGGGACCGACGAACATGGGCTGAAAATGGCCCAGGCGGCACGCGAACGAAACGTTCCGCCAGCCGTCTTTGCGGAGGAAATGGCCTCGACTTTCAAGGCGATGGCTGACGATCTGAATATCTCGTACGATCGATTCATCCGGACGACCGAGGCCGACCATCACAAGGCCAGCCAGGCGATCTGGACGGCGATGGCGAACAGGGGCGATATCTATCTCGGCCGCTATGAAGGTTGGTATTCGGTCCGCGACGAAGCCTATTATGGCGAAGAGGAGCTTCTCACCGCCGACAGCGGCGAAAAGCTTTCACCGCAGGGCACCGAGGTCGAATGGACCGTCGAGGAAAGCTGGTTCTTCCGGCTCTCGGCCTATCAGGACCGGCTGCTTGCTTTTTATCGCGAACATCCGGATTTCATCCGGCCCGAAAGCCGGCGCAACGAGGTCCTTCGCTTCGTCGAAGGGGGGCTGAGCGATCTCTCGATTTCGCGGACCAGCTTCGATTGGGGGGTGAAGGTTCCGGGAAGCGACGACCATGTGATGTATGTCTGGCTCGACGCCTTGACCAACTATCTGACCGGGATCGGCTATCCGGACGGCGGCGAGAATTGGGAGAAATACTGGCCGGCAGACCTTCACGTCATCGGCAAGGACGTGGTCCGGTTCCACGCCGTCTACTGGCCGGCCTTCCTGATGTCTGCCGAACTGCCCTTGCCGAAGCGGGTCTTCGGCCATGGCTGGCTTTTGTCGCGGGGCGAGAAGATGTCGAAGTCGGTCGGCAATGTCGTCGATCCCACCGACCTCGCCCGTTCCTTCGGAGTCGACCCCTTGCGCTATTTCCTGCTTCGGGAGGTCACTTTCGGGCAGGATGGAAGCTATAGCGCGGAAGCCATCGTGAACCGGGTGAACGCCGACCTTGCCAATAGTTTTGGCAATCTTGCCCAAAGAACTCTGTCTTTCATTACAAAGAATTGTGACGGAGTCTTGCCGCTCGGTGGAAGACCGGACGAGGCCGATCAGGCGCTCCTGGAGCAGGTGAAGCGGGCGACCGCGAGCGAGCTTCCCGCGGCGTTCGAAGAGCTGGCTCTGAGCCAGGGGATCGAGGTCTGGCTGAAGGCGGTCTTCGCCTGCAATCAATATATCGATGCGCAGGCGCCCTGGACGCTTCGAAAAAGCGACCCCGAACGAATGAAGGCGGTCCTTGCGACCCTTTACGAAGCCATCACCGATCTGGCGGTGGCAGTCATTCCGGTCATTCCTTCAACCTCGGAGCGGCTTCTCGACCAGATGGGGGTCCCGTCCGGGGAACGCGATTATGGATCGCTCGGCGACCGGACTCGCTACGATCGGCTCGCCCGGTCCGGATTCACCCTGGAGCCGCCGACCCCGGTCGTCCCGCGGCTGGAAATGCCTTCAGAAGGCTGAGGAGAAATCACAACCATGGCCATCATTGCCTACGGAGCCCATTCGGCCGACCGGCCCGTCGAGCGGATTGAGATCGAACGCCGATCGCCCGGGCCTCGCGACGTCGAGATCGAGATCGCCTTCTGCGGGATCTGCCATTCGGACCTCCACACCGTGCGCGGCGAATGGTCCGGAACCCGTTTCCCCTGCGTCCCCGGCCATGAAATCGTCGGCCATGTCGCAGCCATCGGGAACGAGGTGAGCAGGTTCGCGGTCGGCGACAGCGTCGGCGTCGGTTGCATGGTCGACAGTTGCGGGACGTGCAGCGCCTGCAACGAGGGGCTCGAACAATATTGCCAGAAGGGCTTCGTCGCGACCTACAATTCGCCGAGCGAGGACGAACCCGGCCATACGCTCGGCGGCTATTCGCAGCGGATCGTCGTCGACCAGGATTTCGTCCTCCGGATCGGCCATCCCGCCCACCAGCTCGCCGCCGTTGCGCCCTTGCTGTGCGCCGGGATCACAACCTGGTCGCCGCTTCGGAACTGGGACGCCGGACCTGAAAAGAAGGTCGGGATCGTCGGCATTGGCGGACTCGGCCACATGGGAATCAAGCTCGCTTCGGCCCTCGGCGCCGAAGTCGTCGCCTTCACCACCAGCGAAAGCAAGCGCCAGGATGCACTGGCGCTGGGGGCGAATGACGTCGTCGTTTCGAGCGACCGCGACTCGATGCGCGCTCACCAGGGCAGTTTCGACTTCATTCTCGACACAGTGGCGGCAAGCCACAATCTCGATTCCTTCACCAGGCTTCTCAAGCGCGACGGCACCTTGTGCCTGCTCGGAATTCCTGAACAGCCGCATCCCTCGCCAAGCGTCGGTGCCCTGGTCGGCGGGCGCCGATCGATCGCGGGCTCGCTGATCGGTGGAATAGCCGAGACCCAGGAGATGCTGGATTTCTGCGCCGAGCACGGGATCGTCTCCGAGATCGAGCGGGTAAACGCCGACCAGATCGAGGAGGCCTATGCGCGGATGCTGAAAAGCGACGTCAAATATCGCTTCGTCATCGACTCCGCTTCCCTCAAGGCCTGAGGGGAGGGGCGCCGGACCTGTACAACTATACGCCGGCGCCGCCAGCCCCTACATCAGCCGACATGTTCATCGATAGCCACTGCCACCTGAACTATAAGGGCCTGGTCGAGGTTCAGCAGGCGGTCCTTGCCCGGGCGCGCGCGGCCGGGGTCACGAAGATGCTCAACATCTCGACCAGGGCGAGCGAATGGGATGACGTCATCGGACTCGCCGAACAGGAAGACGACGTCATGGCGTCGATCGGGATCCATCCGCACGAGGCCGATCAGCATCCCGACATCGAGACTGACAGCCTGGTTGCGAAGGCCGCTCATCCCAAGGTGATCGGGATCGGGGAAAGCGGGCTCGATTTCTATTACGACCATTCCGATCGGGACCGGCAGCGAGCGAGCTTCCGCTCCCATATCGCCGCCTCCCGGGCGACCGGGCTACCGCTGATCGTGCACACTCGAGACGCTGAGGAAGATACGCTCCGGATCCTTGGCGAGGAAATGGGGCAGGGCGAGTTTCCGGCCCTGATCCACTGTTTCACGGCCAGTCGCAGCTTTGCCGACCAGGTGCTTGATCTCGGCCTCTACATTTCCATTTCGGGGATCGTCACCTTCAGGAATGCGCGCGATCTTCAGGAAACGGCCCGTTCAATCCCGCTCGACCGGCTGCTGATCGAGACCGACGCGCCCTTCCTTGCCCCGGTTCCGAATCGCGGTCGAACCTGCGAGCCGGCCTTCGTTGCCGACACGGCGCGATTCCTTGCCGATCTTCGCGGCGAGACGGTGGAAGTGCTTAGCGAAGCGACCAGCGCCAATTTTCTGACGCTGTTCAGCAAGGCCGCCCAATGAGGCTTCGGATCCTCGGCTGCGGAACGTCGTTCGGAGTGCCGAGGGTCGGGAATGACTGGGGCGAATGCGACTCGTCCGAGCCCCGCAATCGTCGCCGCCGGGTCTCGATCCTGGTCGAGCATGAGGATTGCCAGATCCTGGTCGATACCGGGCCCGACCTTCGCGAGCAGCTGCTGGACGGGCGGATCAGGGATCTCGACGCCGTCATCTGGACCCATGACCATGCCGATCATTGTCACGGAATCGACGATCTTCGCCAGATCTTCCACCTGCGCGGAAGGCCGATTCCGGCTTTCGCCCGTCCCGAGACCCTGGCGTCGCTCAAGGCACGCTTCGGCTACGTGTTCGAAGGGAAGGGCGGCTATCAGCCGATCGTCGCTTCGGCGACCCTTCCCGACGATCTCGCGATCGGCCCGATCCAGGTCCTCGCCGTCGACCAGCCCCATGGCGCCATTACCAGTGCCGGTCTTCGCTTCAACGCAGGCGGCCGGTCGATCGCTTATTCGACGGATTGCGCTGCCTTGACGCCGGAGATGGAGGCTCTGTTCAAAGGCTGTGACGTCTGGGTCGTCGATGCGCTCCGGCGGCGGCCGCATCCGACCCACACCCATCTCGACCTCACTCTCCAATGGATCGATGCAGTCCGGCCAGGACGCGCTATATTGACCCATATGGACAACAGCATGGATTACCGGACCCTGGTCGAGGAACTGCCCGAAGGCATCGAACCGGGCTTTGACGGACTGGAGGCAATATTGTGAACAGTGGCGACCAGGCCGTTCATTTCATTTATCTTCTTGGCGTCCTTGTCCTGGTTGGGAGCGCCCTGCTGGTACGGCGGATCCCGATCGCCCAGGGGCTCAAGATGTTCGTCGGCTGGGTTCTCATCTTCGGTGCCGCCTTCATCATCTTCACCCTGAAGGACGAGTTTCTCGCGCTCGGCAACCGGGTGCTGCTCGAAACCCGCGGCGGGATCGAACAGCAGGAAGCGCCGGGCGAGGTCAGGATCAGGCAGTCACCGGACGGCCATTTCTGGGTCACCGCCGACGTCAACGGAGCGTCGACCCGCTTTCTGGTCGACAGCGGCGCAACGACGACGAGCCTTTCGACTGACACGGCCCGGCGGGCCGGAATCGAACCCAGGAGCGGTCCTGGTGCGATGGTTCAGACCGCCAATGGTGTCGTCGTCGTTCAGCGCGGCCGGGCGGAGACGATCTCTGTCGGGCCGATCGAACGCCGCAATCTCGCGGTCCACATTTCCGACGCCTTTGGCGACATGAACGTGATTGGCATGAACTTCCTGTCCAGCCTGACCAGCTGGAGCGTCGAGGGACGGACCCTGGTGATGCGATCGGGTCGTCCCGGTGCCGAGGAAGAGGCCGATCTGCAAAGCTGACCTTTCTGGATTTTACATAATGTATATTATCGGACTTTGAACATGCCCCTTGAAGCTGTCCCCCCGACCGGGCCTCTCGACCGGCTCGTCTCGATCATGGCGTCGCTTCGCGATCCAGAGACCGGCTGCGAATGGGACCAGGCCCAGACGTTCGAAACGATCGCACCCTATACGATCGAGGAAGCCTATGAGGTGGCCGATGCGATCGAGCGGCGCGACCTCGAGGCGTTGAAGGACGAGCTTGGCGATCTTCAGCTCCAGGTGGTCTATCATTCCCGGATTGCCGAGGAACTCGGCGCCTTCGACATAAGCGACGTCATCGAAGCCATTTCGGACAAGATGGTCCGCCGGCATCCGCATGTCTTCGGCGATTCCGAGCAGAGCCCCGGCTGGGAGCAGATCAAGGCCGAAGAACGAAGCACGAAGGCCGATCCGAGCGCTCTTGCAGGCGTGGCGACCGCCCTCCCCGCCCTGCAACGGGCGGAGAAAATCCAGAAAAGGGCCGCAAGGGTAGGCTTCGACTGGCCCGATCCGCAAGGGGCGCGGCTGAAGATCGACGAGGAACTTGGCGAGATCGAACAGGCCGAGACGGAAACGGACCGGGCCGCCGAGGTCGGAGACCTCTTCTTTGCTGCAGTCAATTATGCCCGTCACCTGGGGGTCGATCCCGAGGCGGCGCTCAGGGAGGCGACAGCGCGCTTCGAACGGCGATTTCGAAGGGTGGAAACGCTTGCGCACCAGCCGCTCGCGGGCATGGATCTGGAGTCGCTCGAGCAGCTCTGGGAGCAGGCGAAAAGGGAATTGAGGGGTTCCCAGACTCTCTCATCTAATCCTGACGACGAACTCTAACACATTGAAGATATAAAACTAAGTTCTCTCCGCCTGGCGGGACCGAAAGCGCGACCAGTCGGAGTCGCTAAGCCTGACCTCGAGCAAGGTTTCGAGGCCTCGGGCCTCGGTGGCGAGGACTTCGCCATGGGCGTGGAGCCAGGCCATCGCCTCGCCGTCGTCCGACGCCACGGTCACGGTTCTGACAACGGTGCCTTCACGCAGATGATCGGCGACGCAGCGCAGAAGGGAATCGATCCCGTCGCCGCCGAGGGCCGACAAGGTGATGACATCCTCCCGGCGGGCTGCCTCGGCCTCGATCCGCGAGCGTTCCTCCGGATCCGCGAGGTCGATCTTGTTCCAGGCCTCTATCATCGGCGCCCCGTCTTCGCGGATCGCACCGATTTCGGTCAGGACCTGTTCCACATCCTCCCGCTGGGCCTGGCTGTCGGAATGAACGATGTCTCGGACATGGACGATGAGGTCGGCTGAAATGACCTCTTCCAGCGTGGCTCTGAAGGCGGCGACCAATTGCGTCGGAAGATCGGAGATGAAGCCGACCGTATCGGACAGGATCGCCTTGTCCAGGCCCGGAAGGCTGACCTCCCTCATGGTGGGGTCGAGGGTCGCGAACAGGAGGTCCTCGGCGAGGACCTCGGAACGGGTCAGCCGGTTGAACAGGGTCGATTTGCCGGCATTGGTATAGCCGACCAGCGCGATGA
>CAYOJN010000045.1:8835-11798 GCA_964404245.1 uncultured Sphingosinicella sp. | reverse complement strand
GCACTTGGCACGCCCGCCGTTCTGATGGCGATCGCGGTCGTGGTCGTCGGCCAGCTCGCCTTCACCTATCTTCCCTGGATGAACGCGGCGTTCGGCAGTCGGCCTCTTCCCTTAACGGACGGCATTCTGATCGTCGCAATCGGCGCCGCGCTGATGCTTCTGCTCGAAGGAGAGAAGAAGCTCATGCGGCAGCTGGGCTGGTTTGAGGAACTGCAATTCTGAGCAGCCGGAAAGGCGACAGCGAGCGCCTCCCGGGGCAGGGGCCTGCAGGATCGGAGGCCGTACCGGGTTTCCGCGCCGGGTGATGAGCTCGGCCTTGAACCCGGCCTGGTGGGAGCCGCTTTCTCTCAGCGCTTGTCGAACGGGGGCATAGGCGGTGACTGGCACCGCCGTCTCCACCCCTCCAGCGCCGCCGGCAACGAAGCCGGCGGATTTGCGGTGGTCGGGCGAGCGGGCCGCCTGAATCAAGAGCCGCGCGCCTGGATGCCCGGATTGTGCGATCACGCTCGGCGATGCGGCAAGCTTTGCTCGTCTTGCTGGAGGAGTCTCCGCTCGAGGCCATTTCGGGGGCTATGGTCGCGAAGCGCACTCACGTCGGATATGCCACTTTCTTTCCCATTTTGCCGAGGTTCGCGCGATTCTGGCCGACACGGCTGCGGTGGTCACTGACGACCTCGCCCGGGACATGATGGATGCGCTGATGGCGGCCGAAAGCGGAGGTGCGGCGGACGCGCTGGTCGATGCCGTGGCACAGCGGCGAGCCATGTTCAGTGCGCTCCTGGCTGGGGCCGGGGACGCGCTTCGCGCCGAACTGGTTCGCCAGGTGATCGAGCGTGTAACTGCCTTGCCCGATCTGTCGCCCTCCTGGGTGCCGCGTCGCCTGGCAACGCGAGTTGCCGTTGTGGGCACGATAGAACTGCTCGACTGATGGCTGAGCGAAGAGCCGGAGCGCACCCCCACCGAGGTGGCAATGCTGCTCGATCGCCTTGTCATCGCCCGGCTGGCAGGGCCTTCACCGAACTAGAGGGTGCAGGCCAACTCGGCCAGAGGGTCGGCCCGGGCATATGAGGTTACAGTCCGGGCCGTGCATGGTCCCCGTCGCTGGGTTCACGTCCTTGCGACCCTCTCGTCCTCGCAATCCCGGGCCGAGACCCCATATCGAGCCTATCACCCGACCGTTTCCACAGGCGTCCCGTGACAGAGAGACCGAGTGCTCTCGCCTGAAGGAAAGGGTCCCTCATGATCGATAGCAAGACCGGGAAGGTTCACCGGGATACCGCCGCCGAGTGCCACATTCGTGCGGAGGCCGACCGGGAGCGCGCAGACGGAATGGACACTCAGAACGGGCGCCGCAAGTTCGAGGAGAGTGCCGCGAGATGGGACGAGCGCGGAGAGCTTCTCGGGCGTCTCGAGGCGGGCTCCGATCGAAGGGGGCGACTGGATGCCTCTTCCAATTCGGGGCTCCAACGAACGGAAGACGTTGCCTCGGCCGACGGTATCGCCGTTTGGGAAGGGGAGGCCGAAGAGGTCAGGTCGTCGCTCACTTGACCAACTGGTAGCCGTCGCTCGCCAGTTCGAGCGTCCTGAATCATGAACGGGATCCGGTTCTCCGCTGCCGGAACGATCCCGACTGCCGGTAGGAGACATTCGATGAACACAGCACCGATCAATCCAGTAACCGGAGATCCGGACCGCGGGCTGGAGCGCAACGGAATCGTCCGGATCGCCACCGAACGATTCGAGGTCGGCGGCTTCCGCTATGACCGATTGTCCGATGCAGTGGCGGAGGCCCGGCGCCGAAGCGCGCTTGGGACCCGGCGTTGAGCCTTCACGATTGGCTGGGCCGCCATATGGCTGACGTCGAGGCCCAGCGGTGGGAACACGGCAGTTTCGTCAGCGAGTGCGCGATCTGCAACCGGGCGATGGAGAAATTGCCCGGCCTCGGTTGGCAGTTGAGCAAGGCAAGGCGCTGACCTGGCGGGCCTTCCACCGGCTTCCGGGAACTCTTTTGCTGCACTGCAGCAACTAACTGATAAGCAGGCGGTTTGGATGGCAAGTGGCAGAGATGCCGTGCCCGGAGCAGTTCAGATGTCCTTGTCCCAGACCCTCTTACGGTTGAAGCGTGGCCGTGAGGCGTTCGCCTCGGCCTTTCCCCCGGCGGATCGACCCGCCACCAATTCGCGTCTCGGCGAACTGACGGGATTCAAGAATCCCGGCAAGCTTCGAGGCCTTTTCTACCTTCCAGAGCCATTGCAGGGGCCGGCGCCGCTTCTGGTCGTTCTCCACGGCTGCACCCAGGATGCCGCGGGCTACGACCAGGGCGCGGGCTGGTCCCGGCTGGCGGACAGGCACGGCTTCGCATTGCTCTATCCCGAGCAGCGGCGGGAGAACAATCAGAACCTCTGCTTCAACTGGTATCAGCGCAGCGATTCAAGGCGCGGCGGCGGGGAGGCAGCCTCGATCGCCGGGATGATCGAAGCGATGAAGGCGCAATTCCCGATCGATGGCGACAGGATCTTCGTCACCGGCCTGTCCGCGGGTGGTGCGATGACTTCGGTCATGCTCGCCACCTATCCGGAACTGTTTGCGGGCGGGGCCATCATCGCTGGCCTGCCTTATGGGAGCGCCGGGAATCTGTCGGAAGCGTTCCAGGCCATGTCCGGCCGCGGCCCCGGCGAGGCCGACTCACTTGAGCGGGCCGTGCGATCAGCCTCGGGTCATGAGGGGCCCTGGCCGCGCCTTTCGATCTGGCATGGAAGCGCCGACAGGATTGTCTCACCCGCCAATTCCGATGCCATCGTGAAGCAGTGGACAGGAATTCATGGCTTGAGCGGCTCGCCCGATCGGGCCGAACGGGTTGATGGCCATCCGCGTCTGGTATGGACCAATTCCCGGGGCGAGGAGGTGATCGAATATTTCCGCGTTGCCGGCATGGCGCACGGCACCCCGTTGATGCCGGGCAC
>CAYOJN010000045.1:0-8735 GCA_964404245.1 uncultured Sphingosinicella sp. | reverse complement strand
ACTTGGGCGCTGATTGCGGCGATAATGATCGGCGTACCTGCGGCGGCCGTGCCTTCCCCTGCGTGGATCAGCGATCTCTCGGCGCTTCGCGACTCCGTCACCAGGGTTCATCCAGACGCGTTTCACAAGCTGGAGCAGAGCGAGTTCGACTTGAAGGCCGGGCAGCTCGAGCGAGACATTCCGCGTCTGGATGATTCCGAAATCATCGTCCGCATGGCCGAACTCGTGGCCTCGCTTGGAGACGGTCACACCCGTCTCACTCTCCCGCTCCCCGACAATGCGGGCATCTTCCGTGGCCACTCGAAGACGGAAACCCCCAACGTCGCGAGCTTCCATCACCTGCCTCTCCGGCTCGCCGCGGCTTCCGATGGCTTTCTCGTGACCCGGGCGACAGCGGATTACCGTGACCTGCTGGGCACGACCGTCGAGGCGATCGACGGTCAGCCGATAGCGGCCGTCATCGCCGCCCTCCTGCCGGTCGTCCACGGCGACAATTCGGGTATGAAGCACGCTTATTTGCCCGATTTCCTGATCGTTCCAGAAATTCTCCATGCCCGCGGGATCGCCCAGGACAGGCTGGAATCGACCTGGACGCTTCGAACGGCGGATGGACGAAACATCGTTCGCCGGATCGGGCCACTGCCCCAGGACGGGGAAATTGCCTGGGCGACGTCACACGGGTCGGAAGCGGCATCCAACCAGGGCCCTGTGCTTTCGATTCGTCGGCTGGGAAACGGCATTCTCCTTGCCCGCATAAGGGAGATAGTCGATCAGCCGGATCAGAGCTTTCGCGATTTCACCACCGCCTTGTACGCCGCGGTCGATTCCGAACCGAACGCCCGGTTGGTCGTTGATCTGCGTGGCAACCCTGGAGGAAATAACGGGCTTATCGATCCGCTCGTTCGCGGCGCGATCGAGCGCAAGGCGCTTTGGCGGCCCGGCCATCTGTTCATCCTGACGGATGGAAGGACCTTCTCTGCCGCGCAGAATCTCGTCAACGCCTTCGAACGCTGGACGCCGGCCGTCCTGGTGGGCGAACCGACGGGCGCGGCTCCGAACGCTTATGGCGATGCCAGGCGAATCACTTTGCCCCAATCCGGTCTCACGACCCGCATTTCTTCTCTCTACTGGCAGGATTCGAGCCCGCAGGACCGGCGCGATTCCGTCCAGCCTCATCTTCGGGCACCACAGACCATTGCCGACCTGCGTGCGGGCCGGGATCCGGCGCTCGCCGCGATCGTCAAGCTCTCGAGTCCCTTGCCTTCCGCGGATGGGCAATGGTCTGCGCCCGTGGTCATTGCCTATCGGCAAGCCACCCTTCGACTGTCCATATCCGGCGGTGAAGCGACCTTCGCTCTTCCCGAACTGAGATTGGCCGAGACCGCCTTCTCGAAGATCTCCAGCGTCGATGGCGCACTGACCGCGGAGGGCAGGGCAGGGCCGTTTCAGGTGAAACTCGAAGCGACCGCGACCGAGGGGGGCCTGGTCGGTTATCTGGAAGTCGCCGGCAAACCCTATGCGTTCGTCGGCAATCGATCACTTCCGTAAACAAGCACCTCTACCCGGTCAGTTATCGAGAAACAGCCGGCGAAGCATCGAGCGATGAAGCATGGTCTGTCGTTCCAGCAGGCCTGGGTCGGCCAAAGCCCGCTGCATGATGATGCTTCCATCGGTAACGACCGTCATCTGGTCGGCCAGGTCGGCGATTGCCACATCGACACGCGGCGGGTGTACTTTCGCAATCTCTTCCAGCCAGCGCTTGAAGCGGGCCCGCCATCCAAGCATTCCCTGGCGATTGAGTCGAACGACGGTCTCGTCGAACAGCCGGTCCTGGTAGGTCAGCGTTGAAACGATACAACCCGGATGCTTCGCGATCACGTCCCCGACCATCTCCGAATAGAGCTTCAGGAAGATCAGAAAGGCGTGCAGAGGGTCGTCATGAAGCTCCCGAGCGCGGAGCTCCAGCTGGTCCAGGACAATCTCGCTTTCCGCCAGATAGCGCTCGAGCAATTGTCGGGCGAGATCGTTCTTGTCCTTGAAATGGTAGAAGAAGCCGCTCTTCGTGATTCCAGCCGCAGCGACGAGTTCCTCGATCGAGGTCGCCGCAAAGCCCTTCTGGATGATCGCTTCATAGGCAAAGTCGAGCAGCCGGTCCCGGGTCGGCGATGGCTTTCGCGCCGCCAACTGTACCGCTGGTAGAGTTTGCCGGGGCGCCGCAGGGCTCATGGCGGTCACTCGTGTGACTTCGGAAGCCTGTTCTCTAGCCTATTCCGCGCCTTGCCACCATCCGTCCGCGCTTGACCATGAGCCTGGTAGATCGATGCCGCTGGCGGTCTAGAATGACCGCATGAAAACACTGGAGAAGTCCATGCGCTCGCTTTCCCGATTTCCTTCGCTTCCGCTCGACAGATTGTTCCTGACCGATGGCGGTCTGGAAACGGACCTGATCTTCAATCGTGGAATCGACCTGCCCAGCTTCGCGTCCATCGCTCTTCTGGAGACGGATTCGGGCCGACAGGCTTTGAAGGCCTATTTCCGATCCTATCTGGAACTTGCCATCCGCTACCGGTCGGGCCTGATCCTGGAAACCGCCAGCTGGCGCGCAAGTCCCGATTGGGCGGAGAAACTGGGGATGTCCGTTGCTCAGCTCGGCGCGCTGAACGTCGCCTCGGTGGATCTGCTCCATGAAATGAGGGATGAGTTCGCACCCGGCGACAGTCCAATCCTGGTCAGCGGCTGTATCGGACCCCGCGGCGATGGCTATGATCCGGGACAGATCATGAGCATCGCCGAAGCGGAAGACTATCATCGTCACCAGGCGGGCCTCCTGGCATCCGCAAGTCCGGACATGGTCTCGGCGCTGACCATGAACAATGTGAACGAGGCGATCGGTGTTGCCCGGGCTGCCGCAGCGACCCGGCTGCCCTTCGTCCTGTCATTCACGGTGGAAACCGATGGTCGTCTTCCGACAGGAGACAGCCTCGGCGATGCGATCGAGGCCGTCGACGAGGCGACCGGAAATTACCCGGCTTATTACATGATCAATTGTGCCCATCCGGCCCATTTCGAGGCGGTCCTGGACCAGGACTCCGGTTGGGTGAACCGGATCCAGGGCATCAGGGCCAACGCCTCGCGCTGCAGTCATGCCGAGCTCGACTCGATGACCGAACTCGATATCGGTGACCCGGCGGATCTCGCGTCCCGCTATCGGACGCTTCGGGAGCGCCATCCTCAGATCCAGGTGCTGGGGGGATGCTGCGGGACCGATCACCGGCATCTCGAAGCGATTGCAAGGGAATGCCTGACGGCGACGAACCTCGCCGAACCGCCCCTTTCGGCGTGAGCGGCTGAAGCTCGCCGGGAGAGGGACGCGGTCAAGCGATCTGGCGCCGGACCCCGCTTGCTGTATCGCAGCAGGATGATGATCCGGCGCCTCATCCAGCTCTACGCTGGACTGATCCTCTTCGGCCTCTCGACGGCGATGATGATTCGCTCCGGTCTTGGCCTCAATCCCTGGGATGTCTTTCACCAGGGCGTTGCGGACCGAACACCGCTCAGCCTTGGCACCGTCATCATCCTCGCCGGTGCGATCGTCCTCCTCCTCTGGATTCCGCTTCGCCAGCGGCCCGGGATCGGGACAATCAGCAACATGGTGATGATCGGCCTCGCCGCGGACTTCGCGCTGGGGCTGATCCCGACGGACCTGTCGCTGCCCTTGCGCGCGTCGATGCTGGTTGCAGGGATCGTCCTCAATGGAATTGCCACCAGCGCCTATATCGGCGTTGGCCTGGGCCCCGGCCCACGGGACGGACTGATGACCGGCTTGGCCGAACGAACCGGGTGGACGATCCGCAAGGTGCGCACCGGGATCGAGATTGCCATCCTTGCGCTCGGATGGTCGCTCGGCGGCACGGTCGGTATCGGAACGATCCTCTATGCGGTCCTGATCGGACCGATCGTTCACCTCACTCTGCCATTCTTCACGGTCCGGCTCGTTCCGGACAATGGCCACGAAAGTTGATTCCGACACCCGTGCAGCGAGGGTGCTCGGCGCCTGTAGCGCGCGTTTGCCGCAACCGCCGCCAGACCAGCAGGAGCAGCAGGATCGGGAGAAGGGGGGCGGGGTTCAACAGCTGAAACCCCCAATTCTGGACCACGACGATCAACGGGATGCACCACAAGGCTGCCAGGAGCCGCGGGTCTTCACCCTCCCGAATGAGCCAGAGGAACGGAATGAGCAGCAGCACCGTGTCGTAGAGATAGATGTAGGGGGTGATCAAAGTCGTGGCAGCGGCCAGAAGCGCTGCCTTGGCGCCGAATTCCGCCTTGCTCCGCCAGGTCGTCCAGACGAACAGGGTCGAAGCAAGGCCGATCACGAAATGAACGCCCCAAGCAACGGTGGCGGAGGCGCCCGCCAATCGCAAGGAAGCGTAGACGCTTGCCATCTTGTGCCAACCCACGAGTCCATCGGCAGCGATCGAGGAAAAAAGCGGCATCAGGCCAGCGAAGGCCCAATAGGATTGCGATCCGAACAGGAGGAGAGCCAGGAGCAGCAAGCCTGCGGACGACGCTGCGGCACCGATGAAGGCTCGCCAATGACCTCCGGCGACGAAAGCCAAAGGCAGAAGCACGCCCAGCTGGGGCTTGATTACCAGACAGCCCAGAAGCAGGCCCGCCCGTAGCGGCCGGTTCTCGATCAGGCTTATCCCGGAAATGAAGATTGCTCCGGTGAAGAGACCGTTCTGACCGATGATTCCGTTGACGAGGACGGGCGGAAATGCAGCGGGGAGCCATCCGGCTTCGGGCGAGACCCTCCTAACGGCGAGCACAAGCAGAGTGAACGTGCCGATCAGCCAGGCTATCGCCGACAGGCCGTAGGGCAGGAAGGCGAAGGGCGAGACGAGCAGGAGAAAGGGAGGCGGATAGGCAAAAGGCATGGTGCCGCCGATCTGCGTCATCGTGCCCTGAACAGCCTCATGAGTCTCGATGTCATAGGCTGCCAGGGGGTTGCCCGCCAATGCCAGCTTGCCAGCGGCCCAGAAGCTGATGAAATCCATCTGCCGGGGAGCGACGAAGTTCGTGAAGAGCGCCAGAATCGACACGAATAGTATCGAGAATGCGAGACCCCTGACGGTGCGCGGATAGGGTCCTGTCCCCGAAGCTGTTCGCATCACCGTTCCTCCTGGGGAGGCGATACGGATTGATGGTTAATTCTTCGTTCGGATTGCTGCGACCACCCGCGGTTCCAAGTTCATTCCGCTCTAGCCAGGTTCGCTGAGTTCCTGCCCGGCTTTCACTCGTAAATCGATGCTTCTCAGCGCCGTGATGTCGATGCTGGGATCGGCAGTGAGGACAAGGAAATCCGCTTCACAACCGGCTTCGAAACAACCGATGCGGCGATCCGGGAAGAGAATGCGCGCGGTCGCCAGGGTGATTGTCAGTGCCTGAGCGGTGGTGAATGCGCCAATCCGCACCAGATGCTCGACCTCCTCGAAAATCGGGCCGCTACCGTCGGTTCCGATCAGGAACGTTGCCCCCGCAGCGCGGAGCAGTTCGATATTGCGGGCCTGGGCCCTGAAGATCCGCCCGGAGGTCTCCTCAAAGTTCGGATCCGGGTTCGAATCGCTGTCGGCGAGGGCATAGGTCGGGACGAGCATCGTTCCGCTTCGCGCAACGAGCGCCGCGTCCTCTTCAGTGAGGATGTACAAGCTCAGTTCTTCCTGGGTCCTCGCACCCCTGTAAAGCGGCACATGCGCTGCGATCGTCACGCCGCTGACCGCTGCCAGTCGAAGGTCCGCTACCGTCTCGACATGCGCGACAACCGGCAGTCTCCGTGCTCGGGCAGCGGCGGAGAGATAGGCGACGTTGACGGGGTTGAGGCCCTTCAGGCCGTAGAAGTCCGGATTGTCGCGCCGCCGCGCATATTCCTCGGAATAGACCAGGTAGATCTTCACGAAATTCGCCTTCTGCTCCTGAAGTCGATCGAGGGCGAAATCGATCTCGGCTCGGTCGCGGCCGTAATGGAAGGCGTCGCCTATGAACGAGTCCCGAGTTCGCCCGGGATAGAGGCGAGGGCCCAATAGCTCCACATAAAGCTTCTCGGGATGACCACCGGGTTCGGTAATCCCACCTTGAGAGATTCGCACCTCCAGAGTGTCGGGCCGGTCGAAAAATCCGAGGGCGTCCTGGCCGAGGATCACGGAATTCGGATTCCACGCATAGAAGACGCCGTTTTCCAGGTAGTGCCAGTTCGACCGCTCGTCGGGGGACGTCGCATGGGCGTGCGCGTTGGCATAAGGCGGAACGATGAAGCGCCCGGAAAGGTCGATCCGCTCAGCTTCCAGTCCCGCCTCGTCAGGCTCGATGAATCGTCCCGCGCGAATCGCGACGGAGCGCCTCTCGAATCGCTCGCCGGTCCAGACCGAACCATTTTCGTAGACGCGCGCGCGCTGGGCGTTCGAGGCGTGAACGCTTCCACCCTGCTCGATCGCCGGGATCCGATCGCCTTCGCCGATCACGTCCTGAGCAGCGCCCCCTGGCGGGTTCATCGGGATCATGCTGCCATCGCGGGTTAGGGTCTGCGGCTCAAGCGGGGGTGGATCGGTAATCAGCGTCGACGGCGCACAGCCGGCAAACGACAGACAGAAGAGCAGGGTGACGGGACTTCGACGCATTCGGGACTCCTTGGCTTGGTCCCAGCTGCGCTACATATGTAGCAATCTTCGTGAGCGGTAATCGGCGAACGGACATCGCCTGACGGTGAACCGGCGTAGCGCTCGGCTAGATGACCCGCTCTCGAAGCAGCCTGGTGCCGGAGCGGCTGGCCTGGATCATCTCTCCAGTCTCCATGTGCAGCAACATCCGGCCTCCGCCGGCCGGTTCGGCCCTCTCGATCCGGTCGACATTGACGATCCGGGATCGGTGGACTCGAACGAACGGACCGCCGTCCAGAACTTTTTCAAAATCGGCCAGAGTCATCCGAACCAGGTGCGTTCCGGACAAGGTGCTGACTTCCGCATAATCGTCCGCGCCGGAGATGCTGACGATCTGCGCAACTTCCACTGGGTGGATATCGTCGCCCTGCCGGATGAAATAGCGCGACAGCGGCCGGTCCCTGCCGGTGTCAGGCTCTGCTGCCCCATCAGCAAGAAGGAAGCGGGGCAATGGGGACGGTGCCCGAGCATAAGCGATTGCTGCACACAAGGCGTAGAGCGTCACGCCCTGGAGTAATTGCCACGCAACGGCCGGATTGGGGAAGAAGGGGCGGACATTGAAACGCAGCGGCGAATCGCCCGCCGACAGGCCGATCAGCACCATCAGCAGCCAGTACCAGAGCAATGCGAAAATCATCGCCAGGCCGATATGCGCCGCGAGGGCAGGGGCGGGTCGCCACCGCACCACATGATTGCCCAGCACGGGTTGAAGCGCTGCCGTCAGGATCGCGACGGGCAGAAGGTTGCGCAGCGCTGACAGAGCGGCGCTCCTTGCACTGCCGCCGGCCAATTGCAGGACGATCCAGTAAGCGAGGAATGTCAGCACAGCGGCGAGGGCCCAGAAAACTCCGCTGCCAAGCCGCCTGGGCAAATGGCTCCCCTCGCTGATCCCGCTCCTCATCAGGCCACTATGCAGGGCGTTCAATCCACGTCAAACGGCCTGCGGGCATGGAACTGTCTTACGGAAGTCGCCGCTTTGCAGACCCGCAAAAGCCCCTCACCGGGGCAGCGCATAGACCTTGAGATAGTCGCCAGGCGTCGTTTCGAAGCGGGCATGACCGGTCGCGCTGATCGCGACGAACTGCCGGCCTTCATGCTCATAGGTCATTGCTCCCGCCTGCGGCCCGGCCGGAAGCCTGGCCTGCCACAAAAGCCTCCCGGTCGCGGTCTCATAGGCGCGCAGATAATCATCCTGGGTAGCGCCGATAAAGGTGAGCCCACCCGCCGTCACCAGCGGACCGCCAAGGTTCGGAGTCCCGGTGGCGATCTTCAATCGGGTCGGGATCCCGAGCGGGCCGACATCGAAGCCGGTTCCGAACGGTTTCGACCAGGCGATCTGCCCGGTGTCGATATTGGTCGCGGTGAGATAACCCCACGGCGGCGCGATACAGGGGATACCGAGCGCCGATAGCCACATCGGCCGGGTAATCCCGAACGGGGTGCCTAGATGAGGGGCGACATCCTGGTCCGGACGGGCGCCGCCTGACCCGACCGCCTTGTCCTCGACCTGCTCGCGCGGATGAAGAATGACCAGGTTGGGAAGACGTGAATTGTTGGCGATGATGAGGCGCCGTTCCGGATCGAAGGCACCGCCGCCCCAGTTCATCCCGCCGAGCGTACCAGGAAATAGCAGCATTCCCGCCTTTTCGACCGTCGGCGGCGTGTACATTCCTTCATAGCGATGACGGTGGAAGCTGATTCGGCACAGGGCGCCGTCGATCGGGGTCAGGCCGAACGTGTGGCGAGCGTCGATCTGCTCCGGCTCCCGCCCCGGTGCGCCGCCGATATTGGGATAGAAAGTCGACTGTGGCTGTGTCGGCGACACCCAGTCGCCCGGAGGTGGCCCCTGCGGTACCGGGCGCTGCTCGATCGGCCGCAGTGGGGTTCCGGTCGCCGCATCGAGGAGGAACATGTTGCCGGTCTTGCTGAGCTGCATGATCGCCCGGCGAATCTGGTCGCCGACCGGAACATCGACCAGCATCGGCTGAGCGCCCAGATCATAGTCCCACAGATCGTGGATGA
>CAYOJN010000044.1:0-12023 GCA_964404245.1 uncultured Sphingosinicella sp. | reverse complement strand
GATAGCGACCCTCGGCATGAAGCCGTTCGATCGCCTCTGCGAAGATGCGCTGATAGTCCAACTTGATCGCTTCCTGATTTCCTGCCGGGCCCTTAGCCGAAACTGACCGTCCAAGGCCAGTGCGAACGGCTCTCAACTTCCGTCCGAAGCCTTCCGCCGACCTTTTCAAATCGGCAATGAAACCCTGATCAGGGTGTCAGAGATAGTCGATCCGGGAAAGTCCGTAGGTCGCGAGGCCGGGCCGATAGGCTTCGGTGACGGGACTTTGGGCGGTGAAGATCGCCACATCTTCGGTCCCGTCCTTCGCCCATGACAGATGGCTGGCCAGGTCGGCGGTCCGGCGGGCAATCCCTTCGCTCCCGTCGATGAAGACAAGGCCGGAAGGCGCTGCGGCGGCCAGTTCTTCCCGGACCAGCGGGAAATGGGTGCAGGCCAGGACGATGACGTCGATCCTGTCCCCGTTCGGCTGGTCGAACAATCCAGCAAGAATCGAGGCGAAGGCTTCGGAAGGAAGAGCCTCGCCGCGAAGCTTCGCCTCAGCAAGCTCGACCAGTTTCGATGAGCCGTGCCGAATGACCGTGCAATGGCCGGCAAATTCGACGCTCAGTCGATCGACATAAGGCTGGACGACGGTTGCAGGGGTTCCGAGCACGCCGATCACCCCGGTCCGGCTGAGCGCCGCTGCTGGCTTGATCGCCGGAACGGTACCGACGACTGGCAGGTCGAGCGCTTCGCGGACCGCGTCGAGGGCAATGGTCGAGGCGGTGTTGCAGGCGATGACGATAAGGGCTGGGTCGAATCGTTCGGCAAGGCGGCCGAGCAGGGCCGGAACGCGCGCCTCTATCCTTGCCGGAGTCCGGGTTCCGTAAGGAAAACCGGCATTATCCGCCGCATAGACGATCGGTGCCGAGGGCAATGCCGTGCGGATAGCCTTCAGCACCGAGAGACCACCCACTCCGGAATCGAAGATCAAGAGGGGTCCCGGGCCGGCCATCGACCTGGGTCTATACGGCCGTGGCTTGCGTCTGCAACGGCAAGCAGCGCCTCGCTTGCACGAGAATTTCCGTAAGGCTGGCGCAGACGGGAACCAGTTGCGCGCCTTTCCGCCATTGCCTACCCAGCGATCGAGGGAAAAACGGTGATCACTTTCGAGACCTTGTTCGAGCCGGTGGCGACGATCCTGCTGGCTTATCTGCTGGGGTCGATCCCGTTCGGCCTGCTTCTCACCCGGCTTTCCGGCCTCGGTGATCTTCGTTCGATCGGGTCGGGCAATATCGGCGCAACGAACGTGCTTCGAACCGGGAGCAAGCGGCTCGCCGCTGCCACCCTCCTGCTCGATTCCGGAAAAGGGGTTGCCGCAATCCTTCTCGTCCGGATCCTCTGGCCCGAAAACGGACTTCTCCCCAACCTCGCGGCGATCAGCGCCTTCCTCGGCCACCTCTATCCGGTCTGGCTCGGATTTCGCGGCGGCAAGGGCGTCGCGACCCTGCTCGGGATCGTCGCCTTGCTTCACTGGCCGTCGGGCCTTCTCTTCGCCGCGGTCTGGATCCTTGCGCTGGTCGTCACTCGCTATTCGTCGGTCGGCGGAATGTCCGCTGCGCTTGCTGCACCGATCGGGGCCGGGATCCTCGGCCGGCTGGACCTTTCCATCCTGTTCTTCGGCTTCACGCTGCTCGTCTGGTGGAAGCATCGCTCAAACGTCGGCCGCCTGCTCAAGGGCAGCGAACCCAAAGTCGGCAAGTCGCGCTGAATGGCCGCTCCGGACGAGATTGCCCGGCTTCGCCTGATCCGGTCGGAGCAGATCGGGCCGGTCACCTTTCATCATCTGATCGCCCGCTTCGCCTCGGCCGAAGCGGCGCTCGAGGCGATCCCCGATCTCGCTGCCCGGGGCGGCGGCCGACCGCCTCGGATCGCTTCCGCCTCGGTGGCGGAAAGGGAGATCGAGTCTGTGCACCGGCTCGGTGCCCGCCACCTCTTTTCCGGAGACCCCCTCTATCCGGCGTTGCTCGCCGAGGTCGAATCCTCGCCACCAGTGCTCATCGTCAAGGGTCGGACGGATCTCCTCGCGAGGCCCTCGGTTGCGATTGTCGGGGCCCGAAATGCCTCGGCCGCAGGCTGCCGGTTCGCTCGAATGCTTGCTTATTCGCTCGGCGAAAGAGGGCGAATGATCGTTTCCGGTCTTGCCCGGGGGATCGATTCCGCCGCCCATGACGGCGCTCTGGAAAGTGGAACCCTGGCCGTGATCGCGGGCGGGATCGACATTGTCTATCCGCCGGAAAATGCGGCGAGGCACGATGCCATTGCCGAACAGGGCCTGCTGATCGCCGAACAGCCCCCGGGGATCGAGCCTCGAGCCCGCCACTTTCCGCGCCGCAACCGGATCATCGCCGGCCTCGTCCCGGGAACGGTGGTGGTCGAGGCAGCACCGAAGTCCGGATCCTTGATCACCGCCCGCCTTGCCGGGGAATATGGACGCGAGGTGATGGCAGTCCCTGGATCCCCGCTCGATCCTCGGGCCCAGGGGTGCAACCTCCTGATCCGTGACGGTGCCACCCTGGTCCAGAGCGCGGACGACGTCCTGGAAGCGCTGGCGCCGATCGGCGGCCAGGGCGTTCGCCAGCCCGGGGCCGACCCCTATGTCGGCCAGGCAATCGAAGAGGTGGATGACCCGGCCCGCGGGCGGATCGCCGAACTCCTCGGTTCAACCCCGGTCGCGACCGACGAACTGATCCGTCAGTCCGGGGTCGCTGCTCCCCTGGTCCAGACGATCCTTCTCGAGCTGGAACTGGCCGGCCGCCTCGAACGCCATTCGGGCGGAAAGGTCAGCCTGGCTTGAACAGCGATTTTGCGAATGCCTTGACCTTGCCGCCAGTCCCTCATCACCCTGTGCGCGTACGCGTAAGGGAACGTTTCTGAATATGAAACTGGTAGTCGTCGAATCGCCTGCAAAGGCAAAGACCATCGAGAAATATCTGGGGGGCGACTATCGGGTGCTCGCCTCTTATGGCCACGTCCGCGACCTTCCGGCAAAGGACGGTTCGGTGGATCCGGAATCCGGATTCGAGATGTCGTGGGAAACCTATCCCGACAAAGCCCGCCAATTGAAGGCGATCGCCGACGAATCCAAGAATGCGGATGCACTGATCCTGGCCACCGACCCTGACCGGGAGGGGGAGGCGATCAGCTGGCACATCCAGGAGGTGCTGGCGAAGCGCAAGCGGCTTCCCGCCAAGGTGGAACGGGTCACCTTCAACGCGATCACCAAATCGGCCGTCGGCGAGGCGATGAAGAATCCGCGCGGCCTCGACGAGGATCTGATCGATGCCTATCGTGCCCGCCGGGCACTCGACTATCTGGTCGGGTTCACGCTTTCGCCCTTGCTCTGGCGAAAGCTTCCTGGCGCCAAGTCGGCGGGCCGAGTGCAATCGGTTGCGCTTCGGCTGATCGTCGATCGAGAGCGCGAAATCGAGCTGTTCCGGGCCCAGGAATATTGGAGCGTCGTCGCGACGATGGAGTCCGACGGGACGGAATTCCTCGCACGGCTGGTGCGTTATCGCGGCGAGAAGATAGACCGCCTCAGCATTGGCGACCAAGATACTGCGGAAGCAGCCAAAAAGGCTGTCGAGGAGAGCCATTTTCGGGTTTCATCGGTCGAAACGAAACCGCTGACCCGCAATCCTCCGCCGCCCTTCACGACCTCGACTCTCCAGCAGGAAGCCTCGCGCAAGCTCGGCTTTTCGGCCAGTCACACGATGCGCGTCGCCCAGAATCTCTACGAGGACGGGGCCATCACCTATATGCGAACAGACGGAGTGGAAATGGCTCCGGAAGCCATCGCCGCCGCCCGCCGAGCCGTCGTCGATCGCTATGACGGCGGCTATGTCCCCGACAAGCCCCGAATCTATACGGCCAAGGCGAAGAATGCGCAGGAAGCCCATGAAGCGGTAAGGCCGACCGACTTTTCCCGCGATCGCGCCGGCACCGGTGATCATGCCCGCCTCTATGACCTGATCTGGAAGCGAGCGCTTGCAAGCCAGATGGCGTCGGCCAGGCTCGAGCGGACGAGCGTGGAACTGGTCGAAGGCAGCGGCCAGACGGCGCTTCGAGCAACCGGCCAGGTCGTTCACTTTCCAGGCTTCCTCGCCCTGTATGAGGAGGGGCGGGACGATAATGACGATGAGGAGAGCCGTCGGCTTCCGCTTCTTCGCGATGGCGACATGCCGGCCAGGAAGGCGGTCCAGGCCGAACAGCATTTCACCCAGCCGCCGCCCCGTTATTCCGAGGCCAGCCTGGTCAAGAAGATGGAAGAGCTGGGGATCGGTCGTCCGTCCACTTATGCCTCGATCATCCAGACCCTCAACGATCGCAGCTATGTGAAGACGGACAAGAAAAGGCTGCTCCCGGAAGAAAGTGGCCGGCTTCTCACCGCCTTCCTGGAGCGCTTTTTCGAGCGCTACGTCTCCTATGATTTCACCGCCCATCTCGAGGATGAACTTGACGATATTTCGGGTGGACGGCTGGACTGGCGCGAAGTGCTCGACCGTTTCTGGCGGGATTTCAAGCCGAAGACGTCCGAAGTGATGGAGCAGAAGCCGTCGGAGATCACGGCCGCGCTCGATGATTTCCTCGCGCCCTGGCTGTTTCCCGACCGGGGGGACGGATCCGACCCTAGGCTCTGCCCGGCCTGCGGGGAGGGGCGTCTTGCGCTTCGCGGCGGGCGCTTTGGCGCCTTCGTCGCCTGCTCCAACTATCCGGACTGCAAGTTCACTCGACCGTTCGGAAGTGAAGGCGGCGGCGAGGATTCCGGCCCCCAGCTGCTCGGAAGCGATCCGGAAAGCGGCCAGGAAGTGAGCCTTCGTTCAGGCCGTTTCGGCCCCTATTTCCAGCTCGGCGAAGGAAAGGAAGCCAAAAGAGCCTCGCTTCCGAAAGATGTTCCACCGTCCGACGCCGATCTCGACCTCGCCCTTCGATTCCTGTCGCTTCCCAGGGCCGTCGGGACTCATCCGGAGACCGGTTCGCCAATCACCGCGAGTATCGGCCGCTACGGCCCCTATCTGGCCCATGACGGCAAATATGCGAAGCTTGGTTCCACGTCCGAGGTGTTCGAGATCGGAATGAACGCCGCGGTCGCGAAACTTGCCGATGCGGCCGCTGGCGGCGGGCGCGGACGGGGATCCCGAGAGCCGCTTCGGGTGATGGGCAACCATCCCCGGACGGAATTGGAGATCCGCCTGATGGAGGGACGATTCGGTCCGTATGTGACCGACGGTACGACCAACGCCACTTTGCCCAAGACCGTCGCTCCCGAGGCCCTGACCCTGGAAGAGGCGGCCCAGCTGATCGACGATCGCGCCGCCAGGGGGCCGGCGAAAAAGGGGCGAAAGACGCCGGCCCGGAAAGCCCCTGCAAAGAAGCCGGCCGCCAGGAAAGCCCCTTCGAAAAAGGCCAGATGAATGATGAAGTTGCTGATCCCGCCCGTGGCCTTTGCATTGTTTGGAGCCGGTTCGGCTCTGGCGCAGCCGACCGAGCCTGCGCCAGCCGAGCGCGATTCCGATTTCCACAACCGGCAGGCCCTCTTCCTTTACACGCTTGATCCTTCGGAGGGCTGGAGACGGACGGCGAGCGGCCTTCGCTACCGGAAGGTCAGTGGAAATGCCGACGGTCCTCGGCCTGATCCGACCGACACGGTGACGATCCACTATGTCGGCACGTTCATCGATGGCGGCGAGTTCGATTCCTCGGTGGCGCGTGGGGAGCCTGCCACTTTCCCGCTGCCCCGGCTGATCAAGGGCTGGCAGGAGGGGGTGCCGCTGATGAGCGTCGGCGACAGGTTCGAATTCGCCATTCCTTATGATCTTGCTTACGGGCCGGTCGGCCGAGGTCCGATCCCGGGCGGCGCCACCTTGCTGTTCACGATCGACCTTCTCGCGATCGGGGAGACACAATGAGCGACAGGGTTGATGCGCCATTAACCCTGAGTGCTGGCTGAAGCTTTACCCGCCCTTGGCACAATGGCCTCATGCGCGAAGGAAAACTCAGCATCAGCCGCGGCACCGAGCTCGCGACCGGCCCGGCGGAGCCCCGGCTGACTCTCGTCACGACGCCTTCGTCCGAACGTCCGGCTGAGGGGCAGATTTCGCCTTCGCGGATCGACGAGCGGCTGACGGCGCTGGAACGGCTTGCAGCGCTTCGCTCCCACAATCTTCTGACCGACGAGGAATATGCCGCCGAAAAGGCGCTGGTCAGGGGCGTTTCTCCGGGCGAGCCGCTCGCTGGCGGGAGGCAAGGTCCGGCTCTTTCAATAGCCAACCCGTCCCTGGTCGGCCGGATCTTCAGCTGGAAGTTCATCCCGATCGGGCTCGTGGCAGGCCTTGCTCTGTCGTTCGGCGCCCAGCCGCGCGAGACGATTCGCTTCTTCGACCAGGCCCTACTCTTCTTCGGCGCCTGATCCGCAGCCGGAGCAACCGGGATCCTTGGTGATCCGGATCGTCCGAAGCGCGGGCTTGAGGCCATCGAAGACATGAAGCTTGCCGGCGGCTTCGTCGCCGAAACCGGTGATCTGGCGGATCGCCTCCAGCGCTGCCCAGCAGCCGCCAATCCCGGCCATTGCACCAAGAACGCCCAGTTCCGCACAGGTGTCGCAATCGTCGGCGTCGAAGGCATCGCCGACGAAGCAGCGATAGCAGGGGCGATCCGGCTCCCAGCCGCAATAGGTCCCGATCTGGAGCTGGAAGCGTCCGATCGCCGCCGAGACCAGCGGGATCCGGGCCCTGGTGCAATGATCCGATACGGCCAGGCGGGTGGCGAAATTATCGCTCCCGTCGACGACGAGATCGACTTCGCCGATCAATTCGGCCGCATTTTCGGCATTCAGCCGCCGATTGACACCGATGAAGTTCAGGTCGGGGTTGAGACGGCTCACCGCCGTTTCGGCCCGATCGACCTTGGGATGGCCGATATCGTCAGTGCCGAAGAGGATCTGCCGCTGAAGATTGTCGAGCGAGACGATATCGTCGTCGATCACCCGAAGGGTCCCGACCCCCGCGGCAGCGAGATATTGGATGGCGGGCGAGCCGATCCCGCCGGTTCCCATGACCGTGCAACGCGCCTTCAGCAGCGCCGTCTGGCCGGCTCCGCCGATTTCCTTGAGGACGATGTGGCGGGCGTAGCGGTCGAGCTGCCCGTCGGTCAGGATCACTTGAGGTTGAAGTTGATCCGGTTCCCGTACCAGCTCGGCTGGGAAGGCAGGCTCACCCGGACATACCCGTTTCGAACGATATCGGCGGCGATCCGACCGACATAGATTTCAAGCGGTCGGCAGCCCACGTCCTCGACGATGATCTGCGAGGCATTGCCCTGGGGATCGAGCTTTACCGCATAATTGACGTCGATGTCGAAGCGCCGGGCCGACTGGCCTTCGAAATCGCATTCGTCGCGCTGGAGCATCAGCTGCACCCGGCGGACCATGTCGCCGCTGGGGACTGCAAGATCTTCGGTCAGAAGGCGGGGAAAGGCGTCCCACTCCGCTTCCGCCACATTGATCTGCTCCGGGATTGAGGGCGTGGTCGCAATCAGGGCCGCAGTCATCAGGCTGAGCATCATTTCACATCCTTTCGACGTCTAGCGGCACATCGCCGGCAATGACCCGTCTTGATTATCATCAGTCGTCGCTGCCGCAAAGCACCTGCCGGTTCAGCGATTGGCGAAACTGATCTCGCTTCGATACCATCCCGACGGCTGGCTGCCCCGGGGCCGATATTCATTGGCCCGAGCCAGGTGAACGACGGCAGCGCCCAACGTCACTTCCAGGTCCGGACAATTCAGGTCCCTGAGAACGATTCGATCGACCCCGCCCTGGCCATCGAAGCGGATCAGGAAGGGGACCTTGATGTTGACCGCCGTCGCCTCGAGCCCGGGGACATTGCAGCGACCGCTCGCCGCAATCGATTCGATCAGGTCCATCTGGGCATCGGCCATCCTGACCTGGCCGCGCGGCTGGACCGAGGGGATTTCGGACCAGTCGCCGGTTCCGACATCGACCGACTGGGCCGCGACCGGAGTGGAAATCAGCGCGATCGCGCCGGCCAATATTGCTTGCAACCTCATTCTCACCTCCCGGTCGATCCAAAACCACCAGCACCGCGCCTGGTCTCGGCGAGTTCGTCCACCTCGACGAAATGCGATCGGAGAACCGGCGCCGGGACCAGCTGGGCGATGCGCTCCCCCCTCCGGATCGCAAAGGGTTCGCTGCCCAGATTGGCAAGAATGACCTTTACCTCACCCCGATAGTCGCTGTCGATGGTGCCGGGACTGTTGAGGCAGGTGATCCCGTTCTTGAGGGCAAGTCCGGAGCGCGGCCGAACCTGGACTTCATAGCCGTCGGGAATGGCGATGGCGAAACCCGTTGCAACCGCGTGTCGCCGGCCGGGCTCGAGGATCAGCTCTTCGGCCGCAACGACATCGAGTCCGGCGGCCTGATCGCTTGCATAAGCGGGCAGTGGAAGGCCTTCGCCATTGGGCAGGCGCTTCAGCTGGATCTCGATCATTCTTTCTCCGCTGACGTTTTGAACCGGTCTGCAATCCTCCGTGCAAGCCGTTGGGCAACCTCGATCTTCGGTGCGGACGGCCAGCTTTCGGTGTCCGTTTCGGTGAGCAGGTGGACGGCGTTGAAGTCCCCACCCATGACGCTTCCCGAGACATCGTTGGCGATGATCCAGTCGATCTTCTTCGACTCTCGCTTCGACTTCGCCGCCTCGATCACATTCTCGGTCTCCGCTGCAAAGCCGATCAGGAGTTCGGGCCGGTTCGAGCTCGCTGCAAGATCGGCCAGTATGTCGGGATTGGGCGCCAGTCGAAGCACCGGCGGCCCGTCGGCCTTCTTCAGCTTGCCAGCCGCCGCTTCGACCTTCCAGTCGGCCACCGCAGCAACCATCACCGCAGCATCTGCAGGGAGCGCCCGATCGACCGCAGCCTTCATTTCGATCGCGGTTTCGACATCGACACGGTCAACCCCCGGGGGCGTGGCCAGGACGACCGGGCCGGCGACCAGGGTCACTCTGGCCCCCAGTTGCGCAAGCGCTTCGGCGATTGCGAAGCCCTGTTTGCCGGACGACCGGTTGGCGATCACCCGGACCGGATCGACGGGCTCATGGGTGGGCCCTGCAGTGACCAGGACGTGCCGGCCCGAAAGCGGTCCCTCGCTCGCCAGTCGGGCGCGGAGGGCAGCAAGTATCCGATCCGGATCGGGGAGCCGGCCGGGGCCATATTCGCCGCACGCCATCTCGCCGTCATCCGGCTCGATGATGTCGATTCCGTCGCTTCGCAGTTGCTCCACATTGCGCCGAGTCGCCTGGTGGGTCCACATTCGTACATTCATCGCCGGGCACGCGATCACCTTCTTGTCGGTGGCAAGAAGAAGAGTGGTTGCAAGGTCGTCGGCGATTCCCGCGGCCATCCGTGCGAGCAGGTCGGCCGTTGCCGGGCAGACAAGGACCAGGTCGGCCTCGCGGGACAGTTGGATATGGCCCATTTCGACCTCGTCCTTGAGATCCCACAGGCTGGTGTGGACCGGCTGTTCGGAGAGGGCCGCAAGGGTCATCGGAGTGACGAACTGGGCGGCGGCGTCGGTGACGACGCAGCGAACCTCGCCTCCGGCCTTCCGGATCAGCCGGATCAGCTCGCAGGCCTTGTAGGCGGCGATTCCGCCGCCGACGATCAGCAGGATTTTCCTGTTGCGCATCGGCTCAGAGTAGAAGCCAGGTCGCCGAAGCGCCAGCCGCTGCCGAAACCAGCGCAATGAAGGCGATCAGTCCATAACGGTGAGGCCTGACAATGGCGATTTCCCGAAGCGGCGCGGTCGGCGGCGCAGCACCCGGCGGCGGATAATAATAGTCGATCCGGCGAATCAGATCCGGAAGCTTTCGAAGGGTCCGGAAGTTGCGGACCAGCTCGTCAGCGATCCGGGCCTCGGGCCCCAGTTCACCGCGAACCCATTCGTGGAGGAAGGGCTCGGCAGTTTCCCACATGTTGATGTCGGGATCGAGCGCGGTCGCGACGCCTTCTTCCATCACCATCGTCTTCTGGAGCAGAAGCAGATGGGGCTGGGTCTGCATGTCGAAATCACGGGTGATCTTGAACAGCCCGTCAAGCATCTGGGCGATCGAGATATCCTTGACCGGAAGGCCCCGGATCGGTTCGCCGACCGCCCGCAGAGCGGTCGCGAACTCGTCGATATCGTGGTGCTGCGGTACATATTGGGCTTCGAAGTGGATCTCGGCCACGCGCCTGTAATTGGCGGTGATCAGTCCATAGAGAATTTCCGCGAGCCAGATCCGCGCCTGGCGATCGATCCGGCCCATGATCCCGAAGTCGATGGCTGCAAGCCGACCGTCGGGGAGCGCGAAGAGATTGCCCTGGTGAAGATCGGCATGAAAGAAGCCGTCGACGACGGCCTGGCGAAGGAAAGCGCGAACGAGGATGGCGGCGAGGGACTTGAGGTCGTGACCTGCAGCGATCAGCGCTTCGCGGTCGTTGAGCTTGATCCCGTCGATCCATTCGAGGGTGAGCACCCGCCTCGAGGTCCGGCTCCAATCGATGGCAGGAACGAAGAATCCGCTTTCGGCGATGAGATTCTCGCGAAGCTCCGAGGCCGAGGCCGCCTCGTGACGAAGATCGAGTTCGCGGTTGGTCCATTGGCGGAAGGTCGCGACGACAAGCCGTGGACGGAGCCTGGCGACGTCACCGCCCATGCTTTCAACCTGGGCCGCAGCCCATTCATAGGTGTCCAGCGCCTCGGCGAAACTGTCCTCGATCCCGGGCCTCAGAACCTTCACCGCGACCAGTCGGCCGTCGGTCGTGGTCGCTCGATGGACCTGGGCGATCGAGGCCGCACCGACCGGTTCGGGATCGATGTGGGAGAAGAGGGATTCGATCGGCCTTTCCAGGCCCTTTTCGATTGCCGCCCTGATCTCGGCGAAAGGGGCGGGCGGGAGGCTGTCCTGAAGCCGGGTCAGATCGCGGGCCGCGGCTTCCCCGACCAGATCCGGGCGGGTCGCAAGCGCCTGGCCGAACTTGATTGCCGCTGGGCCGATCGACTGGAAGGCTTCCGCATAGGTCGGCGTTTCGGGGACCCGGGCGCCGAGCCTTGCGAGCCTTGCAAGCCGCCTCACCGGTGGCGGAGTGTTGATGTCGCGCTCGATTCCGCGAAGTGCGCCGTGCCGAGCGAGCACCCGGCCCCATTTCAGAAGCCGCCAGACATGAACGACAGGGTGGGTCAAATCTTCCAGCCGCTATGGATGGCGACGAGCCCGCCGAGAATCGGTTCCGCCCTCACCTGGGCGAAACCTGCTCGCTCGATCATGTTCGCAAATTTCGCCATGTCGGGAAAACGCTCTATCGATTCCACCAGATAGCGATAGCTGTCCGGATCCCTGGCGACGATCCGGCCGATCCTGGGAACAACGTGACGGCTGTAGCGGCGATAGGCTTCGCTGAAGCCCGGCCAGCGGGTCCGGGAAAATTCGAGGCAGTAGAAACGGCTTCCGGTCTTGAGGACCCGGAAGGCCTCGGCAAGGGCTCGGTCGATATCGGTCACGTTCCGGATCCCGAACGCGATCGTATAGGCATCGAAGGCGCCGGACTCGAAAGACAGCTGCTCGGCATTCTCCTCGGCCCAGACGAGGCCGTCGATACCGCGAATCCGAGCCCGGTCGATCCCGACCGAAAGCATGTCGGGGTTGATGTCGGCAACCGTCACCGCTGCCCCGCGACGGGCAAGCCGGAAGGCGATGTCTCCGGTGCCGCCGGCCATGTCGACGATGGCTTCACCCGGCCGCGGGCGAACCCTTCGAACGAACGCGTCCTTCCAAAGCCGGTGCATTCCGCCCGACATCAGATCGTTCATCAGGTCGTAGCGGGACGCCACGCTGCTGAACACGCCGCTGACCCGCCGGGCCTTCTCCTGAGGTTCGACGTCCTCGTGACCGAAAGATACCTTGTCCATCGCGTCGCGCTCTAGCAGGGGT
>CAYOJN010000043.1:0-12221 GCA_964404245.1 uncultured Sphingosinicella sp. | reverse complement strand
GGCGGGACAAGACGGCTGGTCAGCCGTGCCATTTTGAGTATCCCGCCTTCATGGCAGGCACCCAAATGATCATCGCCGGGAGACCCGTTTCCGCCTGGGTCGGGCAATCCATCTGGCTCCTGGTCCTGGCCGCCGCCTTTGCGGTCTTCCTTCAGCTGAACCATCTCCCCGCCGGTGCTGGCGCAAGCAGCGAGAGCCTTCTCCTTCCCGCCGAGGTCGAAGCTTCGCCGCAACCGTCAGCGATCGCTCCGGCGGCACCCAAGGGACCGGTCATGCTCCAGCTCGACCGTCCAATGAGCCATGGCGACTATGTCTGGAGCTCGGAAGGCGTTCCCGCCGGCCGGGTCGATATGCTCGTCGATATCGGCACCCAGACTATCCATGTCTTCAGGTCGGGATTCGAGATCGGACGGGCGGTGATCCTGTACGGGACCGAGGAGAATCCGACCCCGCTCGGAAAATTCACGATCACCCAGAAGAAGATCGACCACGAATCCAATCTCTACGAAGCGCAGATGCCCTGGATGATGCGGCTGACCAATGACGGGATCGCCATCCACGGCACCATCGTCGAATATGGCAAGGCGAGCCGCGGCTGCATCGGCGTTCCCGATGAGTTTGCAGCTCTTCTTTTCGAGCAGGCGAAGCTTGGCGACCAGGTGAGGATCATCAACAGCGACCGGGCATCCGCGGCTGCAGTCTCGACAGTTTCCTGAGCCTCGCCTAACCCCCTCCTGTGGACCAACAGAGCCTCGACGCGGCCGTCAGGAGCGGCCTTGAAGCCCTTCGCCGCGGCGACGGCCGCGAAGCCAAGGCCGTGTTCGACCGGATCGTCGGCCAGGGTGCCTCGCCCCCCTGGCTCGCAGTCGCTCAGGCGTGCAACCTGCTCGGCGACCTGGCTGGCGAGGAACAGGCCCTCGAACGCCAGCTCGACCGCGACATGCGCGATCTTCCCTCGCTTCTCGCAATGGGAGACCTGAAGGCGCGCAAGTCGGACCGCCGGGCTGCCGGCGCCTTCTTCAGGACCGCGCTCAACGTCGCTTCGGTCAGGCCCGTCCCTCCCCAGCTTCAGCCTCTGCTTCAGCGTGCCGCCGCCTATATCGAAGAAACGAAACGCGAGTTCGAAGCCCACCTGACCGGGCAGCTTGCCCAGGCCGGCATTTCCGATCGATCGGCAACGCCCAGGATGCGCCAGGCGCTCGACCTGCTGCTCGGGCGAACCCAGCTCTATCTCCAGCAGCCCAACATGTTCTATTTTCCGGGCCTGCCCCAGCGCGCCTTTTACGAGCGTGAGGAATTCGACTGGATCGGGGATTTCGAAGCCGGATTTGCCGCACTCAGAAGCGAGCTCGGGGCGGTCCTGGAGGTCGGGCGCGAGTTCGATCCCTATGTCGGCGGCTCTCCCGATCGACCCTTGCCGAACAACAAGCTTCTCAACGATCCGGCCTGGGGCGCATGGTATTTGTGGCAGTCCGGAACGAAGGTCGAGGGCCACTGGGAACAATGCCCGAAGACGATGGCGGCGCTTGAGCTTGCGCCGATGCCGGTCATCGGCGGCCGGTCACCAATGGCGCTCTACTCGCTCCTGAAACCGGGAACCCACATCGCCCCGCACCATGGAATGCTCAACACAAGGCTGATCTGCCACATGCCGCTGATCGTTCCCGAAAACTGCGCGATCCGGGTCGGCGCGGAAACCCGGACATGGCAGGAAGGGCGGATGCTGATTTTCGACGACAGCTTCGAACATGAAGCCTGGAACCGCTCGAACAGCAACCGGATCGTCCTCATCTTCGAAATCTGGCGTCCGGAAATCGAACCGACCGAACGCGAGGAGCTGACCGCCTTGTTCGAGACCATCGATCTCCTCCCTGGCGGAGACGGCCCAGACAGCTGAGACTTGCCGGTGGGATGCCTTCCCGGGGCCGAGCAGGCCACGGGGCCGGGTAGCAGGGATTTGCCCGAAATGGGCAGCTTGCAGCGGCTATCTTCCAATCGCACCGGCCGGAAACGGGCTTTCTTCGCTTGATGAAGCGGCTTGTTGCCCCCTTCGGATGCGGTCCCTAAGTGCAGCCAATGACTGCCGGCTCGCCCTTCTCGATTGCGGATTTCCGCTTTTACTGGGTCGCCCGACTGGCCTCGACCATTGCCCAGATGAGCATGGTGATCGTGATCGGCTGGCAGGTCTATGACATTGCCCGCGAAACGATGGGCATCAAGGCCGCGGCGCTGCAGCTGGGATTCATCGGCCTAGTCCAGTTCGTTCCACTCTTCGTCCTGACCCTGGTCACCGGCTGGGCTGCGGATCGGCTGGATCGTCGGTTCATCGCAAGGGCGACGATCGCTCTTGAACTGCTCTGCGCAGCCATTCTCGCCTGGACCTCGTGGCAGGGAACGGTGACCATTCCGATCCTGTTCGGTGTCGCTGCCCTGCTTGGAGTGGCAAGGGCCTTTGCAGGACCCGCGCTCCAGGCGCTCGCACCCAATCTCGTCCCGCGCGAACTTCTTCCAAGAGCCATCGCCCTGAGTTCCATGGCCTGGCAGTCCGGCGCGATCGCCGGACCGGCCGTCGGCGGCTATCTCTACGCCTGGACTCCGCACATGCCCTATACGGTGTCCGCCGGCCTTTTCGGCCTTTCCCTTCTGTGCATGTTCCTGATCGGGCCGAAGCCAAGGACCGCGATCACCGGTTCGAAAAATCCGTGGAAACAGATGGTCGACGGCCTTTCCTATGTCCGCAACCACCGGCTGGTGTTCGGAGCCATCTCGCTCGACCTCTTTGCAGTCCTGCTCGGCGGGGCGACCGCCATGCTGCCCATCTTCGCTCGCGACATATTGGAAACCGGGCCGGCCGGTCTTGGCCATCTTCGCGCTGCACCGGCCGTGGGCGCGACCCTCACTGCCTTCTGGTTCTCCTTCCGGCCGCTGAAGCATGAAGTCGGCCTGAAGATGCTGATCGCGGTCGGACTCTTCGGAGCCGCGACCGTGGTCTTCGGCTTCTCCCGGTCGGTCCCCCTCTCCCTGCTCTGCCTCGCCCTGCTCGGTGCTGCCGACATGTTCTCGGTCTTCGTTCGCCAGTCGTTGATCCAGCTCTATACGCCGGACGAAATGCGCGGCCGTGTCGGTGCCGTTTCCTCGCTTTTCGTCTCTGCCTCCAACGAGCTTGGGGAGGCGAAGAGCGGGTTCCTTGCGGCACTGATCGGCCCGGTCGCTGCAGTGGTCGCCGGAGGCGTTGGCGCAGTGGCAGTTACAATGCTCTGGGCCAGATGGTTTCCTGAGCTGCGCCGGGCCCGAAGCTTCGAATCGGCCCAGGAATCCCGGGCCCCGACATGACCGGGTTCCAGTCCCTCTCTATGTCACTCAACCCGCCCAAGGAGGTAAGCCATGAAAGCCGCCAACATCGCCGAGACGATCGGCAAGACACCGCATATCCGGATCAACCGCCTGTTCGGCGATTCCGAAGTCTGGATCAAATCCGAACGCTCCAATCCCGGCGCCTCGATCAAGGACCGGATCGCCCTTGCGATGGTCGAGGAGGCAGAGCGAAGCGGGAAACTGAAGCCCGGCGGGACGATCGTCGAGCCGACCAGCGGCAATACCGGAATCGGTCTTGCCATGGTCGCCGCCGTTAAGGGGTACAAGCTGACCCTCGTCATGCCGGAAAGCATGAGCCTCGAGCGGCGGCGGCTGATGCTCGCTTACGGTGCGCGTTTCGATCTCACGCCCCGCGAAAAGGGCATGAAGGGCGCCATCGCCCGGGCCCAGGAACTGGTCGACCAGACCGAAGGCGCGTGGATGCCCCAGCAATTCGAAAATGAAGCCAATGTCGAAGTTCACCGGCGAACGACGGCGAAGGAAATCCTCGACGATTTCGCCGACTCCCCGATCGATGTCCTGATTACCGGAGTTGGTACCGGCGGCCATATCACCGCCTGTGCCCAGGTCCTGAAACAGGCTTGGCCCGACCTGAAGGTGTTCGCAGTCGAGCCGACGGCTTCGGCGGTCATCTCCGGCGGCGAACCCGGGCCGCACCCGATCCAGGGCATCGGCGCCGGTTTCATCCCGGCCATCATGGACACGAAGCTTCTCGACGGCTCGATCCAGGTCGAGCCGGACGATGCCAAGGAGATGGCCCGCCGGTCGGCCCGTGAGGAGGGCATTCTTGTCGGAATCAGCTCGGGTGCCACCCTTGCCGCAATCCGCCAGAAACTGGAAGAAATTGGCCCCGGCAAGCGGATCCTGGGCTTCAACTATGACACTGGCGAGCGCTATCTGTCGGTCCCCGACTTCCTTCCGGAATGACTCCGCCTCGGGTCGCGATCCTCACACCCGACCCCGAGGATCGCGATTTCCATTCGCGCTGGCGAAGCGTCCTTGAGCGGATCCGTGCGCCCTTGATCAAGGCCGGGATCGACATCGAAGCCCTCAGCTGGGCCGGTCGCCCTGAACTGGGTCGCTTCGATCTCGTCCTCCCGTTGCTCGTCTGGGGCTATCACCGCTCCCTGGGGAAATGGCGTCAGTCGGTGGCCGAATGGGAAAGCCAGGGAGTCAGGCTCCTTAACCCGGCCACAATCCTGGGATGGAATGCCGACAAATATTATCTGGGCCAGCTGGCCGAAGCGGGCGCTCCGGTCACTCCCACCCTGTTCGTCGACCGGATCGACGAGGATGAACTGGAAGAGGCCGCCCGCCGGTTCGGCTGCGACAGGCTGGTGGCCAAGCCGGTCGTCTCGGCCTCTGCCTGGCAAACGCTGTGCTGGACGCCCGGATCGTCGCTCGAAGGCGGTCCGGAAGCCCAGGCGATGATCCAGCCCTTTCTGCCCGCCATCTTGGAGGAAGGAGAGGTGTCGCTCTTCTTCCTCGACGGTGAATTCAGCCATTCGGTGCGCAAGCGGCCTCAGCCGGGAGATTTCCGGGTCCAGCCGGAATATGACGGGATCATCACGCCCCATCAACCATCGGCCGACGAGCTCGAGGCTTCGGGTCGGATCCTCGCCGAAGTGAAAGAGCCCTTGCTCTATGCTCGGGTCGATCTCGTCCGGGACTCCGGCGGATTGCCGCTGCTCATGGAACTCGAACTCATCGAACCGGATCTTTACCTGGAGCAGGATCCCGGAGCCGGAGCCGCCTTTGCCGCCGTCGTTCTGAGAGCAGCAGGCCGCTGAACCGAAATATCCGGAACAGTGGCGTTCCGAAATGCGTTCGGGGCCGAAACAATGAATGGAGTTTCGCCATGGATGAGAATGATCGCACCCGGATCGAACCGGAGCATCGGGTCGAGCGAGAGACGAGGATCATCCATAGCGGTGAGCGAAGCAGTGGCGGCCTCATCGCCGCAGTCGTCCTTCTGCTCGTCGTGATCGTCCTCCTCTTCCTCTTCTTTGGCGGCTATTTCGAGCGCGCTGCGGACGAGGTGGGCGTGAACGTCAATGTCGAGGCGCCGGACATGCAGGTACCCGACGTCAATATTCCCGACGTCGACATTCCCGATGTCGATATCGACGTTGCTCCGCCGGAAGAGGTCGCTCCACCGGAGGAAAGCGGCAACAACGGCTGAATCCTGACCGGCCGGAACAGATCGTCGCGACGCCTTTATTCAGCGGGCGTCGAGGTGACCGGTTCGGCCGGCACTGCCTGGACAATTTCGTCCGGTGTGTTGCCCTGAAGGACCCGTTCGACGATCCGGTGCTGCTGGTCGGCGCCGGCGACATCGCCATAGCGCAGGTCGCCGATCTCCAGATCGGGAAAGCCGGCCCTTCGCCGAACGACCTCCCAGCTTCGAACGATCGACTGATAGGGCTTGAGAGTGGTCGGATTGGGCAGGAGATAGCGGCAATTCTCCCACCTCGGGAGCGCTTGCAGAAGCTTGATCGCGGCCGACGTCAGCCGTAGCGGACGGCCGCCCGAGGAGCGGGAAGGCAAGGTCCAGCACCCGCTGTTGAAATCGATCTGATCCCAGCGGCCTCTCAACAATTCACCCTGTCTCACGCCGGTGAGCATCAGGAGCGGAACGATGTATCTGAGCTGCCGGTTGCTGCTCGACTGGGCCGCATCGACCAAGGCCAGGGCCTGGTCGAAGGACAAGCGGGAATCCTGGAGGAATCGCGGATCCGGTGGTGACACCGGACCGCGTTCATTGCCCGGCTGGGACGCCTGATCGTCAGGCTCGGCTGCACCTGGCGAGCCGGCCGGGTCGCTCTGGGCCTCGGGTTCAGCGGGACGGGCCGCCGGGAACAGCCCGATCCGGGCTGCAATCTCCTCGAGCGGAAGGATGGTGGCTCCCCGGTCGGACACGATGTCGGAAGACGGAAGGCCGGCCTTGCTGAGAAGCAAGGGCGAGATACGCTGGCGCGGCCGAAGACCGCCATTGCCGTCGGTTTCGAGAAACTCCTCGAAAGCGATTCCGACCTGGTTGCCGAGTGACCGGCTGACCCTTGCGAGGGTGAGCCGACCATTGCCGAAATCGACGAGGATAAGGGTTCCCCTGGCAAGGCCCCCGACGCCCTCGATCAATGCTCCGCTGTCCGACAGGTTGCGGATCACCGCGTTTTCGTAGCGGTGACCATGAGCAAGGCCGACCGTGCGATACATTGCTTGGCGTTCGCTTCTTTGCCTTGCCGGGCCCGATGGCTCGATCGTCCAGACGCCGTCACTGAGCTTCTGGACCAGTTCCTCGCTGGCAATGGCCTTGCTGTAAATCCATCCCTGGACGTGGCTGATCCTGAGCTTCCGGATCAGCTCGAGCTGATCCATATATTCCACGCCTTCGGCCGTCGTTTCCATCCCCACCGCTTCGGCGAGGGCAACGATTGCAGCGATGATGGCGCTGTTCCTCGATCCGGAAAGAGTCGCCTCCCGAACGAAGCTCTGATCGATCTTGATCTTGTCGAAGGGTGCCTTGCGCAGATAGCCGAGCGAGGCGTAGCCGGTCCCGAAATCATCCAGTGCAAGACGCACTCCAATGTCCTTGAGCGCAGCGAACATCTTGTCGGTATTCTTGTCACCCTGGAGAAACACGCCTTCCGTGATCTCCAGTTCAAGCCGGTCCGGCTGGAGCCCGGAGGCGTCGAGGGCGGCACGAACCACGGCAGGAAAGGCCTTGTCGTTGAACTGGAGCGGGGAAACGTTCACCGCCACCCTGATATTGCCGGGCCAGCTGACCGCATCCTCGCACGCCTTGCGGAGCGACCATTCGCCGAGACGATGAATCAGACCGGCTTCTTCGGCGATCGGAACGAAGAGATCGGGTGACACCGGCCCTCGCCTTGGATGGTGCCAGCGAAGCAGGGCTTCCACTCCGGTCATCCAGCTGGTCCGGGTTTCCACGACCGGCTGATAGGCCAGGCTCAGCTCGCCTTTCTCCATCGAATCGCGAAGATCTTCCTCAAGGGTTCTTTTGTCCTCCGCATTCCTGAGCAGGTGGGAGAAGAAGAAGCGGAAGCATCCCCGCCCATTCGCCTTCGAATGGTAAAGCGCCAGGTCCGCGTTGCGGATCAGTTCGTCCCGGGTCCGGCCGTCCTCGAGCCCGACCGCGATACCGATCGATGCGCCGATGATGCAGCGATTGTCCTCGACGAAATAGGGTTCGGATAGGCGGGTGATGATCCTGGAGGCCAGTTCGCCAAGCGCCTCCCGGTTCTCGAAATCGTGGATGATGATCTGGAACTCGTCCCCGCCGAGGCGGAAGACATGTTCAACGCTCCCGATCAGTCGGGCAAGGCGCTCGGCGACCTGCTTCAGAAGCGCGTCGCCGGCGGGATGGCCGAGCGTGTCGTTGACCTGCTTGAAGCGGTCGAGATCGATCAGCATGACAGCGCATGGCCGCGACCGGTGCTCGGCAGCGATCAGGCTCTCCTCGAGAAGCTCCGTCATCCGACGCCGGTTCGGAAGCCCTGTCAGTGGATCATATTTGGCCAGCTTCGAGGCATATTCCGACGAACGCCGCTGCTCCGTCACGTCCAGGGCGCTGCCGCAAAAACCGGTGAAGTTCCCGGTTGGGTCGAATTGGGGTCGCCCGGAAACCGACCAGATTTGCTGCGCGATCCCGCTTGCTGCCCGAAGGATCAGCTTGTCGAAGGCGGAATGCCTCGCGAGCATGAAGGACAAGGCCCCGCGACCGGTTTCATCCTCTTCGGCGCGGGTGAAGACTTCGGCGAAATCGGCTCCCTGGAAGAAGCCGGCCGGTCGTCCGATCAGGGTCGTAACACTGTCGCTCAAATAGGTCAGCCGGCCTTCGGCATCGGTCGCCCAGAACCAGCCCAGGCAGGATTCCTCGAAATTCCGGAGCAGGAGAAGGGCTTCGGAATCCTGGCTGGCGCCTCCGACTGACCGGCTCTTCGCCCGCCGGTCGCCAAATCTGCTGAAGAAACGGATGGAACCGGCCGAATCCCGTTCGTCCACGGCCTCCACCGCTGCTATTCGTCTCGCTGCTGTCTGCCCCTGCCCACCCATGGCTTCGCGTTAGCGGCCGAGAGGTTACAAAACGTAAATGCGGGCGGACAGAAAAGACGCACTCGAAACGCTCTGCTTTTCGTCGGACGCGGCCTCAATCAGCCGAACGTCCGCCCAAACTCGCTTCGGCGGCCGACATCATTTCCTGCAAGGCCTTGAGATGTCTGTGAAAGGCACGTCGGCCTTTGGCGGTGAACGAGGCCCAGGTCCGTTGACGGCCATCCCGCGGGGCCTTCCGGATCGAGACATAGCCGGCGTCGACCAGCGCCGACAAATGTTTGGAAAGCACCGAATCGCTGACGTCGACGACGCCCCGGATGATCGCGAATTCGGCTTCATCGGCGCGGGCGAGCAGGGCCCCTATCTGCAGCCTCGCCGGCGAATGGAGGATTTCGTCAAGCGACGAGCTCATGAAAGCCCTCTCCGAAGGTCCGCCCGATAGATCCGCTCCCACAGCAGGCCGAGCGCCGTCGTTCCTCCCAACTGGACCAGGAGGACCAGCCACAGGAGGGGATCGCCGGCCGAACCATCATGTTCGATCAGCAGGAGGACCACGTTTCCGAAGAACAGGGCGAGGATTCCGGCCATGACCCAGCCCGTTCGTCCACGCTGATAGCCGCTCACGAACATGCCATGACGCTTCTTGTCATCGCGGACGATTGCGAAAGAGAGGAGCAAGGCCAGGCCGAACAGGACGAAGCCCAGGGGTGCCGGCTGAAGCGCGAAGGCAGCGAGTATCAGGCTCATCAACAGCCCGCCGGCCATGTGACGCCAGAGCGGCCAGCGCATATGCTCCGCAAGACGCCGGTTGGCCGCCTCCAGTGCCTCCAGCGAGGCCGCAACGTCTTCGCCTTGAGTCCCGGACGGCAGGTCCCTTTCCTTGCTCATCGAACCACTCCAGCCTTGCCGGACGTCATTTGGACAGAAGTGCGGAGAGCCCGGCGAATTGCCCAGGCGGGCCGGATCACCAGCGCCACCAGGTCGATGAGGATGTGAAGGAGGATCGGCTTCAACAGTGACCCGCTCGACAGATAGAGGATGGTGAAGATCGCCCCCATGACCATGGTCGCGAAAACGCCCTTATAGCCCTGATACCAATGGGCCACGCCGAAGGCCGCGATCGAGATGGCGAACGCCAGCTCAACCGAGCCGATAGCCACGAAGGCGAGCATCGGAAGCGCGGCCCGATAGAAGATTTCCTCGCTGATCCCGGCATTGATCGATAGCGGGATCGATGCTGCCACTTCCCTTCCATTGCGAGGAAGGAGCGCTTCGATGTCGCCAACCGGCCTCAGCATTTTCTTCAGGCGTGCCCGCCAGATGAAGACGCTGATTGCAAGACCGACCGCCAGGCCAGCCGCCATCCCGAGCATCGATTCGAGGTCGTCCGGAGCGCTCTCCGGCCTGTCCGTGAAGAACTGTGCAGCCGCCGCATATTCGGCCGGAAGAGCGAACAGAACATCCGTTCGGCCGAGGACGACCAGGAGCCCGAGGCCACCAAAACCGAACAGTCCCATCGGAACCAGGGTCCATTGGCGGAAGAAGCGGATTCTCGCCTCGCTTTCCCTGACTCGCTGGAAGGCCGAATAATCGCGCGCGTCCTTCAATGACATCCAGGCCAGGCCCGACAGTATGACCGTCAGGGCGATGATTGCGGCGATCTGCACTTCAGAAGCTCCTTCACTTTCCAAATTGGAAAGCCTATACTACTCGCTTTCCGGATTGGAAAGTCATTAGTTTCCATTCCGGAAAGTGTGTATGGTCCCTGAGTGCCGCTCCCCCCTCTCCTGCTCAGTTGCGCGGCGCCTGCCGCCGATAGCTGAGCGCCTCGGCGACATGGATCCGGCCAACGCCTTCGCTTCCCGCAAGATCGGCGATGGTTCGGGCGACCCGAAGCACCCGGTGATAGGATCGGGCCGAAAGCCGCATCGACTCGGCGGCCTGGGCGAGGAGCCTTCGGCCCGGTTCGTCCGGAGTCGCGACCGCGGCGAGAAGATCGCCATCCGCCTCCGCATTGGTTCGGACGGTCTTGTCCCGGTAGCGGTCAGCCTGCAGCGAGCGCGCCCCTTCGATCCGTGAAGCGACCTCGGCCGACCCTTCCGACGGCGGTGGAAGAACCAGGTCGGCGGCGGAAACCGCCTGGACCTCGACATGAAGGTCGATCCGGTCGAGCAGCGGTCCGGAAATGCGCGCCTGATAGTCGGCCGCGCATTTCGGTGCCCGCGAGCAGGCAAGCGCCGGATCGCCCAGATGGCCGCAGCGGCAGGGGTTCATCGCCGCAACGAGCTGGACCCGGGCCGGGAAGGTGACATGGGCATTCACCCTCGCGACCTGGACCGTCCCGGTTTCGATGGGCTGGCGAAGGGAATCCAGAACCCCGCGCTGGAATTCGGGAAGCTCGTCGAGGAACAGGACGCCCAGATGGGCAAGGCTGACTTCGCCCGGCCTGACCCTGGTTCCTCCGCCCACCAGAGCCGGCATCGAGGCGCTGTGATGGGGTGAGCGAAAAGGGCGGCTTCGGATCAGCTTTCCTTCCTTGAGCTCGCCGGCCACGCTTGCGATCATCGAGACTTCCAGAGCCTCGGCCGGAGTGAGATCGGGCAGAATCGATGGAAGACAGGCCGCCAGCATGGATTTGCCAGCACCGGGCGGGCCGATCATCAGCAGATTGTGACCCCCGGCCGCGGCAATCTCGAGCGCCCTCTTGGCGGTCTCCTGTCCCTTGACCTGGGCGAGATCGGGGCCGGTCGCCCGCGCCTGCGCCTCTGCGGGACGAGGCGGCGACAGGATGGCGGTTCCCTTGAGGTGGTTGAGAAGCGAAACCAAATCGGGCGCTGCAATGATTTCTACATTGCCGGCCCAGGCCGCCTCCGAGCCCTGGGCCGCCGGACAGATCAGCCCGAGATCGCTCGACGAGGCATGGAGGGCCGCAAGGAGAACCCCCGGCGAGGGCGCTATCCGCCCATCGAGGCTGAGCTCACCGATCGCGACATAGCCGGCCAGTTGCTCGCGATCGATCGCGCCCATTGCCGCAAGAAGCCCGAGAGCGATCGGCAGGTCGTAATGCGAGCCTTCCTTGGGAAGATCGGCGGGCGAAAGATTGACCGTGATCCGCTTCGGCGGGAGCGACAGGCCGATCGCCGCCAGCGCAGCGTGAACCCGCTCCCGGCTTTCCGCCACGGCCTTGTCGGGAAGGCCGACGACGAGAAATTTGGGAAGGCCGCTGGCAATCTGGACCTGGACCTCGACGGAACGCGCCTCGAGGCCAAGAAACGCAACCGTGCCGACATGCGCAACCATCAGGCAACCCCCCGAACCCCAGTCTGTTCTGACAGACTGGAAAGGCGTTTGTCGAGCCGAAGGAGGCGTATTGCACTTGTCAGACACCGTCCCCACATGCCGGACATGAACTTGCGTCGGAAATGGCTTGCCTGGGGTCAACTCCCGCTCGTCCGGCAGGCCCTGTTCATCCTGGGGTGCTTCCTCGTCCTGCTGTCACCGCTGGTCGGTGCGATACCAGGGCCGGGCGGTATCATCGTTTTCGGTTTCGGGCTTGGCCTGGTTCTCAAATATAGCGAATGGGCCAAGCGCCAATATGTCCGTTTCAAGCGGGCCCACCCCAACAAGGGTCGATGGGCGGACTGGGGCATGCGTCGGGCAAGTGCCAAAAGACGCGAGGCCCTGCGGACCGGAAATGATGGCAAAGATGACACCACGGCCGATTGACTTCGGCATCGCCTTTGCCTATCGGCGCTGGCAACCCGGCCGCC
>CAYOJN010000042.1:0-12226 GCA_964404245.1 uncultured Sphingosinicella sp. | reverse complement strand
CCGACCCCGGATTGCTTCCTCAACGGAATCACCCGCCAGACCGTGATCGATCTCGCGAAGAAGCGCGGGATCGAGGTAATCGAACGGCCGATCTGGCCCGAGGAACTGGAAAGCTTCGAACAGATGTTCCTCACCGGAAGCGCCGCCGAAGTCACTCCGGTCGCCTCGGCCGGGCCATGGTCGTTCGAGGTCGGCGATCTGTCGATGCAGATAAGGCGCGACTATCTCGACCTGGTCAACCGGCGCATACCCAACAACTGAGGTCTTTCGAATTTCTCCCGCGCGGATATAAGCCCGCTTGGCCTGCTGGGGCGTAGCCAAGTGGTAAGGCACCGGTTTTTGGTACCGGCATTCGCAGGTTCGAACCCTGCCGCCCCAGCCAGTATCTGCTCCGGTCGCGGTTCGGCCGGCGCCTGCAGGCTTGACGCGAGGCTGGATGAGACCGGCTCATGGTCGCCTTCTTCGGCCTTTCATAATCGCCCCTCCACAAACGATCCTGCTTACACCTCCATGGGACTTTCAGCGGCGCCGGGCGTTGAGGGGACGACAGGATTGCATGATGAGAATGAGACTTTGCGGAGGTGTGGTGCTCGCGGCTCTGACTGCCTGCGGGGGCCCGAACGAGCAGGCCGGTGAGCGCCAGGACCAGGCCGCGGCCAACCAGACCGGGCAGGCCTATCGCGGCTCCGGGCCGGCTCAGCGCGTCGGGAGAGCTCAGGATCAGGCGGATCGGGCTGCAGATGATGCCCGACAGGCTACCGAGGCTGCGCTCGCCGCGGAAAGCGAGAATTACCGCCGGCAGGTGGAAGTCGGGGCAGTGAGGCTCGAGGAGCAGGCGAGGGAGCTTCGCGCGAAGGCCGACAGGCGCGGGGACGATCTGAAAGCCGAAGCTGCGCAGGCTTCGAAGGAATGAAGTCGAAGACCCCTCGGAGCCGTGCCGTCGAGACTTCCTCTTACATATTGGACGAGAGCGCCTTATCCTCCGGATGATCGAACAGAAATCTACTCACAACGAGACAGCGACCAGTCTCGCCATGGCGCTTGTGGAATCGTCGCGGGCGCCGCTGCTCCTGCTCGACGACCGGATGGTGGTGATCGGCGCGAGCAATTCTTTCTGCAACACCTTCAATCTCGATCCGGCGACCATCACCAATCAAAGGCTGGTCGATCTCGGCGCCGGTGAATGGGACGTTCCCCAGCTCAACTCGCTTCTGGAGGCGACCCGAAATGGGGCTGCCCGGATCGATTCCTATGAAATGGATCTTGTCCGCGATGGCAAGGCGACCTGTCACCTCATCCTCAGCGCGCATAAGCTCGACTATCTCGACACCGAAAAGGTACGCCTCGTGCTTGCAGCCACCGACGTCACTGCAATGCGCCAGGCCGAAAAGCACAAGGATGATCTCGTTCGCGAGAAGCATATCCTGCTTCAGGAGCTTCAGCATCGTGTCGCCAACAGCCTTCAGATCATCGCCAGCGTGTTGATGCAGAGCGCGAAGCGAGTCCAGTCGGAGGAAACCCGGCTCCATCTTCACGACGCCCATAGCCGGGTCATGTCGATCGCCATGCTTCAGAAGCAACTCGCGGTCTCCGAAGTCGAATCGGTCGAACTGCGGACCTATTTCGCCGACCTGTGCCGGAGCATCTCCGCCTCGATGATCGACGATCCGCAACGGATCACTCTGGAAACGGCCGTGGATGATACCATGACCAACTCGGATGTGTCGGTCAGCATGGGCCTGATCGTCACTGAACTGGTGATCAACGCGATCAAGCATGCCTTCACCGACCGCTCCGCCGGCGGCAGGATCCTCGTGGCGTTTGAGGCGAACGGTGACTCCTGGCTTTTGGCCGTGTCCGACAATGGGTCCGGGATGCCGACCGGCGAGGAAGTCGCGGCGCCGGGCCTCGGAACCGGGATCGTCGAAGCCCTCTCGAGGCAGCTCGAGGCCAGTGTCACCGTCCTGGACGCAAATCCCGGAACCCGGGTCGAAGTTCGCCACGAGCAAGCGACCTGATCGCCCTTGGACTCCGGCGGTAGACTGCCCGCCTGGTCATCCTGGGTGACATCATCCCTCCTCCGTGGGCCCCCTGAACCACGGAAAAAACGCGCAATTCGCAAGTTCCGACAAGGTCTCGCCGGCTTTCGCCGCCTAGAAGCGGCAGGGAAGCAGTCGGAAGGCTGGAGGTCGGCCGATCTTTCGGCCACCGGCAAGGAAAAGGATTAACAGACGTGGCAGACACGAACCGGGGCGCTTTGACTGCCTTGTTCATTTCCTGCGGGATCATGCTCGGGGCTGGCCTCGGCGCCGCCTTCGGCAATATCGCGATCGGCATTCCGGCCGGCTTGGCCGCGGGCGGTCTGGGCGCAATTCTCGTCAATCTGGGTGGCCGCCGGTCCTGAAGGAATGGCCGATCGGCGCGCGGGGTCCGAATGACGGGTATGAACCATTGGGAGCCGCAAGGATCGCCCGAACCCCAGGGGCTCGAGTCTTTCGGGTTGATTCAGCCTGAAGTGGATCGCCGCCGCTTTCTCCTCGCGGGGGCGGCGGCGGTCCTTCTTCCCGGCTGCGCGACGGTCGCGGCGGCGCCGTCCCTGCCCGGTCGGCTGGTCTGGCAAAAGCTTCCGACCGTGCCCTATCGGGGCAAGCAGGACGATATCGCCTTCGGCTCCCTGAGGACGGGCTTTTACGGCAATGGCGAGGGGCGTCTCTACCGGACCGACGATGGCGGCAACAGCTGGACCCAGATCGGGCACCGCCCCGGCACCTTCATCCGCGCGCTCGGCTTCCTCGACCAACGCGCCGGGATCCTCGGCAATGTCGGGGTCGGCAGCTTTCCGAACGTCACCGATCGGGTGCCGCTCTACCGGACCGAGGATGGCGGGCAGAGCTGGAGCCCGGTGGAAATCGACGGACCGGTCCCGGCGGGGATCTGCGCGATTCATATCGTTCGCCAGCTTCGGATCGATCGCGGCGAAGCGAGCGAACGGATCATCTGCCATTCGGCCGGGCGGGTCGGCGGACCGGCGCATTATCTGCGTTCGCTCGACCACGGAAGGCGCTGGACGAGCAGCGATCTTGGAGCGCTCACCGCCGCCATCTACGACGTCCGCTTCCTCGACGGGCAAACCGGTTTCATCGCCGGATCCAGCGATCCGGACCTGGCCAAGGCTCACGGCCTGATCCTTCGGAGCGACGATGGCGGCGACAGCTGGCGCGAGGTGTTTCGATCGCAGCGGCCGTTCGAAACGGTCTGGAAGCTCGACTTCCCAAGCCGGACGACCGGTTTCGCAAGCCTCCAGAGCTATGATCCGGACACCGGCCGAAGCCAGCGTCATGTCGCCCGGACGACGGATGGCGGCCGTTCATGGTCGGAGCTCGAGCTCATCGACGATCACCGCTGGCGAAGCTTCGGGATCGGCTTTGCGGATGATCGGACCGGATGGGTCGGTGGCAATCTCGGCGGCCTCGAAACGCGCGATGGCGGCCATAGCTGGACGCCCGTCGAAATGGGCCAGGCCGTCAACAAGATCCGCTTCGTCGGCTCCGGCCGGGAAAGGCGCGCTTATGCGATCGGGAGCGACGTCTACCGTCTTGATCTCGGAGGGAGCGGACCCGCTGGTTCCTGATCCCGGGTGAAAAGATGACGACCGAACCGATCGCTCGGCTTTGAAGGCTTGCGCGGCAAGGCTGTTTCTGGTCACGTGCCCGGATGAGGTGGAACAAGCGTCCCAAGGTCGAGCGACCTGAATTTCCGAAGTTGATCCCGGTTGCCGGAACGGTCGAGGAAGCGACCGGAATGCTGCCCGCAATCCGGGAGCATGATCCCGAGGCCGAAATCCTTGATGGCGGCGAACGCGGATCGTTCCTCAAGGTCCACAATGAGGCGGCGGAGGCCGCCGCCACCGGGGAATCGCGGGAATTCCCGCTCGCCTGACCGCTCGCCACCGCAGCGGGACCAGCCCAGGGAGAGGCGGTTGAAGGTCCGCGCTGACGACGGCGAAAGGCCTGACGCCCGAACCGGCAGCGAAGCGATCGTCACCAGGGAGGCGGGCTGGCCCGTCCTTCTCGTCTTCGTCGCTGCAACCGCCGTCCTCCTTCTTCTGATCCCGCTGCTCCGGACCGTGCCTTCATTCTCGGTTCTTGGCGGGCCCGCCTGGTGGGAGAATCTGTCTCTCTTCGCCAGTCTGCTTCTGGTGACCGTCGGCGGGGTCGTCTTCATGATGGGCCGATTGCGGCCGGCCGATGTCGGACTGCGCGGCTCCAGGCTGGTCGAGGGCCTGGTCGTTACCCTCCTCATCTGGTGCGTCATGCAGGCCTGGCCCTATATCGCGAGCGGAAACGCCGAATATGCGCGCGCCTGGACCAGTTCGGGCCTTTTCCCGGTGCTTCGCTGGACTGCAGTCATGTTCCTCGCCACCGCCCTTTGGGAGGAGATTGCGTTTCGCGGTTTCCTTCTTCCCCAGCTCTACCTCAAGCTTCCCGGCCATCACCGGGTCCGTTTCTGGGGCTCGCTGATCCTTTCCCAGATCGTCTTCGCCGTGGCTCACATCCCCGCCCACCTGCTGGTCCGCGGTCTCGATGGCGGCCAGCTGCTCCAGATGTTCCTGTTGCAGGGCCTTGCCGGTCTTCTTCTGGGCCTTGTCTATCTGCGCACCCGCAACCTGTGGATCGCGGTCGGAATCCATGGTCTCGCCAATGCGCCAACGCCTTTGTTCGGAGGCGCGCTGGGCTGGGAAATCCCGCTGGTCCTGATCCTCATCGCCTGGCCCTGGATCAGGCGAAGGCCGGCCGCTCGAGGATTTGCGAGGATCGAGCGGAGCTCGCAGGCCCCCTCGGACGGCTGAGCGGGAAGGGGAGGGATCACCTCGGGATCGCTATCCTCCTGCTCGGCTCAGGGCTTATTATTTTGGTGAATAATGAATTGAACCGCCCGGCAATCGTCTTACTGTGGACCCGGTAAAACGGGGAAGGTCACCAGCCCGGGAGAAGCGGAGGAAATAGGTGATCCGAAGCCCCGTCTCCACTCTTCCCAAGGGCCTTCAATGAGACGGCGGCGCCTTCAAATTCCCCTGCTTATTGGAATGACGGCTTTTGCCTGCAGCTGCGCGCTCCGGCCGGTCCCGGTCGATGGATCTCCGCAACCGCCGCCGGAAGCCGTGGATCGACCGGTCGTGAGCGGAGCGATCGGAAATCATCTGGATTCCTACCTGACCCGCTTCTCGGCTTATGGCTTTGGCTTCTCGCTCCTCGTCGCCCGCGGCGACGAGGTGGTCCTCCAGAAAGCCTATGGCCCCGGCCTGGATGTGACGAGCGTGTTCAACACCGCTTCGGTTGCAAAGCAGTTCACGGCTTCAGCCGTCCTGAAACTGGCCTCCGACGGAAAGCTGGACCTGTCCGATCCGGTCACCCTTTTCTTCGAGGAAGCACCGGCGGAATTCTCGAAGGTCACCATCGATCATCTTCTTGCCCACACCTCCGGCGTCCGGGACGATTATGCCATCGAAAACGGGTTCGGCACGCCTCGCGAACTGCTCGGGCATCTCTTCTCCCGGCCGCTCGCAAGCGTGCCCGGGGCGCAATGGGACTATTCCAATTTCGGCTACAGCCTGCTCGCCCTGATCGTCGAGCGAGCCGCCGGTGTGCCCTTCGAAGACTATGTGCGAACGGCGCTGTTCGAACCGGCGGGCCTTCGTCACACCGGCTTCGTCGCCGACAATCTGTGGCCCGGCCCCTTGCGTCCCAGGGGAAGGGGCGGAGTCCGGCCCGAAGGTCCGCGCGTGGCCTCGTGGGGCTTCGGGCTTGGCGGCAGCGACGTCGTGAGTTCGCCGGGCGACCTGTTCCGCTGGGTCCGGGCCCTTCGCGATGGCCGGATCCTTCCCGATCACTGGCGCTCACGTCTCGACGAGCCGGTGATACCGGTCTTCGCCGGTCTGGACTATGGCCGCGGCTGGTGGTTCCGGAACGTCGATCTCGCTGGGCGAAGGCGCCTCAACATCTGGCACAGCGGCCAGGAAGACGACGGGTTCAGCGCCTGGCTCAATCGCTACCCGGCCGAAGATCTGGTCACCATCTTCCTGACCAACCAGGGCTATGAAGGGCAGCCGCTTCGCGAGGCTCTGAACTCGGCAGTCGGCCCGTCCACGCTCGAGAAACTGATCTTCGGCGGCGACCTCTATTGGCCTCCGCTGCCGGTCGACTCGGCCAATCTCGAGCGTTTCGAGGGCCGCTACAGGATCGAGGGCGACGATGGGTTCGAGGTGAGGGCAAGCGGGCCGTTCCTCGAAATCGTGCCTCACGGCCAATCGGCCTTCGATGCCCTCCTCCCGTCGCGCAGTGGCGACAAGGCGGCCGAAGTGATGGCCGCCGCAACGGCTCGGACCAGGGACATTTTCGACCGGCTTCAATCGGGCGACCAGTCCGCGCTCAGGCGATACCGGACCAGCGACGAACCCATTCCGGCGGAGTTCTTCTCCGGATGGGACAGTTATGAAGTCCTCGGCTCCGCCCCGCTCAAGCCCATCCGGGACACGGGATCGGGCCAGCATGTGACCTATGTCCTGGTGAGGCGAAGCGGCGAGGATCAATATTGGCGGATTCAGTGGTCGGGCGAAGAAGCGGGCGCCATCTACCGAAGCGTCCAGCCGGTCCTTCCTCTGTTTCGGGCTACCGGGGACTCGACCTTCGCCAATTTCCAGCCGCTGATCCAGGGCTCGGCATTCCTGAGTTTCGAGTCGAAGGGCCTGGTGGCCGGACAGGTGCGGGCGCTGCGCGTCGAAGCGGATCACCAGTCGGCGGAGAAATTGACGACGTCGAGCGAGTAGAAGAGCAGCGCCAGGCAGGCCGCCGCCGCCGCGAGCAGGGAAAGGCCGGCTTGTTCGGGCCAGCGGGCGACCGGATCGCGCCAGGCGAGCAGCGCATCGGCGACCAGGATCAGGGCGAACGGGAGGCTGAGCAGGGTCAGCAGGCCAAGGCCGATCCGAAGCAGCGACGGCAGAGTGAAAAGGGTCGAGAAATCGATCGCCAGGCACAGCGCGAACACCGCCCAGGAGACGATCGTCGCCACGATCCCCCAGAAGGCGATCCTCGACCAGCGGCCGGCCCGGCCCTCATGCCTTATGCCTGTCTTCCCTTGCGAAGGTCGGGGTTCGGAACGCGTCCGCCGCCTTCGAAGCGCCCAGCTGATCCCCCGTGCCGGAATGGCGAGCAGGATCGTTGCGAAGGCGAAGACGGCCGCATAGGGCACCAGCCGGGCGAAAGCCGGCTGCGGTTCGAACTCGGCGACCGGGTAGAGCGCCGCGCTTGCGATCCGCTCGACCTTCCCATCCGAGTCCCGCGAGACCGCCAGCGGGATCCCGCTCGCCTCGTCGACGAAACGGTCCCGCCCGGCCGGAAGCCATTTCGTCACCTTGCCGCTCCACTCGATGCTCAGCGACCCGTCCGGATCGGCGGTCACCTGCGCGCTGTTCATGAGGCCGGAGAACATGATCGGCCCCGAAAATATGCGTCTCGTGCTGAGATAGGGGCCCGCAACGTCGCTTGCGCTCGAGGGTCCGTGAGCCTCGAGCGCAAGCGGGCCGGGCGCCAGGAAACGGTCGATGACCGAGTGAAGCAATTCGCTCCTGACGTCCCTGCCTTCCTCGCCGGGACCCTGAGCGCTGAGGACAAAATACCAGCCCAGATCGTGGTCGGGGAGAACCGACAGGTCGGTGGCGAGGGTGCTCATATTGCCGCCATGTCCGCCATGCCTGACGCCGCGATATTCGCCGACCATGAAGCCCAGGCCCATTCCATCGGGAAGGCCGGGCCCGACCGGCCGTTGAAGCGCCAGCATCTCGCTCATCGTCTCCGGCGCGACCACATGGCCCTTCGCGCCTCTCCCGCCTCGGCTGATCGCGAGCAGCAGCCGCCCCATGTCGGCGGGCGTCGCGCTCAGCGCCCCCATCGGGACCAGCGGCGTCGAACGGAACGCCGCCGGCTCGTTGCTCCAGGGCTCATAGGTGGCGACGAGCGAGGCCTGGAGCGCCGGCGGGACAGGCTGAGCGATCGTCGATCGGCGCATCCCGATCGGTTCGAAGAAACGGTCCTCCACCAGCGCCTTCCACGGACGGCCACGAAGGCGTTCGACGACATGGCCGGCAAGGGCGGCGCCATAATTGGAATAGGCCATGGTCGTTCCCGGCGCATAGGCGCGCTCGGGGATGTTCCGGCTCAGCTTGACGCCCAGCGGTGTCGTCAGGTCGGAATCGAAGGCGCCGTGGAATCGCTCGGCGAAGCCGGCACTGTGGGTCATCAGGTGCCGCATCGTGATCGGCTTTCCGAACGCGTCCGGAATTCGGAAATCCAGATAGGCGTTCACGTCCCGGTCCAGGTCGAGCCGGCCTTCCTCGACCAGCTGCATGACGAGCATCCAGGGAATGATCTTGGAAATGGAAGCGGCCCGAAACAGGCTGTCGTCGACGTCGATCGGCCGTCCCGACTTGAGGTCCACCACGCCATAGCCTCGGGACAGGATCGTCCGGCCGCCGCGAACCACGACCATCGCTCCGCCCGGTATCTCGAGCTGGCGCATCTTCGAGCGCATATATTGATCGAAGAAGCGCGCCAGTTCCTGGTCGCTCGAAGCCAGCCTCGGCGCCGCCGGGGCCGAACGGGCGGCCGGAGGCGTGTCCGCCATCTGCCCGGAGAGGGGCCAGCCATGGCCAAGACCGCCGATCAGAAGCATCAGCAAGTAAGCAAGTCTGGATCCCATTTCTCGTCCCTTTCGCGCCTCTCGCAAGGGCTAGCGGACGGATCTGGCGGCAGGCTGTCGCGCCGCGACTTTTTCTGCCAGCTTGGTGCAAGCTGGGGATGGCAGGGTTGAGATCATGACTGACGGCTCCCGAATCCTTCTGGTCGAGGACGATCCCACCCTGGCCCGCGAAATCGCCTCCGCGCTCGAGCGGGAGAAATGGCCGGTGGATCACGTCGGCTGCCTGGCCGACGCGTTCGAGGCCGTTCTCCAGCATCGATATCGGGCGATCCTGCTCGATCGCCGATTGCCCGATGGCGACGGGATCGCGCTTGTTGCCGCTGCAAGGGCCCGCCCTGGGGCGCCCCCGATCATTTTCCTGACCGCCCGGGATGAAGTCTCCGACCGGGTCGAAGGCCTGGATGCAGGGGCTGACGATTATCTGGTGAAGCCCTTCGCCTTGCGCGAGTTGCTCGCCCGGGTTCGGGCCGTCTGTCGGCGCCCGATTGCCGGTGATCCTTCGCCGCTTGTCCTTGTCGGCCGCCTGGCCTTCGATCCGGCCAGCCGCGAGGTGACGGTCGCCGACAAGCCGCTAAGCCTGTCCCGGCGCGAACTGGCGCTGCTCGAACTGCTCCTTCGGCGCGCTCACAGGGTGGTTCAGAAAAGCCACCTCGACTCCGAAATCTATGGCTTCGAGTCCGAAGTCTCGGCCAATGCCCTTGAAACCCAGGTGTCGCGCCTTCGCCGCCGCCTGGACGAAGCGGACGCAGGCGTCGAGATCAGGACGGTCCGGGGCGTCGGCTACCTCCTTCAGCCATGTTGAAACGCAATCCGTCGCTGAAGCTTCGGGCGGCCCTGATCTTCACGTCCATCTACTCGGCGGTTTTCCTGTGCGCGCTCTTCCTGCTCGGGGCTGCCAGTCTTTCCTCCAGCGGAGAGCGGCATCATGCCGGCCCACAGGTCGCTTCAGTCTTCGCCGTCAACGAGTTTCGCCAGACCGGAAACAGGTTCCACTTCAAGGAAGACGGACGCTTCGTGAAGCTTGCGGCCAGGAACCCGTCTCTATGGTTGCTCGCCGACTTCGACGGCAAGAGGCTGGGCTACGGCCCGGTACCGGACGGCGCGGTGCGATTGTTCGACGACCATGGCGGAGTGCTCGACGTCGCGCGGCTCCACATGGCGGAGCTTGGACGGCCCTGGTCGGATACGGCCATCGTCCGCTCGGGCGGCCTCCTCCTCGCTTCAGGCGGCGTCGATCCGGAGACGATATCGGCCGGCGATGCCTTTCACTATTTCATCGGCGAAGGCCTGATCCTCTTCGTCGCGGCGCTCGGAATCCTGGGCGTTCTTGCCCTTCTGGTGGCTCTTCCGCTCCTGACCTCGGCTCTGAAACCGGTGACCGAAGAGGCCGGCCGGATCGGTCCGGAGCGACCGGACGCCCGGATCGGCGAGGATCGGGTTCCCTCGGAGCTTCTTCCGCTCGTCCGCGGGTTCAACGCCGCTCTGGACCGGCTCTCCGATGAACTGGCCCGCCGAAAGCGTTTCATTGCGGATGTCGCTCATGAGCTCAGGACGCCCCTGGCGATTGCCTCCTTGCAGGTGGAGTCCCTGGAGGGCGAGGGACGCAAGGCCGATCTTCAGCGGGTCGTCGGCCGGATGTCGGACATGGTCGCCCAGATGCTCGACGTCGAGCGGCTGTCGCTCACCGACCGGCCGGCCGAGGCGATCGATCTCGAAGCTCTGGCGCGCGATGTGGTTGCCGACATGGCCCCGATGGCGATGGCCGCGGGATATGAATTGTCTCTCGACAGCCCACGATCCCCTGTCGTCGTGGAAGGGGACCCGCAAGCGCTGAGCCGGGCGATCACCAATCTCGTCGGAAATGCGGTTGCGCACGGGGGTGGGGCCGGTACGATCCGGGTCGTCATCGGCGGCGACGGGACCCTGGACGTGATCGACGAGGGGCCGGGCATTCCGGAATCGGTCAGGCCGCTTCTGTTCGAACCCTTCTTTCGCAGTCGCTGGGACCGCGACGGATGCGGACTCGGGCTTCACCTCACTCGCGAAATCATGCGTTCGCATGGCGGCGAGGCGCTTCTTCTGGACAGCGACAAGGGCAGCCGCTTCCGGCTTCGATTTCCGGACCGGGAAATGCGATCGGGGACACGGCCGTTCGGGGAGGAAAAGACGACATGATTTCGATGTTGGGGCTGTTCGTTCCGGCCCTCCTCCTTCTCGTCGGCTTTGCTCCGGCTGACGCTCAGGGCAGCGAGGCGCCGGCCGGACCGGCAATCGTCGCTGCCGCTTCGAAGCCCGCTTACTGGAATGGCCGAAGCCTCAGCGGCCCCGGAGCCAATCAGCTGCTCGCCGGCGCCGCGGACTCGCAGTTCGTGATCCTGGTCGAATCGCACAACGATCATGTCACTCCGCTGATCACGGCCAGCCTGTTCCAGCAGCTCAACGCCCGCTTCGGCTTCGATTATCTGGCCATCGAGCAGGACCCGTTCGGAATGGAGGCGGTCTCGTCGCCCGGCCTTCGAGGCAGCCTGGAACGGATCGCCGACCATGCCCGCGCCTATCCCTACAGCTTCACCTTCTCGACCGACGAGGAATTGCAGCTGCTTGCCCAGGCGGGCCGACTGTCCGGCGCTCGCGACCAGCCGATCTGGGGCATCGACCAGGCATTTGGAGCGAGCGCTCCGCTCGAAGAGCTCGTTCAGCTTGCATCCGGCGATGAAGCCCGTTCGCTCGCCTCGGCCCTTCTTGAAGAGGCGAGGGCGAGCGAGATGAGGCGCGATTCCGAAGGCCGGCGCGACCAGGCCAATCATCATTTCCTCGCCACCGACGCAGCGGCCAAAGCCGAGCGAGTCTCGATCCTTCGCCAGGCGATGCTTCCGGCGCCCGGAAGCCGGAGCGAAGCGCTTCTCGACGCCCTCCAAGCCTCGGCGGACATCTACTCTTATTACGAACGCTCGAAAGCGCTGGACCGGGACGGCGCACCTTTGGGACTGTTGAACAACTGGGTCCGCGAAGACTGGATGAAGCGCCAGTTCGTTCGGCGCTACCGGGCCGCCGAGGCCGCGACCGGGGAGCGGCCAAGGGTGCTTCTGAAGGCGGGCTATTGGCACGCGATCAGGGGACGGGGGCCGGGCAACGTCTTCACGCTCGGGAATTTCCTTCACGAATTCGCGATCGCCAATGGCTCGAAGGCGCTCTCGGTCCAGGTCGTTCCGCTTCGGGAGTGGTGGCCCAGCCACGACCGGATCGATCCGGCCTACCGGGTCCTGATCTCCCCCGACTCGCTCGACCGGGTGACGCTCGTGGACCTGCGTCCGATCAGGGCCCATCTTCACGGCGGCCAGGCTTTCGGCCTGGCCGGTCCTGACCTTGCCCAGCTGAAGGACCTGGCGTTCGGAATCGATTATCTGCTCTTCATTCCGTCTCGGCCCGGTGGCGACGATTTGACTAGGTGCACGGGTAAAACCGCTTCACC
>CAYOJN010000041.1:0-12430 GCA_964404245.1 uncultured Sphingosinicella sp. | reverse complement strand
TCGGCCATTCCGGCCTTCTGGTTCATGGACCTGATGGGGTTCACCTTGAACATGGTGACCCTGCTGTCGCTTAGCCTTGTCGCCGGCGTGCTCGTCGATGACGCCATCGTCGAGATCGAAAATATCGTCCGCCACATGCGAATGGGAAAGAGCGCCTATCAGGCGTCGATCGAGGCCGCCGACGAAATCGGCCTCGCAGTGGTCGCGACGACCTTCTCGATCGTCGCCGTTTTCCTTCCGGTCGCGATGATGGGCGGGATGATCGGCCAGTATTTCATCAGCTTCGGGATGACGATCGTCATTACCGTCCTGATCAGTCTCGCCGTTGCGCGAATGATCACGCCGATGATGGCAGCCTATTTCCTGAAGGCGAAGGGCCAGGCCAGTCATGGCGAAGGCTGGCTCATGGATCGCTACATGGGTCTGCTCGCCTGGACTCTGCGGAATCGATGGAAAACGGTCGGTATCGGAGTCGTCGCCTTCGTCGCCCAGGCTTTCGCCTTCGTGACTCTGCCGTTCACCTTCCAGCCCAATACCGACGACGATACTGTCCAGATCTCGATCGAAATGCCGCCCGGGGTAACTCTGGATCAGACTCGGCTTGTCGCCGATCGCGCTGCTTCCGTGGTTCGCGAGCAGCCGGACGTGGAATCGGCCTTCGAGTCGGTCCGGGCCGGAAGCGCCACCATCTACGTGTCGCTGACGGATAGCCGCGACCGGACCAGCACCGAGTTTCAGCGCCAGGTCGGGCCGACCCTGCAGTCGATACCGGATGCACGGGTCTTCTTCCGCAATTCGCAGCGCGTTGGTGGCCGCGACGTGACGATCCTTCTCGCCGGTGCCGATCCGCAGAAGCTTCAGCAGGCCTCGCTCGAACTGGTCAACCAGATGCGACAGCGTCCTGACCTGGTGGCGCCGAGGATCATGGGCGATCTTCGCCGTCCCGAAATCACGATCCAGCCCAGACTCGATTTGATGGCGGACATGGGCGTCACGACGGCAGCGCTGAGCCAGACCATCCGCGTAGCGACCATGGGCGAAATCGATCAGGCAAGCGCTCGCTTCTCGCTTTCGGATCGCCAGATCCCGATCAGGGTTTCACTGACCGAAGCCAGTCGACAGAACCTGTCGACGATCGAGAATATGCCGGTTCCGACGACGTCGGGGGCAACGGTGCCGCTGAAGGTGGTCGCCGACATCAGCTTCGGTGCAGGACCCTCGATCATCCAGCGGATCGATCAGGAACGCCGGATCATGATTGGCGCCGACCTTGCGGAAGGAATCGTCGATTCCAACGCAATTCTTGCCCAGTTGCCGATCCTCCAGAATCTTCCGGATGGGGTCGAACGGGTCCACTCGGGACAGCAGCGCGAAGAAGCGCGGCTCAGTCAGGAATTCCTGGGCGCCCTGATGTCAGGCACCTTCCTGGTCTTCGCTGTCCTCGTCCTTCTTTACAAGCGGCTGATGGCGCCCTTCGTGAACATGGGTTCGCTGCTTCTTGCGCCGCTCGGCGGAGCGATCGCTCTGCACATTGCCGGCTACGCCATATCCATGCCCGTCCTGATCGGAATCCTCATGCTGTTCGGGATCGTGGCGAAGAACTCGATCCTTCTGCTCGACTTCAGCATCGAGGAAATGATCAAGGGCGTTCCCAGGGACGAGGCCATTCTCGATGCGGGCCACAAGCGGGCTCAGCCGATCGTGATGACGACCATGGCCATGGTCGCCGGAATGGTCCCGACGGCCCTTTCGTTGGAAGGCGATGGAAGCTGGCGGGCGCCGATGGCCGTCGTCGTGATCGGCGGCCTGCTTCTTTCGACCGTGCTTACCCTGGTACTGGTGCCGGCGGCGTTCAGCCTTGCCGACAGCTTCGAACGCTGGCTTTCGCCCAAATTCCGTCGGATCCTCACCTATCGGGGTCCGCAGGACCACGGACCCGCGTCTACCCAGCCTGCGGAGTGAACGGTAAGCGGCGGCAGGTTGAACCAACGCCGCCGCCGGCTATTCAACCAGCTATGAGCCTGATCGAGCGGACCGGCCTTGGCCGATTCAATCCTCGCCAGAGCGGCGCCCGCGGGATGCGGGTGCTCGCGACGGCGATGCTTGCCGGCATGGCAGCGCTCTTCATCGCTGCTACCGGCCTCGTCGACACGCATCCTGGCTGGGGCTTCGTTCGAGCGTTCGCGGAAGCCGCCATGGTGGGCGGGATCGCCGACTGGTTCGCTGTGACGGCGCTGTTTCGCCATCCGCTGGGACTTCCGATCCCTCACACCGCCATCATTCCGCGCAACAAGGACAGGATCGGTGATGCACTCGCCAGCTTTCTTCGAGACAATTTCCTGACGCCCTCCGTCGTCGCCCGTCGGATGCGCGACGTCGATGTGGCCGGGGCGATCGGCCGCTTTCTCGCCAGCCCGCCATCCGAAGGCCGGCTACGCCGCGGCGGATCGCGTCTCCTTGCCGACATTCTGGAGGCCCTCGACGAAGAGAAACTGGGCGGGATGGTCAAGTCCGCGGTTGCCGCCCGGATGCGGGCCATGGAAATCTCGCCCTTGCTCGGGCAAGCGATGGCCGCCGCCATCACCGAGGAACGGCATGTTCCACTCGTCGATTCCCTCGTTACCTGGGCGGGCCGGACTCTCGATTCGAACGAGGATCTGATCCGCAACATGGTCCATCAGCGGGCCGGCTGGATCCTGCGCCTTGCCGGTCTGGACGATCGTCTCGCTGAAGCCATTATCGACGGTTTGCGGCGGCTCAGCATCGACATGGCCCTGGATCCGAATCATCCGCTTCGTTCGAAAGCCGAGGAGGGCCTCGAGCGCCTTGCTCACAATCTCCAGCATGATCCCGAAACCCGGGCGAAGGTCGAGGCCTGGAAGGACGAAATGATCGCCAACGAAGCGGTGACCCGCTGGATTGGCGGAGTCTGGGAAAACAGCCGTGCCGGTCTCCTTCGAGGCGCTCGCGATCCGGATGCGGCGCTCGCCGGCAAGTTCGGGGAGGCTGTTCGGCAGCTCGGCCAGACCCTCCAGAAGGAACCTCGCCTGAAATCGGCGATCAATCAATTTGCTCGGCGCGCCACCGGCGGGCTCGTCGCCTCCTACGGCAATGATATCGTCAAACTCGTTTCCGAAACGGTTCGAAGCTGGGATGCCCACACGGTATCCGATCGGCTTGAGGGAGCGGTCGGACGTGATCTTCAATATATCCGGATCAACGGCACCCTCGTCGGCGGCCTCGTCGGTCTGACGATCCACAGCTTCGAGGTGCTGCTCTGACGGTCGGGCCGGGTCCAGTGGGCCGGGAAACGGCTTGAACTGAGGCTTTCACTCGTCTCTTGTGACCGTTCGAACAGGGGAGGGATCATCATGAAGCTAGCCATCTGCCTTGCCGCCGCGTCCGCACTTGCGCTCGCCGCGCCGGGTGTCGCCTCGGCCCAGGCTTCGGCTGTAGATCAGGCACAGCAAGCACAGGTTACCGTGATCCATGCCGGAACCCTCCTCGCCATTCCCGGCCGTGCGCCACGACATGCCGCAAGCATCGTCATCCGCGATCGAAAGATCAGCGAGGTTCGGGAAGGCTATGTCGATGTCCCGGGTGCCCGGGTCGTCGATCTCAGGAACAGCTTCGTTCTTCCTGGCCTGATCGACATGCACGTCCATCTCAGGGGACTGGACGATCGCTTCCAGGCCCGACTGCAGGCGCCGTTCCGAGACCATGAGGACGAAGCCTATACCGCCCTTCTCAATGCCCGAAAGACCCTGCTCGCCGGCTTCACGACGGTCCGCGACCTCGGCGGCGATCCTCGGACCATCATGTCGCTTCGAGATGTCATCGATGCGGACCAGTTTGCCGGACCCACCATCGTCGCGGCCGGGTCGGGAATTTCCGTTTCCGGGGGGCATGGCGACGTCAATGGGCTTAATCGAGACCTGACCAATCTGTATGAGCCGCAGTCGATCAACACCTGCAACGGCGCCGACGATTGCCGCCGTGCGGTTCGCGAGCAGATTTCCCGTGGCGCCGAGGTCATCAAATTCGCAGCGACCGGCGGAGTTCTGAGCAACGTCCCGGGCGGCCTCAACCAGCAGATGATGTCCGACGAGATGCGGGCCGTGGTGGAAACCGCCCGGACCTTCGGGCGCCGGGTTGCGGCCCATGCACATGGAGTCGATGGAATCAATGCCGCTCTGGAAGCCGGTGTGGATTCGATCGAACATGGCACGTTCACCAACGAGCGGACCTTCGAACTCTATCGCCGGACCGGTGCGTATTACGTTCCAACCCTGCTTGCACCGGCGGCCGCCCTTGCCGACGGTGAGCGAGGAGCGCTTACGCCCGCCCAGACACAAAAGGCCCGGGAAGCGGCGGGCAATGCCGAACGAAGCTTTGAGCGCGCTCACCGCGAGGGCGTGAAGATTGCCTTCGGGACCGATACGGGAGTCAGCCGGCACGGGGACAATGCCCAGGAATTCGCTTTGATGGTGCGCAACGGAATGTCGCCTGAGGCGGCCATTCAGTCGGCGACGGTCAATGCCGCGACCCTTCTCGGCCGCGAGAAGCAGATCGGGACGATCGAAGCTGGCAAGGACGCCGACATCATCGCGGTCGATGGCAATCCGCTCGCTGATATAAGAGAGCTTGAAGATGTGGATTTCGTCATGCGCAGTGGCCGCGTGCACAAACTGGGCGGCGAGCGCCGGTTGACCGACGTGGACTGAGCCAGGATGAAGACCGACCGGGTCGGTCGGCGGGTTTCTCCCTACCCCATCCGTCCTCGCGAAGGCGCGATCGTCGCTGGCAGCCAGGGGGGAGCTTCCCGATCCCACCCCCCGCGGTCGCAGCCTAGCCGTCACTGACCCGTTCGATGTCGGCGCCGACCGCCTGAAGCTTTTCCTCGAGCCGCTCGTAGCCGCGATCGAGATGGTAGATCCGGTGGACCTGGCTTTCCCCTTCGGCGGCGAGGCCAGCAATGACCAGGCTCATCGACGCCCGAAGGTCGGTCGCCATCACCGGCGCACCGACCAGCTTGTCGACTCCGCGCACCACGGCGGACCGGCCACGTACTTCGATATCCGCGCCCATTCGCTGAAGCTCCGGAACATGCATGTAGCGATTCTCGAAAATCGTCTCGGTGAGCAGGCTCGTTCCTTCGGCCACGCTGAGCATGGCCATGAACTGCGCCTGCATGTCGGTAGGAAAGGCCGGAAAAGGGGCGGTTGAAAGCGACAGCGGCCTGATCGCATTATCGCGTGTGACCTTCACTCCGGTCGGCGTGAATTCGATCAATGCACCCGAATCGGCGAGGCCGGAAAGAATGGCGTGCATCGAATCCTCGCGCGCACCCACCAGCTCGAGCGAACCGCCGGTGATCATTGCGGCGCAGGCATAGCTTCCTGCCTCGATCCGGTCAGGCATGACCCGGTAGGTCGCGCCGTGGAGCCGGTCCTTGCCATGGACAGTGAGAGTGTCGCTCCTGAGCCCTTCGATCTCCGCGCCCATTGCGATCAGGCATTGGGCCAAATCGGTGATTTCGGGCTCTCGGGCCGCGTTCTCGATGACCGTCGTGCCCTTTGCCAGAACCGCTGCCATCAGCGCATTTTCGGTGGCGCCGACCGAAACGAAGGGAAAGGCGATCTTGCCACCGGTCAGGCCACCCTTCGGCGCCGTCGCCTTTACATAGCCGGCGGCAAGTTCGATTTCTGCCCCAAGCGCCTGGAGGGCACGCAGATGGAGGTCGATCGGACGAGTGCCGATGGCGCAGCCGCCGGGAAGCGACACGGTCGCTTCCCCGGTCCTCGCAAGCAGCGGCCCAAGAACCAGGATCGAGGCTCTCATCTTTCGGACGATGTCATAGGGGGCAATCGCCGAACTGATCGTCGATGCCCGCAAGGTCATCACCCGCCCGAAATCGGCAGGCCTGGACCCCTCTATGGTCGTCGAAACGCCGAGTTGATTGAGAAGGTGACCGAAGCTGTCCACGTCAGCCAGGCGAGGCAGGTTGCGGAGCGTCAGCGGTTCGTCGGTCAGAAGGGCGCAGGGGAGCAAGGTGAGAGCGGCGTTCTTCGCGCCGGAAATCGGAACCTTGCCGACAAGCGGCTTGCCACCGCGAATGATGATCCTGTCCATGTGCGGCGGCTAAAGCGATAATCCGGACGGTGCAAGTGGAGCGGCGGGCAGCAAAAAGACGGGCTGGAGAGCAGTCACTTGATTTCGATCAGCGCGATCTCGTCAAAGTCCGCTTAAGATTGGCTGGGGTACGTATGCGTGCCGGGGGGTTCGATTTGGGGGCGTCTTGTCTGGCTGAGCAGCTCAGCCGCCACATTCGGCTGTCTTCCGCTGAGTGCCAGGCTCTGGCCCGGCTCGAAGAGGAAGACCGAATCTATCGTCGCGGCTCGGTTGTCTTCGCCGAGAATGAGAAGCCGCGCGAACTCTATGTCGTTCGATCCGGCTGGCTCCACAGCAGCGTGGTCCTCGGCAATGGCAGCCGCCAGATCATGCGTTTCCACCTCGCCGGGGACGTGCTGGGTCTGTCGCTGCTCGCATTCCCGCTGGCGCCGAAGACCGTGACGGCGGTCACCGACGCCGTGCTTCGATCCTTCAGCCGGCAACGACTGGCCGAGCTGTTCGTCGAGCATCCACGGTTGGGTGCGATGATGCTCGCGCTGACCGTCGCAGACCGGGTCGCCCTTGCCGACCGACTGGCCTCGATCGGCCGGACTTCTGCACGGGCCAGGGTGTCGTCCCTGCTCTGTGACCTGTTCACCCGGCTCCGTTCGCTCGGGCTCGCCGGCGGGGGCGAGATTCCTCTTCCTCTCACTCAGGAAGAGATTGGCGATGCAACCGGGCTGACCGCGGTTCATGTCAACAGGATGATGAGGAGTCTGGCCGACGATGGAATGATCGTTCGAAACGGACATGGCAATATCCGAATCATCGACGAAAAGGGTCTTTGCGCCGACGCCGCTTATTCGGACCGTACCCTTATCGACGCCAGCTGGCTGCCCGAAGCGCGCTGAGGCTCAGGCCTTCTCCAGAGTGCACTGAAGGGGGTGCTGGTTCTGGCGGGCGAACTCGATCACCTGGGCGACCTTCGTTTCCGCCACCTCGTAGGGGAAGATTCCGCATACGCCGACGCCGCGCTGATGCACGTGGAGCATGACCCGGGTCGCGTCCTCGATGCTCATCCTGAAGAAGCTCTGAAGAACGTGAACGACGAACTCCATCGGCGTATAATCGTCGTTCAGCATCAGCACCTTGTACGGCGAAGGCGTCTTGGTGCGAGTGCGGGTCTTGGTAGCGACACCCAGTCCGGTGCCGTCCTCGTCCTCGGGACGGTTGTCAGAGGCCCAGATAACCAGTTCGTTCATACTCATATCAACGCCGAAAATAGGGCATGGTGCCCGGCCGCTGCAAGACCGTGCAAGGACCAGGTTAACCGTTCAGCCTTGCCCTCGACACGGCGGACAGCAAAAAGGGCGGCCTTCCACAAGGGAGGCCGCCCTTTTCCACGGTCGGAGGTGAGGAGAGGGGCTTCGTCATTGACGAAGCCTTACTCATCCCTCGAAAGGACCTGAACCTCGAAAGGCTCAGGCAGCGAGGGTCTTCACCCGCTCGGCCGCGACGGTGTAGCGGTTGGTGATCGGCTCGGCGACTTCGCCGGCGAGCTTCAGCATCGTTTCGCTCAGGCGGGCGCTTTCCGCGATCGCATTGTCGAACGCGGCGCGGGTGTAATCGCCCTGAAGCTTGAAGAAATCGGTGGCCGACTTCACTTCAGCGAAATTCTTGAGGGTGGCCGAAGCCTCCTCGAACGCCTTGCGGCTATATTCGGCCGCGTCCTGGCTCAGGCTCTCGACGCCCTTGGCGGCAATCTTCGAGGAAGCGACGAACGCTTCGACATTGCCGCGGGTCAGGTCGGCCAGATCTTCGGCGACCTTTGCCGAACGCTCGGCGGCTGCCTTGGCACGGACATTGACGTCACCAAAGACGTTCTGAAGCTGGTCGGCGGCGAAAAGGCCGGTATCGATAGTCTGCTGGGTCTTCTTGTTCATCTGGACAACTCCTTCGATTTTGCGGCGGCTGCCGGCACGAACCGGCTTCCTTGATTGAACGACGGCTTTGGCTGCCGGCTTGCGATTGGCAGCGGCGGTCCGCTGGGTGGCTTTCGCCGGCTTGGTCCGCTTCGAAGCCCGCTTGCGAGCGGCCGGGGCGGCCGCTTTGGCCCTGGCGGCCAGTGCAGGCGCGGCTTCAGCCTTCGCTGCCGAGGCGGTCGTGGCTGCAGGCGCTGCCGAAGTTTCAGCAGCCGGCTTTGAATTCGTCACCGCACCATCGGCAGAGTCGATCGCGGTCTTGGCGTTCTGGTCGGCCATAGTTGAGGCTCCCTTTTTGTTGCACTGCAGCAAATAGGGCGACCGAAAGCGGGTTTCAAGAGTTTTTTTGTGCAGTGCAGCAAAATGCGTGGAAGGGGCTCAGCGGGCTTTTACATAGCTTCCCGGCGCATCCTCGATCGCCTTGAGCTTGCCCTTGCCTGGGATCCGGGCCCTCGCTGCAGGCACCAGATTGCCGGAACGGCGGCTTATCCATCGTATCCAGTCGGGCCACCAGCTGCCCTTCGTCTCGGTGGCACCGGCGATGAACTGGTCCAGCGTGTCGACTTTCTCATCGTTCGTCCAATATTGGTATTTCTCGGCTTCGGGTGGGTTGACGACGCCGGCAATATGGCCGGACCCGGCAAGAACGAAACGAAGCGGTCCGCTGAAATGGTGAGTGATCTTCCACACGCTCTGGGGCGGGGCGATATGGTCCTCGCGGCCGGCCTGAACATAGGTTGGAGTCTTCACTCGCCTCAGGTCGATCGGAGTGCCGTCAATGGCAAGGGCCCCCGGCTGAACGAGCCGATTCTCGCGGTATAGCTGCTGGAGATAGGCCTGGTGCCATTGCGCCGGCAGATTGGTCGTATCCCCGTTCCAGTGGAGCAGATCGAACTGGGGATAGTCTTCGCCGAGCAGATAATTGCTGGTGACATAGTTCCAGATCAGGTCTCGCCCCCTCAAAAGGTTGAAGGTCGCTGCCATGTAGCGTCCGTCGAGATAGCCGCGCTCGGCGCCGAGCTGGCGGATGAGCTCCATCTGCTCGTCGCCGATGAAGAATTTGAGATCGCCTGCTTCCGAAAAATCTACCTGGGCGGTGAAGAAGGTTGCGCTCGCCACCTTGTCGGCCTCTTTGCGTGCATCGAGCAGCGCAAGGGTCGCAGCGAGATAGGTGCCGGCAACGCAATAACCGATCGCGTGGACGCTCTTGACGCCCAGAGCCTCGCGGACGGCATCGATCGCTTCGATCTGGGCCAAAGCATAATCGTCCATGCCGATGTCGGCGAAGCTTTCGTCAGCGGACTTCCAGGACACCACGAACACGGTCAGTCCCTGCTCCACCGCCCAGCGGATGAAGCTCTTCTTCGGGTTCAGGTCGAGAATGTAGTAGCGGTTGATCCAGGGCGGAAAAATGACCAGCGGCGTTTCAAGTACCTTGTCGGTCGCCGGGCTGAACTGGATCAGCTGGTAGAGCCGGGTCTGCTTGATCACCTTCCCGGGAGTGAGTGCAATGTTGCGTCCTACTTCGAAAGCGTCGGGATCGGTATGGGTGAGCTGCTTCCTTCCAAGGTCAGCGAGCAGCTTCTCGAGCCCATTGAGGAGACTTTCACCGCGTGTCTCGATCGCCTTGTCTAGCACCTGCGGGTTGGTCAGTGCAAAGTTGCTCGGTGCCATTGCGTCGACGAAGGCACGGGTCATGAACCGCATCTTCTCGCGCGTGGACTCGTCGATCCCTTCGATCGCCTCCACGGATCCGAGCATTCGTTCGGATACCAGAAGATAGGTCTGCCGGATGGTGTCGAACAAGGGATTGTCGCGCCATTGCGAAGCAGCGAACCTCTTGTCGCGGTCGGCTTTTTCCTGGAGCTTTTCGCTCGCGCCTGGAAGACCGAGCGTCCGCTGCCAGATCGACAGCCCGTCCCGCCACAGCTCGACCTGTTGCTGGGCGATCTTCGCGGGATCAGCGAACAGGGCCATTCCAGGCCACTGATCGGTGGGCTGGGCAGGCTTGCTCGAGCCATCCGGAGCGGCCTCTCCCGCCTGAGCGGCAAGATATTCCATCATCATCTGCTGGGCACGGCCCATGACGAAGGTCCAGTGCTGAATCTCTGCCAGCGACGGGACGGTCGAACCGTGCTCGCCTGCCTTCCCCGCCTTGTCGTCCTGTCCAGCCATTTTGAACCCTCATCCTTTGGCAACTGATTAGTCGAGCGGTGCCGGCGACGGAAGCCCGGCCCGCCAGTGGCCGAAGCCAGGCGTCGCAGCGGTAAGACGTGGTCGCTCCCGGACCGTTAGCGAAACCATCCCCGATATCCCCGTTATTCACAGGGGGTGGGGTCCGAATTCCACTTGGGCGAATCGCTCCCGTGGCACAGGATGATCTTCCGCAGTCGACACCGGACTTTCGGCGACGAGAGGAAGATTGTCGATCGGGCCACCGCGGAGATGAAGAAAGTTCGAAAGGACGATCATCGTCGAAGGGGTGGAAGGGCGACTTGAGGAAGAGCGTGAGGCGAGGACGCCAGTCCAAGCCGACCCCGATTTCCAGAGCCGTCCTGCAAGGCTGAAGCCTCCGGGCCAGGCTGAGCGAAAGGGTTGTCGTCGGATAAACTCCGAAACGGACCCGACGGGGCCGGGGAGTAGCGATACTCAACGGCAACCGGGGACATGTCTGGCAGCAATGCTTCGATATTCCCGCATTGGGGACCGGCCGGGGCAGCAATGCCCTCGTGCAGGGACCCGAGAGGGAGATGATCAGGGCCGCGAGGTTTTGATCAACTTCCGATCCGCTGCAGGAAGAGAGCCTGGCTGGCAACGGCTTTGGTCTCGACCTTCGGAAAGTGGGGGCCGGCCTTGTGCCGGCCCCCATTACTTTTTGCCTCTTCTCTGGAGCGTTCGACGCCGACCGGGGCATGGCTTGACTACGGATCACCTTTCGTCCTCGATGATGATCCATGTCGGCGCATGATCGCTTGCCTTCGGCCGGCCTCTGGCCTCCCGGTCCACGCCCGCTCCAACAAGGCGGTTGCTTGCCTGGCGATTGAGCAGCAGATGATCGATCCGGATCCCCGCGTCGCGGGCCCAGGCGTTTCGCCAATAGTCCCAGAATGTATAGATCGTCTCCTCCGGATGGAGATGGCGAATGGCATCGGTCCATCCTGAATCGAGCAGGCGCTGGTAGCGATCGCGCGCTTCCGGCTGGAACAGGGCATCGTCAAGCCATCGCTCCGGCTTGTAGACATCGGCTTCTGTCGGGATGACATTATAGTCGCCCGCCAGGACGACCGGGCAGTCGATCGTTTCGAGTTCGGCAGCATGGCCGATGAGCCGGTCCATCCAGCCAAGTTTGTAGTCGAATTTCGGACCCGGAAGCGGGTTGCCGTTCGGAAGATAGAGGCAGGCGACCAGAATTCCTTTCACCGCCGCCTCGATATAGCGCGACTGCGCGTCCGAAGGGTCACCGGGAAGGCCTCGCCGGGTTTCGACAGGCTCGCAGCCGCGAGCGAGAATGGCGACACCGTTCCACCGGCTCTGGCCTTGCCAGATGGCGCCATAGCCGGCCTGCTCGATGGCCCGGATTGGGAATTTCTCGTCAGGAGCCTTCAGTTCCTGAAGGCAGACCACGTCGGCGCGGCTCTCTTCGAGCCATTGAAGGAGCAATTCCAGTCGGCCATTGACGCCGTTGACGTTGAAAGTCGCGATCTTCACCGCCCCTCAATGCACGAGGCGGCACTGGGATGCGATGCCGCGTCCGTCCAGGGCCGGACGCCGGCTGATTCTCGCCCTGCCTTCAGGCGACCCTGGCGGTCTCCACCTCTTCGGGTTCGCGAAGCACATAGCCGCGGCCCCAGACGGTCTCGATATAATTGTCTCCACCGCAGGCAAGGGACAGCTTCTTTCGAAGCTTGCAGATGAACACGTCGATGATCTTGAGCTCCGGCTCGTCCATCCCGCCATAAAGATGGTTCAGGAACATTTCCTTGGTCAGGGTCGATCCCTTGCGCAGGGACAGCAATTCGAGAATGCCGTATTCCTTGCCGGTCAGGTGCAAGGGCTTGCCATCGACCTCGACGGTGCGGGTGTCGAGATTGACCTTGACCTTGCCGGTCATGATCACACTTTGGCTGTGGCCCTGGGAACGGCGGACGATGGCCTGGATCCGGGCGATCAATTCGCGTTTATCAAAGGGTTTGGTCAGGTAATCATCGGCCCCGAAACCCAGCCCCTTGATCTTGTTGTCCAGTTCGGACAGGCCGGACAGGATCAGGATCGGCGTGGTGACCTTGGCCGCGCGCAGGCTTTTCAAAACGTCATAGCCGTCCATATCGGGCAGCATC
>CAYOJN010000040.1:0-12635 GCA_964404245.1 uncultured Sphingosinicella sp. | reverse complement strand
GCGGGCGCGGCGACGGACTCGTGCATCAGCGCCGCTCCTTCTTCTTGTACATGGCGAGCATTCGGGCAGTCACCGCGAAGCCGCCGAAAATGTTGACGCTGGCGAGCGCGACCGCCACCAGGCCAAGCCATTTTGCGCCCGGAGCGCCGGCAGCGGCGCTCGCGATCAGTGCACCGACGATGATGACCGAGGAAATGGCGTTGGTGACGGACATGAGTGGCGTGTGGAGCGCCGGAGTGACCGACCAGACGACATAATAGCCGACGAAACAGGCCAGAACGAAGATCGACAATATGGTGATGAAGTCCATTCGTTCCTTACTCCCGAAAGTCCGCAACTTCGCGGGCAAGCGCGTCCAGCGAGGTGCTGAAATCGCCGAGTGCGGCCCGATAGGGCGCCTCCCCCTGACCGCAGGGCTCGCGGTCCGAATAGCGGGCCAGGCCGGCCCAGTCGTTTTCACCGAGCCAGAGCGCCTGCCCCGCCTCCTTGGCCAGTGCCAGCTGCTTCAGTTCCTCGAGCCGTTCGATCTGGGTCCGGGTTTCGGGCCGGGCGACGGCCCCCGGGCAATTGACGACATGATCGCGCGCCGCGAGGCTTCGGAACAGCGCCCGGCGCAGCGGCTCGATCCCATCGGCGGCGCCTGGTTCGGAAGGATCGTTGCAGCCCGGCGCGATCAGGATTGCAGCAAGCATTCCCGCCTGGGCCGTCTTCATCCCTGAAGCCGCTCGTTGACGATCTCGCCGCCCCGGGTGAGCCTGACCCCCTTCACGATCTCGTCATCGTCGGGAAGCGCGAGCGCCTTGGTCTCGCCATCCCAGAAGGCGGAGAGGAAGTTGAACAGGTTGCGGGCATAGAAAGCGGAGGCGTCGGCAGCGAGCCGGCTCGGAACGTTGCGATGACCGATGATCTTCACCCCATGCCGCTCGACGATCGAACCCGCCTGGCTTCCTTCGACATTGCCGCCCTGTTCGACGGCGAGATCGGCGATGACGCTTCCGTTGCGCATGCTTGCCACCTGGGAATCGCTGATCAGCCTCGGCGCGGGCCGACCCGGAATGAGGGCGGTGGTGATGACGATGTCCTGCTTCGCGATATGGGTGGAGACCAGTTCCGCCTGCGCGGCCTTGTAGTCCTCGGACATTTCGGTCGCATAACCGCCGGCACCCTCCCCTTCGATCCCTTCGACCTTTTCGACGAAGATCGCCTTTGCACCGAGGCTTTCAATCTGTTCGCGGGTCGCCGCCCGGACGTCGGTCGCCGAAACGATTGCGCCCAGACGCCGGGCCGTGGCTATCGCCTGGAGGCCTGCGACGCCGACTCCCATCACGAACACCCGTGCAGCCGGGATCGTCCCTGCCGCAGTCATCATCATCGGAAGCGCACGGCCATATTCGCTGACCGCATCGAGAACCGTCTTGTAGCCGGCCAGGTTGGCCTGCGACGACAAAACGTCCATCGATTGCGCCCGGGTGATCCGGGGCATGAACTCCATTGCCATCGCCTCGAGGCCTGAAGCGGCATAGGCCCGGACCCGCTCGGGCTTTCCCAGCGGGTCGAGGATCGCAACCAGCCGGGCCCCGGGCGAAGCGCCGGCGAGATCGGAAGGATCCGGCCCCTGGACCGAAAGCAGGATATCCGCGCCGGCGATCACTTGCGCTCGCGGCACCACCGTCGCTCCGGCCGCCTCATAGCCTGAATCGGCAATGGACGCGCCTTCGCCGGCCCCCTGTTCGACCGCGACCTGTGCTCCAAGGGCAGCGAATTTCTTCACCGTCTCCGGAGTCGCGGCAACGCGCCGCTCGCTCTCTTCAGTCTCCCTGAGGACGGCGATCTTCACCCTGGCGCCGGATCAGGAAATCAGGAGGATGACGATGGCCACTGCGACCGCGCTTGCGATCGAACCCCATTTGATGATCGCCGTGAACAGATTGTAGCTGCCCTGGTGGGCCTTCATCTCGACCTTGCCCTCGCCTTTGGCTGCCATTCAACTACCCTTTCAACCCGGTTCGGATGAGTGCTTAGCAAGGGCAGGAGAGAAAGGGCAAGCGCTGGCTCTTTCATCCGGCGAGCCGGCCTTAAGCCCGTTTTTACCAATCGGCGCTATCCCTTTGTCTCACTTCTGGACAGGGGATACAGATGCGGCCCGATCCGAACCGATGCCTCCTGCTGATCGACGACGAACCGGCCCAGCGCCGGCTGGTCAGTGCGATCGGCGCCCGCGCCGGCTGGTGGGTTCGAGGCGCGAACGATCTCGAAACCGCCAGGCTGATGCTTGACGATCCGCAGGAACCGAAATTCGACGCGATCCTGCTCGATCACTGGCTGCCGGGCGATGAAGGAAGCGAAATCATCCGCGCCCTTCGCGAATTGCGGCCCGAACTTCCCCTTCTGGTCCTCACTGCCCAGACCAGCGTCGCCTGCGCCGTCGAGGCGATGCGCGCGGGGGCGAGCGACTTCCTGGTCAAGCCGCTGGCTCCGGACCGGCTTCTTGCAGCGCTGAACACGGCCACCGACCGGCGAAAGGCCAGCGGCGAGCTCCGCCCGCTTTCCGAAAAGATCAACAAGACCCTGGGCTTCGACGAGATTGTCGGCTCAGCCTCCCCGTTCCGGGCAGCGCTTGCAGTCGCTGCGAAGGCTGCGCGGGCCCGAGTCTCCGTACTCATCGAAGGGGAAAGCGGATCGGGCAAGGAAATCATCGCCCAGGCCATCCACGCGGCAAGCCCGCGAGGAAAACGCCCGCTCCATACCGTCAATTGCGGAGCTATTCCTGAAAACCTCGTCGAATCGGTGCTTTTCGGGCACGAAAAAGGCGCCTTCACCGGCGCTTTCGACCGCCATATCGGGCGGTTCGAGGATGCCGACGGATCGACCCTGTTCCTGGACGAGGTGGGCGAGCTCCCGCTCGATGCCCAGGTCAAGCTCCTCCGAACGCTCGAGACCGGCGAGATCCAGCGGGTCGGGAGCCGGATCACCCAGCTGGTCGACGTACGGATCATCGCCGCAACCAACCGCCGGCTGATCGACGAGGTCGCCGGGGGACGATTCCGCGAGGATCTCTATTATCGACTCAATGTCGTCCACGTCCCGATACCGCCGCTTCGGGACCGGATCAGCGACCTTCCCGCCCTTGCCCGCCACCTTCTTTCGAGGATCGCCGAGCAACCCGGAATGCGTCATCTTTCGATCACCGACGACGGCCTGGAAGTGCTCATGCGCTATGGCTGGCCGGGCAATATCAGGCAGCTTCAGAATGCCCTGTTCCGGGCTGCCGTCCTCTGCGACAGCGATGCCCTGACGGCAGCCGACTTTCCCTATATCGCCAATGAATCGACCCATGGCCGGCGATCGGACGATTATCATGCCAAACGCCTCGAGGGCACGTCGGCAACGGCCGCGCTCGCTCACGGGCCCGGAATCACTCTCTACCAGCCCGACGGCCATTTGCGCCCCCTCGACGAGCTCGAGGCGGACGTCATCCGACTCGCCATCGGCCATTATCGGGGCCGGATGACCGAAGTCGCCCGGCGCCTGGGTATCGGCCGGTCGACGCTCTACCGGAAGCTTGGGGAACTCGGGATCGACGCCGCCGCCTGATTTCAAGGCCTTGGGGTTGCTGGGGACCGACTGGGGACCGGCCATTGCGGCCGAAGCCGCCACCTTCTAGGGTGCAGGTCTGCTCCCGGCGCCGGAACGGCGCCCGTCCGCTGCAGCGAAACCCTGTCCAGGCGTAAGCGATGAATGACTTTTCCAATGCCGTGATCCTCGTCACCGGCGCTGCCTCCGGAATCGGTGCGGCGCTCGCCACCCGCCTTGCCGCCGGTGGAGCGCGCAAGCTGATCCTTTCCGATCGCGACGAGGACCGGCTTCGAGACTTCGCCTTCTCGCTTCCCTGCGAGCGGCAGATATTGATCGGCGATGTCGCCGATACCGATCTTTGGGGGTCGGCCGACCTTACAGGCCTTACCCATGCCGCGATCAATGCCGGGATCGCTTCGGGGTCGCCGATTGCCGATACGGCCTTTGCCGAGTGGCGACGGGTGATGTCGGCCAACCTCGATGGCGCCTTCCTTTCGCTCCAGGCAGCGATGAAGGCGATCAAGGCCGGCGGAGACGGCGGCGCCATCGTCCTCACGGCTTCGGCCTCGGGGATCAAGGCCGAGCCCGGAGTCGGCGCCTATGCGGCGTCCAAGGCCGCGATCATCCAGCTTGGCCGGGTCGCTGCGAAGGAAGGTGCTCCGGACCGGATCCGGGTCAACAGTATCGCTCCCGGCGGGGTCGAAACGTCGATCTGGACCGACCTTCCATTCTTCCAGGATCTGGTCGCAGAGGCCGGAAGCGAAGAGGCCGCCTTTCAGGCGATGGGAAGCATGGCCACGCCACTCCAGCGCTATGCCAAGGCCGAGGAGATTGCCGAGCAGATCGCCTTCCTGCTTTCCGAAAAGTCGGCCTTCGTCACCGGGTCCTGCTTCGTCAGCGACGGCGGTTATACGCTTTAGGAAGAGTCTGAAGTGCGGGCCGCAAATCCGCTAAGGCATTGGCGATCGAGGACGGACTGGCTTACAGTCAGGCGGCTGAGAGCTCATGTCCAGGCTATTGCACCTCCTGCGCGCTTCGGCGCTCGCCGCTTCGCTGACCCTCGTGTCGGGCTATGGTGCTCTACCGGCAGCCGGGTCGGCGCCAGCGCCGGCGGCCGCACCTCTTCCAGCGCAGCCTGTCCAGGTCGGGCCCGAAATCGCCGCTTTCTACCGGGAGCGGGGCTTTGCACCGATCTGGGTCAGGGACCGCAAACTGAAGCCGGAAGCCCTGGCCCTGCTTTCGAAGCTTCCTCGCCAGCCGCAGCTGGATCGAGCGGTGAAGGCCGCGGACAGCGGTGACCCCAACGCGCTTACCCGGGTCGACCTGCTTCTGACCCGATCCTGGCTCGACGAGGCCGAAAGGGTGAACCGCCCGCCCCGAAGGAAGGCGATGCACTATGTCGATGCCGAACTCGCCCCCGACGCCCGGCCGAAGGCGGCTCTTCTCGAGCGGCTTATCGAGGCGCCTTCTCTTGGCTCGGCGATCGAGGAGACTCTGGTCCTCAATCCGGTCCATGACGGTCTTGTCCGGGGCCTCGCCCTCTACCGGGCGCGATGGTCGTCGCTTCCCTCGATCCGGATCGGAAGCGGCGCGGACGGCGAGCAGCTTCGCCGGCGCCTGGGTGTCGCGAAGGGCAGCCCGGACCTCGGCAAGCGCCTCGCCATGTTCCAGAGCGACCACGGCCTCGAAGCGACGGGCCGGGCCGATCCGGCCACGATCGAAGCGCTGAACCGGGGTCCAGGCCATTATGAGCAGCTGATCGAGCGCAATATCGAACGGGCCCGCAATATCCCCAACCGGTCGGGCCGCTATCTGCTCGTCGACACGGCCTCGGCGCGGATGTGGACCATCGAGCAGGGCCGGGTCAGCGGGACGATGCGGGTGATCGTCGGAAAGGCCGATATGAAGACCCCGGTCATGGCCGGACTGATGCGCCATGTCGTCCTCAACCCCTATTGGAACCTCCCGCCCGACCTGATCCGGCAGCGGGCAAGAAAGGCGGTCCGGAGCGGCGCCGCCGCAATCCGCTCCGAACGGCTCGAAGTCCTTTCCGACTGGAGCGAGAATCCCCGGCGACTCGACCCGGGCAAGGTGAACTGGCCTGAGGTCGCAGCTGGGAAACGTTATGTGAATCTTCGCCAGCGGCCGGGGCCGGACAATATGATGGGCGAAATCAAGTTCATGTTCCCGAACGAGCTTGGAATCTACCTTCACGATACGCCTTTCAAGGACCATTTCCGCCGCGACGACCGCCGGATCAGCTCCGGCTGCGTTCGGCTCGAGGATGCCGGAGCGCTTGCGCGCTGGCTGTTCGGGGGATCCGTACCCACGCCTTCCGGAGCCCCAGAAGAAGAAGTGGACCTTCCCGTCCCGGTGCCGGTCTATATCGCCTATTTCACTGCCTTGCCGACTAGAGACGGAATCCGGTTCCAGCCCGATCGCTACGGCCTCGACTGATCAGGACGGCATCAGGGCGCTGTCGCGAAGTCCCCGCCAGACCCTGATCGACTGGAGCGTTTCCGGAACGTCATGGACCCGGAGCAGCTGGACACCCTGTTCCGCGGCCTTGAGAGCGAAGGCGATCGATCCGCCGAGCCGGCGATCGGCTGGAGCCTCGCCCGAAAGCGCGCCGACGGTCCGCTTCCGGCTCGCTCCGATCATGATCGGGCAGCCAAGACCGTGGAGAAGGGCAAGGCCGTTCATCAGCTGGAGATTGTGCTGGACGGTCTTTCCGAAACCGAAGCCGGGGTCGACGACGATCCGGTCTCGCTCGATCCCGGCCGCGACCGCCGCTTCGATCCTTTCCTCCAGCCAGTCACTCACTTCGAGAAGGACCGGGCGGTCGTAGCGAGGATCGTCCTGCATCGATTCCGGTGATCCGCGGTGATGCATCAGGACGACCGGGCAGCCGGCCCTGGCGACCACTTCCATCGAGCGATCGTCCCAGCTCAGCGCCGAGACATCGTTGATCATCGTTGCTCCGGCAGCGAGCGCCTGCTCCATTACCAGCGCCTTCCGGCTGTCCACCGAGACCGCCGCTCCGGACGAAGCGAGCCGTTCAACGACCGGAAGGATCCGGGCCGCTTCATCGCCTTCCCAGACCGGCTTCGACCCCGGCCTTGTCGATTCCCCGCCGACATCGATGATCGCTGCCCCTGCGGCGCTCATCTCATGGCCGGCCTGGATCGCCTGTTCGGCGGTCTCATTCTGGCCGCCGTCCGAGAAGCTGTCGGGAGTGACATTGAGGATTGCGGCGATCTGGGGCTGGTCGAGCCTTACCGTCCGGGATCCGAGCTGTAGCGGCTGCCGGGGCGAAACGAGGTTGGCCCAGAGCGACTGCGCCCTTTCGCCAAGCGCTTCGAGCCGGCTTTCCATCCCGGCCACCGGGACGAGCTCGGCGCCGCAATCGGTCAGGATCTCGACCGCCGAAAACCAGACCAGGCCGCCGGCGAGCCGGGCCACCTGACCGTCCTTGCCGAAAGGGGAATCGACGAAGGCCGTCGGTCGGAGATAGACTTTCCGGGTCATTTTCGCTGCCGATCCGGCTCAGCCGAGGATCGCGAGATAATCCTGGCGCAGCGAATCCAGCGGCTTCAGTTTTCCGCCCTCCTCGACATGCCAGAAGGTCCATCCATTGCAGCTTGGAGCGCCTTGGACCAGGGCACCGATCTTGTGGATCGAGCCCTGCTGGCTGCCATGTTCGATCGAGGAATCGGCGAGGACCTGCGCACTCCAGCGGCGCCTGGCATCGACGAGCAGGGTTCCGGGCTGGACCAGCCCGTTTTCGACCAGGGTACCGAACGGCACCTTTGGCTGGGCCGACCGCGAGGCCATCACCTTCATCGCGCTTTCGTCGAGTTCGAGGGTCGAGGCGATCCGTTCGCTGGCGACCTTGATATAGCGTTTCTCGCGCTCGATCCCGATCCAGTGACGGCCAAGCCGGCGGGCCACCGCGCCGGTGGTCCCGGTGCCGAAAAAGGGATCGAGGACGACGTCGCCGGGATTGGAGCAGGCCAGGAGGACCCGGTAGAGCAGGGTTTCCGGCTTCTGGGTCGGATGGGCCTTTGCGCCCCCTTCTCCCTTGACCCGCTCGGAGCCCGCGCAGATGGGCAAGAGCCAGTCCGAGCGCATCTGGAGATCGTCGTTCAGCGCCTTCATCGCCCGGTAGTTGAAGGTGTAGCGGCTATCCTCCGAGCGCGAGGCCCAGATCAGGGTCTCGTGCGCATTGGTGAAGCGGGTGCCGCGAAAGTTGGGCATCGGGTTGGACTTGCGCCAGATGATGTCGTTGAGAATCCAGTAGCCCTCGTCCTGGAGCGCGGCACCGACCCGGTAGATATTGTGATAGCTGCCGATGACCCACAAGGTGCCATTGGGCTTCAGGATCCGCCTGGCTTCCTTCAGCCAGGCGCGGGTGAAGGCGTCATAATCGGCAAAGGTCGCGAACTTGTCCCAATCATCGTCGACGGCATCGACCCGGCCTCCTTCGGGCCGGAACAGGTCGCCGCCAAGCTGGAGATTGTAGGGCGGGTCGGCGAAGACCAGGTCGACGCAGCCATCGGGAAGCGAAGCCATTCTGGACACGCAGTCTCCCTGAAGGATCCGGTCGAGGGGCAGTTCCGCCCCCGGTGCCTTCTTCGCCGAACGGCGCGGCCTCGCGACCGTATCGACACGCCCCATCACGCTCATCTTGTGCCCCCCATTCGACCGGCGAACCGGCGATCAGACCCCGACGGTTCCGCCCGTCCTTGTCCCCCAATGCTGAGTCAGCCGGACTCCGCGGTCAAGAACAAGGACTTGGGGAAGAGGGTTGAAACCGGATCTGATGTTACGGGAACGAAAGGAGTCTACCGCAACATCTTGTGGGTAAGTGCGGCTGCGGAACTCAATCGGAAGTGGTGTGTCGCAAAGGACTCAATCCTCCGCCAATCGTCGGCCTAGAGAGACAAAGCGAGCTGCTGGACCGGGCCGAAGCTTCGGCGATGCAGCGGGGTCGGGCCAAGTTCCTTCAGGGCCCGAAGATGCTCCTTGGTGCCATAACCCTTGTTCGTCACCCAGCCATAGCCGGGATGATCGCGGGCATGACCGGCCATGATCCGGTCGCGGGTAACCTTCGCGACGATCGAGGCTGCAGCGATCGAGCGGCAGCGGGAGTCGCCGGCGACAATGGCGATCGAAGGGCGCTCCCATTTCGGGCAGCGGTTGCCGTCGACGAGGACCATGGCCGGATCGATCCCGAGCGCATCCACGGCCCTGGTCATTGCAAGCATCCGCGCCCAGTAGATGTTGAGCCGGTCGATCTCTTCGACCGAGGCCATCCCGACGCCGATGATGGCGACCTTCTTCAAGCGGGCAAAAATGGCTTCTCGGGTGGCTGCAGGAAGAGCTTTGGAATCATCGATACCGCGCGGGAATTTCTCACGATCGAGGATGACGGCAGCGGCGACGACCGGGCCGGCCAGCGGCGCACACCCCGCTTCGTCCACTCCGGCAAGCGGTACGGGATGGATCTTTTCGAGCTTGAAGCAGGGTCGGGCCATGGCCTCGTGACTATCAAGCCTTTGCGTTGGAAGGGAGAGGCTTGAGCGCGCTTCAGTCGACAAAGTTGTGGATCAGATTCCACGGCACGGTCCCGAGCGCATGACCGATCGGGCCATGACCATTGCCGAAGCCCGGTGCACTCCGGATCGCCGACTGCACATAGGCCCGAGCCCGAGTGACCGAATCGAACAGGTCGCGCCCCTGGGCGAGGCCGCAGGCAATCGCGCTTGAAAGGGTGCAGCCGGTGCCATGGGTGTTGAGCGTTTCGATCCGCTCCGCCTCCCACTGGCGCAGTCTTCCGCCCGGCTCGACCAGGGTGTCGGTCAGCACCGAAGAATCGAGATGCCCGCCCTTGGCAAGGACTGCGGAGCCGACATCCCGGACGAGGGCGAGCGCGATTTCCTCCACGTCCTCGAGCCGCCCGATTTCCCGTCCGGTCAGGGCCGCTAGCTCGGGCACATTGGGGGTCGCGACCGTCGCGATCCGCATCAGCCGGTCGAAGGCCGCGACCGTCGCCTCGTCCGCAAGTGCCGAGCCGCTGGTTGCGACCATGACCGGATCGAAGACGATCGGAAGCTTAAGCCCCTCGAGCCGGTCGGCCAACGCCGAAGCCGTTTCGGCCGAGCCGATCATCCCGATCTTCACGGCGTCCGCGCCGAGATCCTCGAGAACCACGTCCATCTGCTTCAGAACGAGCGACGTCGGAACCGTCATCACCTCGGCGACCCCGAGGCTGTTCTGGGCCGTGATTGCAGTGATCGCGGTCATCGCATGGCCGCCGAACAGGGTCACCGTCTTGATGTCGGCCTGGATACCGGCACCGCCTCCGGAATCCGATCCGGCGATGATGAGGATACGAGGCGGGATCATTGCGGCCCCATTCGCCGGGTCGAGGCCGGGTGACGATCGAGCAACTGGACCGCCCGGGTCGGCCTGGGCTGGAAGGACCCGCCGCAATTGGGGCAGGTCCCGCCAAGCGGGCCGGAAGCGCAATCGGCGCAGAAGGTGCATTCGAACGAGCAGATCAGTGCGCCCTCCTGGTCCGGCGGCAGGTCGCGGCCGCAGCGTTCGCAATCGGGTCTCATCTCCAGCGCCACTTCTCTTTCCCTTCCGATCCCCTGGTCAGGACGCCCTGACGGCTTCGCAAACGGTATCGACCACCTCGTCGACCAGAGCCTCGTCCTCGCCCTCGGCCATCACCCGGATGACGGGCTCGGTCCCTGACTTGCGGATGACGAGCCGCCCGTCCCCGCCGAGCCTTGCCTCGCCATCGGCGATGGCCGCCTTGACCTTTGGCGATTCCAGTGGTTCGCGCCCTTCGAAGCGGACATTCTTGAGCCGCTGGGGCAAGGGCTCGAAAAGCGAAAGGAGCTCGCTTGCCGGCCGACCGGACTCGACCAGTTCGCCGAGGATCTGGAGTCCTGCGACGAGCCCGTCGCCAGTGGTTGCATAATCGGTCAGGATGATGTGGCCGGATTGCTCGCCGCCGACATTGAAGCCGCCGCTTCGCATCGCCTCCAGGACATAGCGGTCGCCGACCTTCGTGCGTTCGAGACGAAGGCCGACCCCGCCCAGGAAGCGTTCGAGGCCGAGATTGGACATGATCGTCGCGACGATCCCGCCCCCGCGAAGCTTTCCACGGCGGTTCCAGGCCGAACCGATGAGGGCCATCAGCTGGTCGCCATCGACCACCCTGCCCTTTTCGTCGACGACGATGAGCCGGTCGGCATCGCCATCGAGCGCGAGCCCGATATGGGCACCCTGTTCGACGACGGTCCGGCTGAGCAAGGCCGTATCGGTCGACCCGCAGCCCTCGTTGATGTTGAGACCATTGGGATCGACCCCGATCGCGATCACTTCGGCACCCAACTCCCAAAGAGCCGAGGGCGCGACCTGATAGGCGGCGCCGTTTGCGCAATCGACGACGATCTTGAGCCCGTCGAGCCCGAGCTGGTCCGGAAAGGTGAGCTTTGCAGCGTGAATGTAGCGCCCGCGCGCATCCTCGATCTTCTTCGACCGGCCGATCTGCTCGGACTGGACCAGCTTCGGCGGGACCTCGAGAAGGGCCTCGATCGCCAGTTCATCCTGGTCCGACAGCTTGTAGCCGTCGGGCCCGAACAGCTTGATCCCATTGTCGACGAACTTGTTGTGGCTTGCCGAGATCATGACCCCAAGATCGGCCCGCATCGAATGGGTGAGCATCGCGACGCCCGGGGTTGGAACCGGCCCGACCATCACGACGTCCATCCCGACGCTGGTGAAGCCGGAAATGAGCGCGGTTTCCATCATGTAGCCGGAAAGCCGGGTATCCTTGCCGATCACGACCCGGTGGCGATGATCCCCGCGCTGGAAATGGGCGCCGGCGGCCTGGCCGATTTTCAGGGCCATTTCGGCCGTCATCGGCAACTGGTTGGTCCGGCCCCTGATCCCGTCAGTACCGAAATATTTGCGAGTCATTTGAGCGAACCCTTGTCCTTTGCCCACTGGGCATGATCGTCATTGGCGGCCTGATAGCGCGGCGCGATGGAAAGGGCGAGACGGGCGCTCGATGCCCGATTATGCAGGCGTATGTCACGCGCCACACGGATTCTCGTCGCCCTGGTCGTCGGCCTTCTTTCCGGGATCCTCGCCGTCGCAGCGGGCGGAGACTGGGTCGAAGGTTCGCTCGCCTTGGTCGAGCCGATCGGCACCTTGTGGCTCAATGCGCTTCGAATGACGATCGTGCCCCTGGTCGTCGCGCTCCTGATCACCGGGATCGCGGCTTCTGCCCAGGCAGCGCGGGCGAACCGGCTTGCCGGCCGGGCCCTGCTCCTCTTCATCCTGATCCTGTGGATCTCGGCGCTTGCCGCGGCGGTCCTGACCCCGATCGTCCTCGGCCTGTTCCCGCTCCCAATCGAAGCGGCCGCCTCGCTTCGCGATGCCCTTTCGACTTCGGGCCCGGTCGGACAGGCGCCCAGTTTCGCCGACTTCCTGCTTTCGATCGTCCCTTCCAATGTCTTCGCCGCAGCGGCCGAGGAAGCGATCCTTCCGCTGATCATCTTCACCTTGATCTTCGCCTTTGCGGTCACCCGCCTGCCTGAAGAGCCGCGCGAACGGCTGGTCGGTTTCTTCAAGGCGCTTGGCGATGCGATGCTGGTGATCATCGACTGGATCCTGCTGGTCGGGCCGATCGGCGTCTTCGCCCTTGCCTATGTCGTCGGCGCCCGGGCCGGTGGCTCGGCCTTCGGCGCCCTTCTCCATTATGTGCTGATCGTCTCGGCGATCGGAATCGTCATCTGGCTCGCCGCCTGGCCCGTGGCCCGGATCGGAGCGAAGCTTTCCTTCGGCCATTTCACCCGAGCCATTGCGCCGAGCCAGGCGGTCGCCTTCAGCACCCAGTCCTCGCTCGCCTCGCTTCCGGCCATGCTTCGATCAGCGGCCAGGCTCGACATTCCGGTCGCCACCTCGGGCGTCCTCCTGCCGATGGCCGTCGCCGTCTTCCGCGCCACCGGCCCGGCGATGAACCTCGCCGTCGCCATCTA
>CAYOJN010000039.1:0-12721 GCA_964404245.1 uncultured Sphingosinicella sp. | reverse complement strand
TTCGGGGCGAATGAAATCGATGCTCATGGCTGGTCTCCCCTGTGCCCTCGCGCCCGTCGAAGCGCTCCCTCTAAACCCTTTTGCACGATGCGATTCTCGGGTGCGAGTAAAAAGTTAACGGGCGAGTCATTTTTCTCAATATTCGCTCCTGAAGGCTGAAATCAGCCGCTGGAACATGTTGCCGCCACCCTTTTCCCGGGCGGCGGCGCCTGGAAATCCGGGCCGAAGATCGATCTCGTCGGAAGCGGCGAACAAGGCGAGGCCCGCAAGAGTCGAAAAAGCGGGGCCGCCATGGGCGTCGGGGAGGCCCGGAAGCGCAGGCCGGCCGACCCGAACCGTTCGCCCGAGTACACCCTGGGCATAATCGGCGATGCCCTTCAGCTCGGCACCGCCTCCGGTCAGAACGACCTGCCGACCGAACGGCCCATGGAAGCCGAGAGACTTCAGAGCCGTCTCGATCTGGGAAGTGAGATGCTCCAGGCGTTGCCGGATCACCGCAACCAGCTGCGCACGGGTTATTCGAAGGGATTCGATACCCTCCTGACCGCCGGCGATCGGCGCAAGCTCGATCATGTCGTGATTGTCGCGCGGGCTGGTCATCGCCGAGCCGTAAAAGCATTTGATACGCTCGGCCTCGGCCCGGCGGGTTCCGAAGGCGGCGGCAATATCGTCGGTAATGTCGCTCCCGCCGAAAGGCAGGGTCTTCAGACCGACCAGCATTCCACCGGCGAAGAGCGACACGTTCGTCACACCTGCGCCGAGTTCGACGAGCGCCACACCCAGTTCACGTTCCTCCTCGCTCAGGCAGGCCTTTCCGGCAGCGACCGGAGAGGCAACGATAGCTTCAACGCCCAGGTGGGCCGAGCGGACGCAAAGATCGAGATTGCGAACCGGCGACGGGTCCGCTGCAACGACATGGATGTCGACGGCGAGGCGGTCGGCATGGAGGCCACGCGGCTGCTTTACCCCGGTCATTCCGTCGATCGTGTAGAGCGCCGGAATGGCATGGAGGATCATCCGTCCTTCGGGATCGATCGAGTCCTTTCCGGCAGCGAGAAGAGACTCCAGATCCTCGTCCGTCACCCGCCGTCCGCCGATGGCGACTTCAACGCTCGCCACATCGCTGACGAGACCGCCGGCAGAAAAGCCGACGAAGACCTGGTCGATATTGGTTCCGGCGATCCGCTCCGCCTGCTCGACCGCTTCCCGGATCGCCCGCTCGCTTCGTTCCATGTCGGCGATGAAACCGCGCTTGACCCCGCGACTTTCGCGCTGGCCAGTTCCGAGGATCCTGAGGCGGCCGTCCTCGTCGGGTTCGGCGATCAGCGCCGAGACCTTGGACGTGCCGACATCAAGGGCCGCGACCAGTCGTCGGGCGGGGGCCGGCTGGGGTCGGCGCACTAGATGGTCCTCGCAAGATCTTCGGGAATCGGGCCGGGATCGGGCGGTGCCAGTTCCGGAACGCTGGTCCCGGGCTCGTTCGAGACCCGAACCACCATCCGCCTGGGATCGCGCATGTCGAAGCGGACGAAGCCACGGCCGAGAAGCTGGGTCTGCTGATCCATCCGGGCAAAACGCAGCAAGGCCCGCGGGGCTTCCTCGCCTTCCGGCAGGGTAAGGGTTTCTCCGGTCTGGAACCGGATATCCCAGCGCCGGCCACCGACCCAGGTCGCACCGGTGATCTGCGGCCGAAGGTGCGGAGTCGACTGGAGCAGCCCCGTGAGCCGGGTGATCTGCCGGTTGGCCGCCGGACCGATAACCAGCGGCAGATCAGGCATCGCCTCCAGCGGAACCGGTTCGAGCACCACACCTTCGCCGTCGATCAGACTCAGCCTGTGCTCGTGCTGCCAGATCGCCATCGGCTGACGTTCGACCAGGTCGACGACCAGAGTGTCGGGCCAGCGGCGCGATACCCGAGCCTCCTTCACCCACCCGAAGCGCAAGAGACGATCGCGGGTCGATTCCAGGTCGAGAAGCGGGAGCGCCATGCTCGGCTGATCGAAGGCGACATTGTAGATGTCGAGGCGTGATACCCGTTCCGCACCCTGTATCTCCACCCGCTTCATCGTGAAGCCGGCATCACCGATCGTCTCCGCGACGCTATTGGCTGCAAGAGCGGGAACTCGAAAGGCGAGCAAGGCAGCAATCGCTATCGCTGCGGCCATGCCCGCGAAGAGCCAACCCCCAATCCTCCTGCCCGTGCCGGGCTCGAAGCCTGCGGACTGAAGGAGGCTCTGCGGCTTCGATCGGCGGGTGCTGACGCTTCGCGACGGAGCGCGCGACTTCGCCCGTCCCTTCGTCGCCCCACCGCGTGCGATCCTTGCCGTCATAAAGCCGCCCTCACGATCCGTTCGACAAGCTCCGGATAGTCGATTCCGCAGACCTTCGCCTGTTCCGGAACCAGGCTCAACGGGGTCATTCCAGGCTGAGTGTTCACCTCCAGGAGGTAGAGACCATCGGGGCCGCGCTCCTCATCCCAGCGGAAGTCCGATCGCGAGGCACCCTCGCAACCCAGGATTCGGTGGGCTCGGCTGGCCATGTCCATCGCAAGATCGCGGATCTCGGTGGGGATCTCGGCCGGACAGACATGCTGGGTAAGGCCATCGGTATATTTGGCATCATAATCATAAAAGCCCTGGGTCGGCTTCAACTCGGTTACTGCGAGGGCCTGGTCGCCGAGCACCGCAACGGTCAGTTCGAGTCCCCTGATGAAGGGCTCGGCAAGAAGCCGGTCGAACTGTTTCCAGGGACCGTCGACATGGCGGCCGATCGGCTGGCCTGCATTGCCTTCGTCGGTAATGATCGCGACTCCGACCGATGAGCCTTCGTTGACCGGCTTCAGGACATAGGGACGAGGCAAGGGATCGTTCGAATAGAGGGTTTCGCTTTCGACGACCTGGCCCTCAGGCATCCGTATTCCATGAGGCACGAGGACCTTCTTGGTCAGTTCCTTGTCAATGGCGATCACCGACGTTGAAACGCCGCTGTGCGTGTAGCGAACTCCCATCAGGTCCATCAGGCCCTGGACGGTTCCATCTTCCCCCGGAGTTCCGTGAAGGGCGTTGAAGACGACGTCGGCCTTTGCTTCGGCAATTCGCTGCGCCACGTCCCGATCCATATCGATCCGGGTTACCCGATGGCCGCGGCTTTCGAGCGCATCGGCCACGCCCCTGCCGGTCACAAGCGAGACTTCCCTTTCTGAGGACCAGCCGCCCATCAACACGGCGACGTGAAGCTTTTCCATCAGTCCGAAACCCCTACGCGCTGAATTTCCCATTCCAGTTCGACTCCGGACCGGGCGAGGACCCGCCGCCGGACTTCCTCGCCCAGGGCCTCGATTTCCGCTCCGGTCGCATTGCCGAGATTGAGCAGGAAATTACAATGTTTGTCGGACACCTGGGCATCGCCGATCCGGAGCCCGCGACATCCTGCTTCGTCGATCAGCTTCCAGGCCATGGTGCCCGGCGGATTCTTGAAGGTCGAGCCGCCGGTCCGGGAACGCAGAGGCTGACTAGCCTCGCGCTCCGCCGCTATCCGGTCCATTTCGGCGCCGATCGCCTCAGGCTCGCCCGGACTGCCCTGGAACAGCGTCTCCACGACGACCGCGCCGTTCGGAATCTCGCTGTGGCGATAGGTGTAGCCGAACCGATCCACTGGCCAGGTCTCGATCCGGCCGTCGCGGAGCACCAGGGTCGCCTCGACGAGGATGTCGGCGACCTCGCGGCCATAGGCACCGCCGTTCATCCGCACTGCGCCCCCCGCAGTCCCGGGAATGCCACGAAGAAATTCAAGCCCTGAAAGTCCCGAGTCGCGCGCCTTGCTGGCGACGGTGATTCCCATTGCGCCGCCACCGGCCCGAATCCGGCCGCCGGGCTCCACCGTTACTGCGGCAAGACTTTTCGGCAGGCGAACCACCACCCCCGGGACCCCGCCATCGCGAACGATGAGATTGGAACCGACTCCGATCGGAAGAACGGGCACCGAGGGGTCGAGGCGACCGAGAAATTCGGCAAGATCCTCGATGCTTGCAGGCCTGACCAGCCATTGGGCGGGGCCGCCGGTTCGAAACCAGATGAAATCGGCGAGGCTGCCGCCTTCTTCGATCGTGCCCTTCAGGCTTGGAAGCTCGACGGTTTCGCTCATCGCTTGAGCCTCGCTTCACGGATCGCATCGGCAAGGCCTGCCGCCCATTTGGTGATGTCCCCGGCCCCAAGGCAGATGACCCTGTCCCCGCGCGCGGCAATGTCGCGAAGCCTTCGAGCCGCATCGGCGGAGTCGCTGACGGTGCAGACGGCGCGATGGCCCCGTTCCTTGAGGCCTTCGGCCAGAGCCTCGTTGTCGACACCCTCGATCGGCTCCTCGCCAGCGGCGTAGACGGGGGCGACCATGACGATATCAGCGTCATTGAAGGCGCCTTGAAACTCCTCCATCAGATCGTTGAGCCGGGAATAGCGATGCGGCTGAACCAGGGCGATGACCCGGCCTTCGGCACCTTCGCGAGCCGCCGAGAGAACCGCCTTTATCTCGACCGGATGGTGGCCATAATCATCGATGATGACGACGCCTTCCACTTCACCCACCTGAGTGAAGCGGCGCTTGACGCCATGGAACTTCTCGAATCCGTGGGCAATGTCCTGATCGGCGATGCCGAGTTCGGCGGCCACGCCGATCGCCGCAAGCGCATTCTGGACATTGTGCCGGCCTGGCATCGGAAGCTCGATCCCGCTGATCGTCCGAACCGCGCCTGCCCGGTCCCGGATGGAGACATCAAATCGGTTCCCGCCCGGGATCGGAACGACATTTTCACCACGGACGTCGGCAGGTGCTGCGAAACCATAGGTAACGACTCGGCGATCACGGAGCCTTGGAATGATCGACTGGACTTCGGGATGATCGACGCAGAGCAGGGCCGCGCCATAGAAAGGCACATTCTCGACGAACTCGACATAGGAGTCCTTGACCCGATCGAAGCTTCCATAATGGTCGAGATGCTCGGGATCGATGTTGGTAACCACGGCGATCGTTCCGTCGAGCCGGAGAAAGCTCCCGTCGCTCTCGTCAGCTTCGACGACCATCCAGTCCGAGTTGCCCAGCCGGGCGTTCGATCCGTACGCGTTGATGACCCCGCCATTGATCACGGTCGGGTCGATCCCGCCCGCATCCAGCAGTGCAGCGATCATCGAGGTCGTCGTCGTCTTGCCGTGGGTGCCGGCAACCGCGACCGTGGACTTGAGACGCATCAGCTCGGCCAGCATCTCCGCTCGGCGGACGACCGGTATTCGGCGGGCATAGGCCGCCTCCACTTCCGGATTATCCTTCCGGATCGCAGTGGACACGACGACCACCGCCGAGTCGCCGAGATTGTCGGGATCATGTCCGATGGCGACCGGGATGCCGGCCTTTCGAAGCCCTTCGACGACGTAATTCTCGGCGACGTCGGACCCCTGCACCTGGTAGCCCAGGATGTGCATGACCTCGGCAATTCCGGACATCCCGATGCCGCCGATGCCGACGAAATGGATCGTTCCGATATCGGTGCCGACACCCCTCACGCCGGCACTCCCCCGGGCATTGGCCGAAGCACATTGTCGCGGACGAACTGAGGATCCACGCCGGGATTGCGCCCGATCTGCTCGACAAGGTCGGCGAGGTCGCGGGCCGCGTCGGGCCGCCCGACGGACCGGGCCCGCGATGCGGCATTGGCGAGACTTCCGGGTTCGAGAGCGAGCTTCTGCATCTGCTTGGCCAGTTCGATCGGGGTGAACCGGCTTTCGGCGATTGCCCTCGCACCGCCGGCATTGGTCATTTCGCGCGCATTGGCGGTCTGATGATCGTCCGTCGCGCTTGGCAGCGGAACGAGTATTGCCGGACGCCCCGCAGCCGTCAGTTCCGCGATCGTCGAGGCTCCCGCCCGGGCGATAACCAGATGGCTCCAGGCGAGCCGCTCCGGGAGGTCGGGAAGATAGGTCGCAAGATCGGCCGGAATCGCGAATTCGGCATAACGCGAGCGCACCTGCTCGATATCCTCAGGCCGGCATTGCTGGGTGACCTGGAGCCGGCGACGGAAATGCTCCGGAAGCAGGGCAAGGCTCTCCGGAACCACCCGGGAGAGGATCGAGGCGCCCTGGCTGCCACCGGTCACCAGCAGCCGGAAGATCCCTTCCTCGCCGATCGCCGGGAAGGATTGATCACGAAGCGCAAGGACTTCCGCTCGGACGGGATTGCCGACGAGACGGATCTTGTCTGCAGAATTGGAGGGGAGGCGCTGGACTTCGGAATAGGCCGTGGCGATCGCGTCGACCCGGCTCGCCACCAGCCTGTTGACCCGGCCAAGGACCGCATTCTGTTCGTGAATGACGGTCGGTATGCGATTGGCCCTGGCCGCAAGGAGAGCGGGAAAGGCGGGATACCCCCCGAAGCCGACAACGGCCGAAGGACGGAACGTCTCGTAGAGCCGGAGGGCCATGGCCCGCCCCGTAAGGATGTTGCGCGCGGCCCTGAACCAGCCGACCGGACCTCCCGAGAGCCGGCCGGCCGGAAGCACATGCACCTGCACATTGTCGAACAGATTGGGGATCCGGGCCCCACGATCATCGGTGATCAGTGCCACCCGATGTCCGCGAAGGACAAGCTCCTCCGCCAGTGCATGGGCCGGAATCATGTGCCCACCGGTGCCTCCGGCAGCAAGGACGAAATGGCGCGACATCACCATCAGCGAAGTCCGGTCCGTTTCACGACGTAAGGCGAGCGATGGAGATAGGGGTTTCGCCGGCTGAAGGCGAGCAGCAGGCCGAAGCCCAGCGACAAGGCGACCATGGACGATCCGCCATAGGAAATGAACGGGAGGGTCATGCCCTTGGAGGGCGCGATATGGACGTTCACCGCCATGTTGATGAGAGCCTGGAGGCCGAACTGAGTGACCAGCCCGGCCGTTGCAAGGACGAGGAACCGGTCTTCCTCGTGAAGAAGCCGGATCAGGACCCGGGCGACGATCGTCAGGTAGAGAATCGCGATGGCCAGACAGGCGATGATTCCGAATTCCTCGCCGATCACCGAGTAGATATAGTCCGTGTGCGGCTCGGGAAGTGAGAATTTGCGGGTACCGGCGCCGGGGCCAAGGCCGAACAGACCGCCTGCAGTCAGCGTCCGAAGCGCCGATTCCACCTGATAATTGTCGCCTTCCGAGAAAAGGAAGCCGTCGATGCGCTGGGTTGCGACATCGTAGAAGAAATAAGCGAGAATGACGGCGGCCAACCCGGCAGCGCCAAGGAGACCGAGCATTCGAAGCGGAGCTCCGGCGACTGCAAGAAGCATCACCCAGGCAGCCACGAAAATGATCGTTTCGCCGAAATTCGGCTGCTGCATCAGAAGCAGGGCGATGATCCCGGTAATTGCGGCCGTCAGTGGAACGACGGGAAGGGATTCGTCCTTCCCCTTCAGAGACAGGAGCCAGGCGATGCTGACGATGTAGAGGGGTTTCAGAAATTCGGAAGGCTGGAACTGGGTGAATCCGAGCGAGATCCAGCGCCGGGCACCGTTCACTTCCTGACCAATGACCGGAACCAGGACGAGAAGGAAGGTGAACAGGACCGCACCGGCCAGGCAGAGCCTCCGGGCAGCCGCCTTCGGAAGCATCGATACCGCGATCATCACCGGCATTGCGACGAAGATCCACATCAGCTGGCGGTAGAAATAATATAAGGAGTCGACGGTGATCCCGCCGCCCGAATAACGCTGGGAAGCCGCCGGGGAGGCCGCAGCGACGGCAATCAGCCCGATCGAAACCAGCACCGCCACCAGGATCAGTAGGACCTTGTCGATCTCCCAGAACCAGCGGCCAAGGGTACTTGTGTCCGATCGGCCCAGCCGACCCGCCAGATTCCTTCCGGCATCCTGAGCCGCCCCACTGCTCGCCATTCTCAAGTCCCCCATCACGCCAAGGCCCCCACCGCCGCTCGAAACGCCTCCCCGCGCGCCTCGAAATCCCTGAACTGGTCGAAAGAGGCGCAGGCCGGAGACAGCAGAACGACTTCGCCCGGGGCTGCAGAGCCAGCCGCGCACTGCACTGCCTCTATCAGCAATTCACATTGTCTTACAGGCACTTTGCCTTCGAGCAAGCGGGCAAATAATGGTCCCGCCTCACCGATCGTATAGGCTGCGCGAACATGGTCCAGCTGCTCTTCGCAGGGACCCAGGTCGTCGCTCTTGGCAAGCCCGCCAAGAATCCAGTGGACGGATGGAAAAGCGGCCAGTGCCGGCGCCGTCGAATCCGGATTGGTCGCCTTGCTGTCATTGATGAAGCGGACACCATTTATCTCGGCAATCAGTTCCATCCGGTGAGGAAGCGAGCGATAGCTTTGAAGCGCCTGGGCTATAACCGTGTCGGAAATGCCGAGCGCGGATCCCGCGGCAATGGCAGAAACGGCATTCTGCGCATTGTGCGGACCCTGAAGCGCAGGCCACCGGTCCTGGCCCTCGACATGGTCGGCGGAAACCAGGATGGGCCGCCCGCGAAGCCCGGCTGCGATCCGGCGGGAATAAGGATCGTCGGTCGCGATGATGGCGACATGATCGGCTGTCTGCATGTCGAACAGCCTTGCCTTCGACCGGGCATAATCCTCGACCCCGTCATAGCGATCGAGATGGTCGGGGCTGATATTCAGGAGCAAAGCGACATCGCAGTCCAGACTGGCCGTGAGATCGATCTGGTAGGAACTGAGCTCGAGAATATAGACGCCGCCCTCGCCCAGCGGCTCCTGGCCGAGTATCGGATAACCGATATTCCCGGCCATGGTGGCGGGAAGACCGGCGCTTCGGGCGATGTGGAAGACAAGCGAGGTCGTCGTGGACTTGCCGTTGGTCCCCGTGATCCCGACCACCTTGTGCGGCGGAAGCGATGGCCGCGCCAGAGCGAACAGCTCGATGTCGCCGACGATCGGAACCCCGGCCTGGCGAGCCTTGTCGGCGATCGGGTGACGATTGATCGGGACTCCCGGCGAGACCACGATCCCTGCATAGCCCTCCAGATCTTCCGTCAGCAGGTCGCCAATCCGTGCCTTCCCAGCGACCGCATCGCGCGCCTCCGGACGATTGTCCCAGGCCATGACTTCGGCACCGCTCGCAACCAGCGCCTCCACGGCCGAAAGGCCAGACCGGGCAAGTCCGAGAACGGCATATTTCTTCCCTGCGAAGGCAGGGCTTGTGATCATCTCAGCTTCAGGGTCGACAGACCCGCCAGGGCAAGCGTGAAGCTGATGATCCAGAAACGGATGACGACGGTCGATTCGGACCAGCCCATCTGTTCGAAATGATGATGAATGGGTGCCATCCTGAACACGCGGCGCCCGGTGCGCTTGTAGACCAGCACCTGGATGATGACGCTCATCGCCTCGACGACGAAAAGCCCGCCGATGATCCCGAGGACGATTTCGTGCTGGGTCGCGACCGCGATCGCTCCGAGCGCCCCGCCCAGAGCGAGGCTCCCTGTATCACCCATGAAGACGGCGGCGGGCGGTGCATTGAACCAGAGGAAGGCGAGGCCGGCACCGATGATCGCTGAACAGAGCACGGTCAGATCCCCCGCTCCGAGGACGTGGGGGATTCCGAGATATTCGGCGAAGAGCGCATTGCCGACGAGATAGGAAATGAGCAGGAAGGCGAGGCTTGCGATGATCACCGGCATGGTCGCCAGTCCGTCCAGTCCATCGGTGAGATTGACGGCATTGCCGAAGGCCACCACCACGAACGCGGCGAAGAAGATGTAGAATGGGCCGAGATCGATGACCGGACCGTTGTAGAAGGGAATGTAGAGCTCGGTTCCGGCTCCCCGGGCGATGATCCAGCAACCGATCCCAGCGATGACGAATTCCGCAATCAGCCGGGTTCGTCCGGAGACGCCCTTGTGGCTGCTCTTCTTCACCTTGTCATAATCGTCCAGGAACCCGATCATTCCGAAGCCGACCGTGATGAACAAGCATGCCCAGAGATAGTGGTTGGAAAAATCCATCCACAGGATCATTGCGATCGTCAGCGACGTGAGGATCATCAGCCCGCCCATCGTCGGGGTTCCGCGCTTCGACAGATGGGATTGCGGTCCATCGTCCCGGATCGGCTGGCCCTTCCCCTGGCGGATGCGAAGCCAGCCGATGAATTTCGGTCCGATCAGAAGGCCGATAATCAACGCTGTCGCCGTTGCCGCGCCGGCGCGGAAGGTGATGTAGCGGAAGAGATTGAGTCCGCCGGGGAAGCCCAGTTGTTCGGCGATCCAGAGAAACATCAGTCAGTATCCGTCCCAAGCACAGCCGAGCCTGCGCCCGACAGCGCCTCGACGAGGGCAGCGAGCCCGATGGAATTGGATCCCTTGACGAGCACCGCGTCGCCCGGTCCGATCGCGTCTTGCGCCAGATCGATCGCCGAGGCCGCGTCCGGCACATGCGCCAATTCGATCCGGCCGCCAAGGGCTTTCGCGAGCGCCTCCATTTCCTCGCCGACGAGGATCGCGTAATTCACCCTTGCCTCCTCCACCGGTCGGGCAAGGGCGGCGTGAAAGTCGGGGCTCTCCTCGCCAAGCTCTCGCATCGCGCCAAGGATTGCGATCCGCCGGCCTTCGACTTTCTCTTCCCCCAGAACCGCCAGAGTGGCTGCCATCGATGCCGGATTGGCGTTGTAACTCTCGTCGATCAGAACGGCTTCACCGTCGCTCAGCCTTATCCGGTGGCGCTGGCCGCGCCCCTTGATCCCCGCGAGATCAGCCAGAGCCAGTCCGGCCGAGGCGAGGTCTCCGCCAACCGCCTCCACCGCGCCGAGAACGGCGAGCGCGTTGGTCACCCAATGGTCACCGGGCTGGCCGATGGTCAGGCTGAGCTGAGCCGTGGGCAGGCTTGCAGTCATCATTGTCCCGCCCCTGGCGCTCTTGATCACGTAGGTGGCGCGAATGTCTGCACCCTGGCCGACACCGAAGGTGAGGATGTTCGTCGTGAACTCGCGGGCCCGAGCAACCAGGCGAGCGCGGTGGGGACTGTCGAACGGGATCAGTGCAGTGCCATCCGGCTCGAGACCTTCGAAGATCTCGCTCTTGGCATCGGCAATCTCTTCCTCGCTTGCAAAATATTCCCGATGTGCAGGCGCGATTGCGGTGACCAGCGCCACATTCGGTCGAACCAGCCGGGTCAGCGCCGAAAGTTCGCCCTCATGGTTCATCCCCATCTCGAAAATCCCGAACCGGGTCGATCGCGGCATTCGGGCGAGGGACAGCGGGACTCCGGTATGATTGTTGTAGCTCTTCACCGATCGGTGGACGAGGCCGGGTGAAGCGCGCTCAAGGGCCGCGAACAGGGCCTCCTTCGTACTTGTCTTGCCGACCGAACCCGTCACACCGATCACCCGGCCCGAAGTCCGGTCCCGAGCAGCCCGGCCAAGGACATTGAGGGCCTGGCCGGTGTCGGCGACACGAACATGGGGGCCCGGGCAGTCGGCTTGGACGATGGCCCCGGCCGCACCTGAAGCAAAAGCCTGGTCGAGGAACAGGTGGCCGTCGGTGGACTCCCCCTTCAGAGCGACAAACAGGTCGCCCGGCCCGATCTCCCGGCTGTCGAACGCGACTCCGGACACCTCGAATTCCTGGCTCGAATGGCCCCCGGTGACCCGGGCGATCTCGGCTGAAGTCCAAAGGCCGGTCACGCCGCACACTGCCTGGCGACTGCGACATCGTCGAACGGAAGCACCTGGTCGCCGATGATCTGGCCCTGTTCATGGCCCTTCCCGGCAAGAAGGATGATGTCACCCGGGCCGGCCTGTTCAACTGCTGCACGGATTGCCTCGCGCCGCCCCGCCACTTCGAGCGCGCCCGGGGCGCCGGCCAATATGTCGCGCCGGATGGCGGCCGGATCTTCGCTTCGGGGATTGTCGTCCGTGACGATGACGAGATCTGCAAGGCGCGATGCGACGGCTCCCATTTCCGATCTCTTGCCGACATCCCGGTCGCCACCAGCGCCGAAGACCGCGATGAGCCGGTCGTTCGTGTGGGGTCGAAGCGCCTCGATCGCCGATTCGATCGCATCGGGCGTGTGGGCATAATCGACATAGACCGGGGCGCCGGCGGCGGTGATCACCGCCCGTTCGAGGCGGCCACGCACCGGATGTACTCGCGACAGGTTGGCGAGAGTCTGCGCGAGGTCGCCGCCGGTGGCGATGACAAGCCCCGCTGCAGTGAGGCTGTTGGCCGCCTGATAGGCGCCGATGAGAGACAGGTTCACGAGATGGCTGCTGCCGTTCGCGGCAATGGTCAGTTTCTGGCCAAGCGGAGTCGTTTCGCGCCCTACCAGCTTCAGGGTTTCGCCTTCGCGCCCGACCGTGATCACGTCCAGGCCTCGATCTCGGCAGAGGCCGAGGACTTCGGCCGAGCGCGGATCGTCCATCCAGATGATAGCCGTTCCATCCTTTTCGATCACCTCGGAAAACAGCCTCATCTTGGCCTTGAAATAGGCCTCCATCGTCTGATGATAATCCAGGTGGTCGCGGCTGAAATTGGTGAAGGCAGCCGCCTTCACGGGCAGGCCTTCGGTTCGATACTGGGCAAGGCCGTGGCTGGAAGCTTCGAAGGCCGCATGGGTGATTCCCATTCGCTTCAGACCAGCCATGTTGGAAAGGAAGGTGACGATGTCGGGGGTCGTCAGGCCGGTCACGACCTGGTCGTCGGCCGTCGTCACTCCGAGAGTCCCGA
>CAYOJN010000038.1:0-12903 GCA_964404245.1 uncultured Sphingosinicella sp. | reverse complement strand
CCGATCTCGAAGCGAGGCTGCCTTATTATGCGGAACGCCATGTCGTGAAGCCGGGAATCACCGGCTGGGCCCAGGTCAATTATCCCTATGGCGCCTCGGTCGAGGATTCGCGCGAGAAGCTCGAATTCGATCTCTATTATGCCAAGAACTATACCCCCTTCCTCGACATATTGATCCTTCTCCAGACGCTTCGGGTCATCCTCTGGCCGGAAGGGGCACGCTGATGCTCGCCCTGATCTCGCTCTGGAGCCATCTTCTGGCTGCATCGCTGTACGGAGCCCTTGCAGTCTTCCAGCTTCGCCACTGGAAGGGCGACCCCCTCAATCGGCCACTGGTCAGCGCCTTCGCAGTCACCTCGATCTGGGCGATCTTCCTGGCCCTCCTGCCCAACCAGACCATGCTGATCCAGTTGACCGAGGCGAGCCGCAACCTGGCCTTCCTCGCCTTCATGTATGGAGTGATGCAGAGCGCGGAAGGCAAGGATCAGAACGGCCTCAAGGCCGTCTATGCTGCAGTCGCAGGGGTGATCGGGCTCCAGATCGTCGTCGGAGGCGTGATCGGCGAGGTCCAGTCGTCGCCCGCAATCGTCGAGGCGCTGGCAGCGACGAGCTACATGATCGGCCTGACGATCGCGGCCGGGGCCCTGATCCTGGTCCACAATCTCTATGGCCAGGCGTCACCGGATTCGCGCGGAGCGCTTCGATTCCCGGCGATCGCCCTGGCGCTTCTGTGGGCCTATGAACTCCACCTCTACACCGTCGCCTACTTCACCCGCGGCTTCGCCCAGGAACTGTTCGCAATGCGCGGTGCGATCGCGGCGGTGGCAATGCCCCTGTTCCTCCTGGGCCTTCGAAACCGGTCGAGCTGGAAGGTGAAATTGTCGCGGGCCGCGACCTTCCAGTCGGTCTCGGTCTTCATCATCCTCGTCTATCTGATCGTGATGATGTCGTCGGTCAGGACGATGGAACTGGTGGGCGGCGACTGGGGCCGAGCCGCCCAGTTCGGGATCATCCTGATCATGAGCCTTGCAGCATTGATCCTGTTGCCGTCCGGGCGTGCCCGGGCCTGGCTCCAGGTGTTCGTCTCCAAGCATGTGTTTGAACATCGCTATGACTATCGGGCCGAATGGCTCCGGTTCACCGACACCGTGGCTCAGCAGGACCGCGACAGCCGGTCGCTGGAAACCCGGGTGGTGAAGGCACTGGCCGATATCAGCGCCTCGCCGGGCGGATTTCTGCTTCTCGCCGACGAACGCTACCGGATGACCCGCTCGGTCAGCTGGAACTGGACCGGCCTTTCCTGCGAGGGCGGTGAAGGGGCAGAAGCCCTCGCCCGGTTCGTCGAGAATCGCGCCTTCGTTCTCGATTTCGCGGCGATCCGTGGCGGCTGGCTGATCCAGGGAACGGAACGAATCCCGGTGCCGCTCTGGCTTGCTGCCATCGACGGAGCCTGGGCCGGCGTTCCTCTGATCCATTCCGGCCGGCTTGCGGGCCTGGTCATTCTTTCGCACCCGACCTTTCGAAGGCCGCTCGACTGGGAAGATTACGACCTGTTCCGGGCTGCCGGGATCCAGGCCGCTTCCTATATCGCCGAGGCCAGAAGTCAGCAGGCGCTCGCCGATTCGCGGCGCTTCGACGAATTCAACCGGCGTTTCGCCTTCATCCTCCACGACATCAAGAATTTGGTCAGCCAGCTGAGCCTGGTCGTTCGAAATGCCGAGCGGCATTCCGACAATCCCGATTTCCGCGCCGACATGATCGCCACCCTTCAGTCGTCGGTGAAGAAGATGAACGACCTTCTGGCCAGGATCTCGGCCGGAACGGTTCGCGAATCCGAGCCTCCGCGGCCTGCCTGCGTCGATCGGCTGGTCCAGAATATCGTTGCCGCAAAGGCCCGGAGCCACAAGATCGAGGTGATCGGCGAACCGCGCCTGATGGTGACGGCCGACCCTTCGTCGCTTGAGCAGGCCTTGCTCCACCTGGTCCAGAACGCCATCGAGGCGAGCCCGGCGGACTCGCCGGTCGAGATCCGTTTCGGCGAAAGCGGCGGCGACGTGATGATCGAAATCATCGACCGAGGCACCGGAATGTCGGCCGAATTCGTCCGCACCCGGCTGTTTCAGCCCTTTGCCTCGACGAAGGAGAATGGCTTCGGGATCGGCGCCTATGAGGCAAGGGCCATGGTGACCGCCATGGGCGGCCGGGTCGAAGTCGAAAGCAGTGAAGGCGAAGGGACCACCTTCTGCCTCATACTTCCTCGGGCCCACTCCAGGCCCATCCCGGACAGCAGACGGATTTCAGCATGAACATGCCTATCAAGCCCAGACTGTTGATCGTCGAGGACGATGAAGGTCTCCAGCGGCAGCTTCGCTGGGCCTATGACGATTATGAGGTGCTGGTCGCGTCGGACGGACAATCGGCCGTGGACCTGCTGCGCTCCGCCGAGCCTTCGGTCGTGACCCTTGACCTTGGACTCCCGCCGGACCCGGACGGGGTGACTGAAGGCTTTGCAGCGCTCGAGGAAATATTGAAGCTCAAGCCGGACACCAAGGTGATCGTCGCCTCCGGCCATGGCGCCCGCGAAAGCGCGCTCCGGGCGATCGCTTCGGGGGCCTATGATTTCTACCAGAAACCGGTCGACATCGACCAGCTCGGGCTCATCGTCCGGCGCGCCTTCCAGCTTCATGAGCTGGAAAATGAGAACAGGCGCCTGGAAAGCCAGGTCGGCGACGATCGAACCGTGCTTGGGACGATGATCACTGCGGCGCCGGAAATGATGAAGGTTGCCCGGACCATCGAGAGGGTTGCCGATACCGATGTGACGGTCATGCTTCTGGGCGCCAGCGGCACCGGCAAGGAGCTGCTTGCCCAGGGGCTTCATCAGTCGAGCAGGCGGCGGGCCAGGGGTTTCGTTGCCATCAATTGCGCCGCGATACCTGAAAATCTGCTCGAAGCGGAACTGTTTGGCTATGAGAAGGGCGCCTTTACCGGTGCCATCAAGTCGACCGAAGGCAAGATCGAACTCGCCCAGGGCGGAACCCTGTTCCTCGACGAAATTGGCGACGTTCCGCTGGCGTTGCAGGTGAAATTGCTGAGATTTCTGCAGGAACGGGTGATCGAACGGGTCGGAGGACGAAAGCAGATCCCGGTCGATACCAGGATCGTCTGTGCAACCCATCAGAATCTGGAAAAGATGATCGCCGCCGGGACCTTCCGCGAGGATCTTTATTACCGGCTGGCCGAGATCGTCGTGAAGATCCCGCCACTGGCCGAACGCCATGGCGATGCAGCACTCATCGCCAAGCATTTCCTGGCCCGGTTCGCGCGCGAGATGAACCCGCAGGTAAAGGGCTTCGCACCCGGCGCGCTCGCGGCGATCGAACAATGGTCCTGGCCCGGTAACATCCGGGAGCTCGAGAACCGGCTGAAACGGGCGGTGATCATGGCCGATGGCAAGTTCGTCTCGGCCGAGGATCTCGACCTTGGAAGTGCGGACGACGAAGGCTTGCCGATCAACCTCAAGTCTGCGCGCGAGGAAGCCGACCGACGGACGATCCGCAAGGCGCTTGCCAAGACCGACAACAATATATCGGGCGCTGCCAAGCTGCTCGGGATCAGCCGGCCGACCCTGTACGACCTGCTCAAGCAATATGGGCTCCAGCCGTGAAACCCGGAAAGGGCCTGATGGTGGCTGCGCTGGCCCTTGCGCTCGCCGCCTGTTCGAGCGGCGGCGCCGGCACCGCTGCCGAGCGTGGCCGGGCGGCATTCGACAAGGGGGACATCCGGACCGCCCGGGTCGAGCTGATGAATGCGCTCCAGGCCGATCCGGCCAACATCGAGGCCCGGATACTCCAGGCCCGGGTGCTGATCGCCCTCGGCAATGGCGAAGGCGCCGAAGCTGAACTCCTTCGCGCCATTCAGCATGGCGAGCCCCAGGAGCGGCTCGACCCGCTCCTTGCCCATTCGCGATGGCTTCGAGGCGATCTTCAAGGCGTGCTTTCGACTCCCGTGGCGGTGGAGGGTGAAATGGGCGCCTATTCGGCCCGGATCCGGGGCCTGGCCTTTCTTGGCCTGGGCGACAATCGATCGGCTTCTGCAGAGTTCAACCGGGCGCTGGCGCTGGCCCCCGAAGACAGCGATGTCTGGACCGATATCGGCCGCTTCCGCCGATCCAGCGGCGATGTCGCCGGGGCGATCGAAGCCATCGACCAGGCGCTGGCCTTCAAGCCGACCAATGTCGATGCACTGATCCAGCGCGGTGAACTGACCCGCGGCCAATATGGTCTGAGCGCCGCAATGCCCTGGTTCGACCGGGCACTGGCGATCGATTCCGGCAATGTCACCGCCCTTCTCGAACGGGCTATCACCCAGAGCGAGCTGGGTCGGATGAGCGCCATGCTTGCCGATACCCGCCAGGTTCTGATCCTGAGCCCCGGCCATGCCAAGGCTTGGCACCTCCTCGCTGCGCTCGCTGCCCGGGGCCACGACTTCGAGCTTGCCCGATTGCTCTACAACCGGACCGGCGGCGCCTTCGATTCGACTCCCGCCGGAATGCTCCTGTCCGGGGCGATCGACTATGGGACCGGCAATGACCAGCAGGCGGTGAGGCGCCTTTCCGACCTTGTCGAGAGACAGCCTGGAAACCGGAAGGCAAGGCGGCTGCTTGCGGCCGCCCAGTGGCGGTCGGGCGACGCCGCCGCAACCGCCGAGACTCTCCGGCCGATGGCCGAGAGTCCCGATGCCGACAGTTACAGCCTGGCCTTGATGGGCCGATCGCTCGCTCAGCTTGGCAATCGCGAGGATGCCGCCGTCTTTCTTGCTCGCGCGGCCCGTCCCGTGCCTTCAGCGATGACCTCGGTCAGGGCGATCGACGAAGGCGAATTTGCGCGCCTGAGCAGCGCCGCAGCCGAACGGCCCGATGACGGACCGCTTCAGGTCCGCTTCGTGTCGGCCCTTCTTGCTCGAGGCGAAACGGGTCAGGCACTGGCGCTCGCTCGACAAGTCCGGGCCCGAAACCCGGGAGCGCCCGAATCCGGCCTCCTGCTTGGCGACGCGCTCGGCATGGCCGGCGATTTCGCTGCTGCCGCCGAACAATATCGCCGCGCCGCGAACCTCGCCTTCAACGAGGGAACGGCGCTCCGGCTGATCGAGGCGCTCCAGAGATCCGGCCAGAGCGATTCGGCGGGCCAGGTCCTGTGGCTGTTCCTGAAGCAGAATCCGGCCAATGTCCCCGCCCAGCATCTCCTTGCCGGCAGGGCCATGCAGTCCGGCGACTGGCCGCTGGCAATTCGACTCTACGAGCAGTTGAGGCGACGGATCGGCGACAATGACGCCACCATTCTCAACAATCTCGCCTGGGCCCATTTCCAGAGCGGTGATTCCGAGACCGCAATTCCTTATGCCCGGCGAGCCTGGGCGCTCGATCGGGACAATCCGGCAACGGCCGATACTCTGGGCTGGATCCTGTATGCCAGTGGTTCCGATCGGCTCGAGGGACTGGTCCTCCTGTCCCGGGCGGCCCGCGGCGTCCCGGGCGAAGCGGATGTCCTTGTGCAGCTCCGTCAAAGTGGACCCACCAGACTGGCCGGGGCCCGCTGAGGCTGGACTCAGACGGCCAGGGCCTCGGCCTGTTCGGCCAGTTCGAGCCAGCGTCGTTCCGCTGAATCGCGTTCCAAGCGAAGCCTCTCGATCGCCGCGCTGATGGCCTCGAACCGGCCCGGATCGCGCCGATAGAGATCCGGATCGGAAAGGAGGGCCTCGTTGCTGGCGATCTCCGCCTCGATCTGGTCGATCCGCCCCGGAAGCTGGTCGAGATCGCGCTGATCCTTGTAACTGAGCTTGGTCCGGACCTTTGCTGCCGGCGCCGGCGCACCCTTGGTAGAAACCGATTTTTCGACTTCGCGCCGGGGTCTTCGCTTCCGTTCCCAATCCTCATAGCCGCCGGCAACGATGTCGACCCTGCCGCTTCCGTCGAGCCCGAGAGTGATCGTTACCGTGCGATCGAGAAAGTCCCGATCGTGGCTGACGATGAGAACGGTTCCGTCATAATCGGCGATCACCTCCTGGAGCAGATCGAGCGTTTCCAAGTCGAGATCGTTGGTCGGCTCGTCGAGCACGAGAAGGTTGGACCGGCGCGCAAACTCGCGGGCGAGCAGAAGCCGCGATCGTTCGCCTCCGGAAAGCGTGGAGACCTTCGCATCGACGAGTCCGGGATCGAAGAGAAACTCCTTCAGATAGCCCTGGACATGCTTCTTGATCCCTCGGACCTCGACCCAGTCGCCGCCATCGGCGAGGATATCGCGGACCCTCTTGTCCGGATCGAGCAGCCGTCGCTGCTGGTCGATCATCACCCCGCTAAGTGTCTTCGCCCGGTTCACCTTGCCTTCGTCGGGCTCGATCTCGCCGGTAAGCAGCCTCAGCAGGGTCGTCTTCCCGGCCCCGTTGGCACCAACGATCCCGATCCGGTCACCGCGCTGGATCCGAAGCGTGAAATCGCGGATGATCGTCCGCTCGCCGAAGCGCTTGGTCACGCCTTCGGCATCGATCACCATCTTCGTCTTGACCTCGTCATTCTCGAGGCTGAGTTTCGCGGTTCCACCAGGCCCGAGCATGGCCGCCCGCGAAGCGCGCATCTCGTTCAGCTTGGCTAGGCGGCCCTGATTTCGGCGGCGCCGCGCCGTGACTCCGCGCTGGAGCCAGTGAAGTTCAAGCTTCAGCTTCGCGTCGAGCTTTTCGGCGGCTCGTGCCTCCTCTTCATAGACCCTTTCGGTCCACGCCTCGAAACCGCCATAGCCGACCTCGGTCCGCCGAAGGTCGCCCCGGTCGAGCCAAAGGGACGAGCGGGTCAGCCGCTTGAGAAAGGTTCGGTCATGGCTGATGACGATGAAGGCGCCACTGAAGCGCGAAAGCCAGTCCTCCAGCCATTCGATCGCTGCGAGGTCGAGATGATTGGTCGGCTCGTCGAGGAGGAGGACATCCGGTTCCATGGCGATCGCCCGGGCCAGGGCCGCCCGGCGGCGCTCGCCGCCACTCGCCGTCGCGGCCGGCCGGTCGAGATCGAGACCGATCTGGTCCGCAATCGCCTCGAGCGAATGGACTGCGGGCGGCTCGTCGCCGGAAAGGGCGAAGTCGCGAAGAGTCTCGGAGCTTGAAACGGTTGGATCCTGTTCGAGAAGAACGACCCGGATTCCGGGCTGGATCGTCCGTCGTCCCTCGTCCGTCTCGATCAGGTCGGCAAGACATTTCAGGAAGGTGGTCTTGCCGGCGCCGTTTCGACCGATCAGTGCAAGCCGGTCCCTGGCTCCGATGAAGATGTCGAGGCCGCGGAACAGCCAGCCGGAGCCCTGGACGAGACCGAGATTTTCATATGCGAGAACGGGTGCAGCCATGCCGGGCCAGATAGTCGTTCGTGGCCGGGGCGTCACCCCGGCTGGCAGTCACGGCCGGACATCCCATATCAGGGCCATGACCTATCTCTCCATACTCGATCTGGCGCCCATCGTCGAAGGCGGAACGGCCGCTTTGGCGCTTCACAATGCCCGCGACCTCGCCCGCCATGGCGAGCAGCTCGGCTATCGCCGATTCTGGATGGCCGAACATCATTCCATGCCTGGAATCGCAAGCGCCGCCACCTCGGTTGCACTGGCTTATGTCGCTGGCGGGACCCGGAAGATCCGGGTCGGGGCCGGCGGAATCATGCTCCCCAATCATTCGCCGCTCCAGGTCGCGGAGCAGTTCGGGACCCTCGAATCGCTCTTCCCCGGCCGGATCGACCTCGGCCTCGGCCGGGCACCCGGGACGGACCAGGCGGCTTCGGCCGCGCTCCGCCGGAGCCTCGATTCCGATCCCAACCAGTTCCCCAGGGACGTCGTCGAACTGATGGAATATTTCCGGCCGTCCGAAGCGAGACGGGTACGGGCCATTCCCGGCGAAGGACTCGACGTTCCGATCTGGATCCTGGGCTCAAGCCTGTTCGGAGCCCAGCTCGCCGCAATGCTTGGTCTTCCTTATGCCTTCGCCTCTCATTTCGCCCCTCAGGCGATGATGGAGGCGCTCCAGGTCTATCGGACCCGGTTCCAGCCCTCGGCGCAGCTTGCCGAGCCCTATGTGATGCTCGGCTTCAACGTCTTTGGCGCCGACAGCGACGAGGAAGGCGAGCTTCTCACGACCTCGATCCAGCAGAGCATCGTCGAATTGAGGACCGGCCAGCCGGGACCGCTCAAGCCGCCCGTTGCGGGCTTTGCCGAGACTCTTCCGCCATCGACCCGGGCAATGATCGACCAGTTCATGACCTGCTCCGCGATCGGCTCGCCGGGCCGGGTCCGCGATTCTGTCCTGGCGTTCGTCGAACAGACGGGTGCGGACGAATTGATGGTGACGTCTCAGATCCACGACCACCGGGCGCGGCTTCGTTCGTACGAGATTCTGGCCTCGGCCCTGGACGGAGAGATGAAGAAGGCAGCCTGAGGCTTCAGCTTCCCTCCCGCTCGAACCGGTCGAGCAAGCTTTCTGGGTCGGCTTCCGGAGCAGGAACGGACCAGAGTCGATTGACAACGGCCTCGGCTGCAAGCCCGATCGCGACCCCGGCGCCGACATCGGTAGGATAATGGGCGCAGCGCGGGATCTGGGCGAGAGCGATGACTCCGGCCGTCCCATGGGCCGCAGCCGAATGCTCTGGATAGACCCGGGCAAAGGCCCGCGCGACCGCAACCGCGCCGGCGCTGTGGCCTGAAGGAAAGCTGGTCTCCTCCTTGGTCTCGGTCCGGCCAAGCTCGGGTTCATGGCCCCTCTCGCCCTGAGCGCTTCGAGGCCGGGTCCGATCGATCCTCCGCTTGACGAAATTCTTGGCCAGTGTCGCGATCATGTGGGCGGCAAGCATCCGGGCACCCGCGCCCGCCATCCTTCCATCGCGGCGGGCAAGGCCGACCGCCATGACCCCGCCCGAAAGCGCGATCATCTGCGGCTGATCGCCAAGCTCGCTGAACCAGGAGAGCGCCCGAACGGGCGCGGTCTCACGCCACGGCTGGACCTTGTCCACCGCCGCCTTGTCCAGCTTCAGGATCGGCTTGGACTCGGGCTTCGGCTTTCTGGGTGGAGAGTCATTTTTCTTCCTGGCCATCCGCGCTGAACCCTCAAGCCGCGGCTTGGTGCCACGCTTTCTCGTCACCGCGGATGAGATCCGCCAATATCCCTCTTATGATGAGGGCGAAGCTTTACTCCGAAGCCTCCGCTGCCCGCTGCGCCTCCACCATTCGTTGCACGCTGGCGAGCAAGGCAGGCGCGTCGTAGACGATGCCGTCCTTGATCGTCCATCGAACGCCGCCGACCCGTTCGACCTTCTGAGTTTCGGGATCGAGACGCATGTGGCCGGTTCCGTAGAGCAGTTTCAGATTGGCGAGCGGATTGCCGGGAACGATGACGAGATCGGCAAGCTTGCCTTCGCGGACGATCCCGAATGGTGGCTCCTGGCCCTTGGGATCGAAGATCTCCCGGGCACCGTTGATCGTCGCTGACTGGATCACCTCGAGGGGCGAGAATCCGGCCTCCTGGAGCATCTCGAGTTCGGCAATGTAAGGAAAGCCCCAGCTCTGGTAGATGTAGCCGGGATCGGAGCCGACCGTCACCCGGCCGCCCATATTCTTGTAATCGTTGGTAAGCTTCATCCAGCGCTGGAAGAAACGGCGCCAGGCAATTTCGTCATGAGTGGTCCAGTCCCAGAAATAGGACCCGTGATGAACCCGGCTCGGGTCGAAGAAGCGCTGGAGCGACGACAGGGTGTAGCGCTCGTGCCAGTCGGCATTGCGCGCCCGCATCACGTCGCGACCCGCCGAATAGATGTTGAAGGTGGGGTTGAAGGTCACTCCGCGTTCAAGCTGGCGTTCGAGATAGGCGCGCCATTCCGGGCTTCCTGGTTCGACCGCCTGGTCAGCGAGCCGGGCGGCCTGGCTGAACCTCCATTGTTCATCGAACATATTGTAATCGACCGGGTAATCCGGGATCCGGTGATCCTTCAAAAGGCTTTCGAAATGGCCGTAGAAATGGGTGATGCTGTGAAGGCCCATGGCTCCGGCCTGATCGGCATTGGTCTCTGCGACTCCGCCCTGGGAGAGATGGGCAACGGTTCCGAGGCCCAGCCGACGTGCCTCCTCGATGGCGGCTCGGGTGACGGCCGGCGGCTGGTTGAAGAACTTGATCCCGTCATAACCCTGGGCGGCCGCCCAGCGAACGAAAGCGCGGGCCTGTTCCGGCGAATTGACGGTGCCGCCGTTCCAGCTGTCGCCGAGAACGATATAGGCGAAGAGCCGGGGCGCGACGATGGTGTTGGAGGCGCTTCGGGCCCGGTCGGAAAGCGACATGTTGTTGGGCCCGCCATAGAAGCCGACTCCCCGTACCGACGTGACTCCATGAGCTAGCCAGAGCCGATAGCCATAGGTTGCGTTCGGGGCCTTGTCCGGATCGCCATTGTGGCCGTGCATGTCGACGAATCCGGGAAGGACGAACATCCCGGTGGCGTCGATTTCATGGTCGAAATCCTGCGGCGGCCGGTCCTGGCGCAGCGGAAGCCCGGGCGTTCCTGCACCCCTTATGCTCTCGATCCGGCTGCCGGAAATGACGATGTCGACCGGGCCCATGGGCGGGGCACCGGTGCCGTCGACCAGCATCGCGCCCCGGATCACCAGCCGGCGGAACGGCCCCTCGCCTTCGCCGGGTGAGCGGTCGGCAACCCGTTCCATCGCGGGCTGAGCCTGGAGCGTCGCCGGAGACAGGGCCGGAGCCAGGACGAAGGCCACCATTGCCAGCCTGACCTTCGACAGCCACTTTCCGATAGACCGCATCGATTTTTCCCCCCGGCCGAATGTCTTACGTTACTCCAGTCCTACAGCCGCATTCATGACCTATTCAATGCCATCTGCTAATCCGGGCCCTGAACTTCACCCAACGAACGAGTCCCAGTTCCATGCGTTTTCCAGTCCTGCTCATCGCCGTCGCGAGCCTTATCATGCCCGCACTGGGTGCCGACGCGAACGGCCTTCAGCGAGTCCGGGAGCAGGATGCCGCCTATCAGGCGACTCAGCAGGGTCGAAGCCTGACCCTGCCCGAGATCAGGGCGCGAATCCGGGTACCCGATGCCCAGTTCATCGGCGCTGAATTTGACGGTCGAGTCTACAGGCTGAAATATCTTCGCGGGTCCAAGGTGATCTGGATCGACGTCGACGCGCGCAGCGGCCGGGTCGTCGGACGCCAGTAGCACCCGGATTCCGGTCCGGCCCTTCCTTGCCGCCATTAGCGAACGCAACGTGGCGCTGTCGTAACGAGCCTGCTATTCCCTGCCCGACGCCGGAACAATTTGCCGGGCGCGCCGATTGGAACGTGTCCGAGGAGGGCGAAGGGAGAAATTATGCGGGTCCTGATCGTCGAGGACGAACCGAATCTGGGTCGGCAGCTGAGAGCAACGCTCGAAGGCGCCGGTTATGCCATCGATCTCGCCACCGATGGCGAAGACGGCCATTATCTCGGCTCCACCGAAACCTATGATGCCATCATTCTCGATCTCGGCCTTCCGGAGGTTGACGGGCTGACGGTGCTCGACCGCTGGCGCAGGGAAGGGATCAAGGTTCCGGTCCTGGTCCTTACCGCCCGCGACAGCTGGTCGGACAAGGTGGCGGGCCTGGATGCGGGCGCCGACGACTATCTTGCCAAGCCGTTCCAGACGGAGGAATTGATCGCCCGCCTCCGGGCGCTCATCCGCCGCGCCTCGGGCAATGCGAGTTCCGAGCTGACCGCCGGGGACGTCCGGCTCGACACGAGGTCGGGCAAGGTCACTCTGGACGGGGAGCCGGTGAAGCTGACGGCGCAGGAATACAAGCTCCTGTCCTACCTCATGCATCACAAGGGCAAGGTGGTGTCCCGAACCGAACTGATCGAGCATATCTATGATCAGGATTTCGACCGGGATTCGAACACGATCGAAGTGTTCGTCACCCGAATTCGAAAGAAATTGGGGCCGGACGTGATCACCACGATCCGCGGCCTTGGCTATTCGCTCGAGGATCCGGGCCGGTAAATGGCCTTCGCCCGGGCGACGCGCGTTCGGCGAGAGTCAGGTTCGGCCTGGTGAAGCGCCAGGGATGAAGCTTCCGACCTTCCGCTTCAGGGCTCCCGTGAGTCCCCGGTCCGGATCGCTGACCCGGCGGATGATCGTCGTCGCGGCGGTCTGGATCTCGCTTCTGCTCGGCGTCGGCGCCTTCACCCTGGACCGGGTGCTGACATCGGCCATCACCGACAATTTCGACGCCCAGCTCGATTATGTCCTGACCTCGATGGTGGCTTCGTCCGAAATCGACCCGATCGGCCAGGTGATGTTCAACCGGCCGCCGGCGGACCAGCGCTTCCTCGAACCTTATTCCGGCCTCTACTGGCAGGTTACCGGCGAGGGTTTCGAACCCTTCCCTTCCCGCTCCCTCTGGGACCGGAGGCTCGAGGTCGGCCCTCCTCATGACGATACCGAAGTCCATTTCTACGACAGCGAAGAATTTCCGATGGAAACCTTGAGGGTGGCCGAACGGGATGCGCGACTCCCCGGATCGCCGATCCGCTGGCGGTTCCAGGTCGCCCAGACCCGCGACGTGCTGGACGAACAGATCAGCGTCCTTCGCCAGACGATGATCCGCTGGTTCGGCATTCTCGGGCTCGGCCTCGTCGTCCTCGCCGCGCTTCAGGCCATTTACGGCCTGTGGCCGCTTCGCCGGGTGAGGCGCGCGCTTGCCGCCATCCGATCGGGCGAGAAATCACGGATCGAGGAAAGATTCCCGAGGGAGATCGAGCCGCTGACCCAGGAACTGAACGCCCTTCTGGAACATAATGAGGTGCAGTCGGAAGAGGCGCGGCGCCACGCCGGCAATCT
>CAYOJN010000037.1:0-13000 GCA_964404245.1 uncultured Sphingosinicella sp. | reverse complement strand
GCTCGTCGAGCAGCACGTAGTCGGTGTCCTGGCACAGCACCATCGCGACGAACGCCCGCTGGCGCTGCCCGCCGGACAGCTCGTCGAGGAACCGCCCCGCGAGCGGCACGAGGTCGAGGAACTCGAGCGCCTGGTCGATGTGCGCGGCGTCCTCGACGGTCGGCCGCCCCCTGGACCACGGGTAGCGGCCGAAGGTCACGAGGTCGTGCACCGTGAGCCGGGCGGTCAGGTGGTTGTCCTGCCGCAGCGTCGCGAGCCGGCGCGCGAGCAGGTCACCCGCCGTGCGGTGGACGTCGAGCCCTTCGAGCGTCACCGTCCCGCCGTCCATGGGCAGCAGCCGGCTCACCATGGACAGGAGCGTCGACTTGCCCGCCCCGTTCGGCCCGATGACGGAGGTGATCCCGCCACGCGGCACCTGGAGGTCGACGCCGTCGACGACGCGGACGGTGCCGTACGTCTTGACCGCGCCGACGACGTCGATCACCGGGCACCTCCCGAGGTGCGGCGGGCGTCGCGCAGGAGCAGGCCGAGGAACACGATGCCTCCGAGGAACTCGATGACGATGCTGAGGGCGGTGTCGTACCCGAGCACGCGCTCGAGGACCGTCTGCCCACCGACGAGGCAGACGACGGCGACCGCGACGGCCGCGGGCAGGACGTACCGGTGCCGGTGCGAGCCGACGACGAGGTACGCGAGGTGGGCGACGAGCAGCCCGAAGAACGTCACCGGGCCGACGAGCGCGGTCGACACCGCGACGAGGACGGCGACGACGACGAGCACCTGGGTGACGACGCGGCGGTGCTCGACGCCGAGCATGGTCGCCGTCGGCCGGCCGAGCAGCAGGACGTCGAAGGTGCGCCGGATCCGCCACGCCATCGCGCACGCGATCGCCACGAGGACGGACGAGACCCCGAGGAGCGCCGGGTCGACGCCGTTGAAGCTCGCGAAGAACGCGTCCTGGAGGACGGCGAACTCGTTCGGGTCGATGAGCCGCTGCATGAACGTGCCGAGCGACCGGAACAGCACCCCGAGGATGAGCCCGACGAGCAGGAGCAGGTGGAGCGAGCGCCGCGCCCCCGTGAAGAGCCACCGGAAAAGCAGCCCGGCGAACCCGACGAGCAGCAGCACCTCGACGACGAACCTCAGCCGGTGGTCGACGCCCGCGAGCCGCGCCGACCCGAGCAGGAACACGAGGCTCGTCTGGAGCAGGATGTAGAGGCTGTCGAACCCCATGATCGCCGGGGTGAGGATGCGGTTGTCCGTCACCGTCTGGAACAGGACGGTCGAGACGGCGACGGCGAGCGCGACGAGGGCGAGCGCCGCGAGCTTGGTGCCGCGGAACGGCAGGACGAAGTCCCACGCCCCGTTCGCGTCGACGGTCATGAAGGCCGTCGCCGAGACGAGGACGAGGACGGCGAGCGCGAGCAGCACCCGGCGCGCGCGGCGGTGGGCGGCGACGGGGTCGTGCGGGGTGACGGCCTCGGGCGGGAGCGCGCCGACGACGGGCACGCCGGCGCCGTCGTCCCCGGCGGCGGGCACGGACGTCGTCGTCGGCTCAGCCATGACGTGCCCCTGGCCGCAGGAGCAGGTGGAGGAAGACGATGCTGCCGACGACGCCGACGACGACGCCGACGGGCACCTCGTACGGGAACCGCACGAGGCGGCCGATGAGGTCGCACACGAGGACGAGCCCGGCGCCGCCGAGCGCGACCCAGGGCGCCGTCCGTCGGATGTTGTCGCCGAGCAGCATGGACACGACGTTCGGCACGACCAGGCCGAGGAACGGGATGACCCCGACGGTGACGACGACGACGGCGGTGACGAGGCTGACGACGACGAGCCCGAGCCGGACGACGGCGCGGTGGTCGAGGCCGAGGTTCGTCGTGAACCCCTCCCCCATGCCGGCGACGGTGAACCGGTCGGCCGCCACGTAGGCGACGGCGACGAGGGCGGCGACGACCCAGAGCAGCTCGTACCGGCCGCGCAGGACGCCGGAGAAGTCGCCGGTCGTCCACGCGACGAGCGACTGGAGCAGGTCGACCCGGTAGGCGATGAAGGTGCTGACGGCGCTCACGACGCCGCCGAGCATGATGCCGACGAGCGGCACGACGAGGACCGAGCGGAGCGGGATGGCACGCAGGATGCGCAGGAAGAGCGCGGTGCCGGCGAGGGCGAGGGCGGCGGCGCCCGCCATCTTCGCGAGGAGCGGGGCGCCGGGCACGACGAGCGTGACGACGAGGATGCCGAGGACGGCGAACTCGACCGTGCCGGCCGTCGACGGCTCGACGAACCGGTTCCGGGCGAGCATCTGCATGATCATCCCGGCGACGGCCATGCCGGCACCCGCGAGCAGGATGGCGACCGTGCGTGGGAGGCGCGAGACGAGCAGGACGTCGGCGCCCTCCCCGGCGAGCAGGGACCGGACGAGCGACGCCGGGGTGAGGTCGGAGACGCCGACGAACAGGCTGACGACCGAGAGCGCGAGCACGACGGCCAGGAGGGCGGCGAACAGCGCCCGACGGGTCCGGGGACCCGTCGGGGCGCTGCTGTCGGTCGGTCGCGCGGCGACCGCAGGGATCGCGGTCATCCGAGGGCGGACGTGACCTCGTCGGTGATGCGGTCGAGCGTCCCGAGGCCGCCGTTGACGATGTACCAGTCGGTCGAGTCGACGTAGACGACCTGGTCCTCGCTCCACGCCGTCGTGCCGTGGACGAGCTCGTTGTCGAGGACCTCGGCCGCCGCCGCGCCGCCCTCGCCCGTGGCCGCGTCACGGTCGACGACGAACAGCCAGTCCGGGTTGACGTCGGCGATGAACTCGAAGCTCACGGCCTCGCCGTGGGTGGCGGCCTCGACGTCCTCGACGGCGGGCGTGAGCCCGAGCTCGTCGTGGAGGAAGCCGAAGCGCGAGCCCGGGCCGTAGGCGGTGACCTCGCCGCCGCTCGTGAGGACGATGAGCCCGGTGCCGGCCTCGGCCGTCAGCGCCTTGGCGTCCTCGATCTTCGTGTCGAGGTCGGCGATGACCGTCTCGATCTCCTCGGTCTTGTCGAAGACCTCGCCGAGGATGCGCGCGTTCGCCTCGATGCTGCCGCGGAAGTCGGCCCAGTCGTTCGACAGGTCGATGGTCGGGGCGATCTTCGCGAGCTCGGGCAGCGCCTCGGAGGAGCGGCCGGCGACGATGATGAGGTCGGGCTGGGCGGCGTGGACGGCCTCGTAGTCGGGCTCGAAGAGCGTGCCGATGTCGAGGATCTCGTCGCTGTCGAAGCGTGCGAGGTCCCCGGTGAGGTTGGACTTCGGCAGGCCGTCGACCTCGACGCCGACCTGCTCGAGCGTGTCGAGGGAGGCGAGGTCGAACGAGAGCACGGTCTCCGGGTTCACCGGGACGGTCGTCTCGCCCTGGGCGTGCGTGACGGTCACCTCGGCGGGCGCGGCGGCCGACGCGGGCGCCTCCGAGCTCGCCGGCTCGGCGGCGGTGCTCGCGCAGCCGGTGAGGGCGAGGGCCCCGGCGGCTGCGGTCAGGAGGGCAAGGGTCCGCCGGGTGGCGGGACGCGTGCGGGTCACGGTGTCTCCGTAGCTGTCGATGTGAGGTGAGCCTTACCTTCCGGCCCGGCGGTTAGGTTAGCCTTACCGATGACCGCCGGCGCAACCGGCGTCCACCCGACGAGAAGAGGGACCCCGTGACCGTCGCCACCTCCGCGCCCAGCCCGGTGCAGCGCATCGGCTACCCGCTCGTCGCCCGCCGGCTGACGGTCCAGCGGGTCGAGACCCTGAGCCCGACGATGCGGCGCGTCGTCCTCGGCGGCGCCGAGCTCGAGGGCTTCCGGTCCGTCGGCCCCGCCGACCACGTCAAGCTCGTCGTCCCCGCCCACCCGGGCGCCGACGTCGTCGTGCCGGTCATCGAGGACGGCCGCTGGGTCAACCGCGACGAGCCGGGCCTCACGTACCGCGACTACACCGTGCGGTCCTTCGTGCCCGGCTCGGGCGAGCTCGTCATCGACATGGTCGTCGGCGACCACGGGCCGGCCGGACGCTTCGCCGCGTCGGCCGCACCGGGCGACGTCGTCGCGACGCTCGGCCCGCGCGGCTCCGCCCTGCCCCCCATGGACCGCGAGCGCTACGTGCTCGCCGTCGACGAGACCGGGCTCCCCGCGCTCGCGAACTGGCTCGACAAGCTCCCGGCGGCGGCGCGGGTGCGCGCCCTCGTCGAGGTCGGCCACCCCGGCGAGGAGGTCGACCTGCCGTCGGCCGCGGACGTCGAGGTCACGTGGCTGCACCGGCTCGGCGCGCCCGCGGGGACGACGGCGCTCCTCCCCACCGCGGTCGCGGGCGTCCTCGCGGACGGCTGGGCCGACGGCGCCTCGCAGTGGTGGTGGGCGGCCGGCGAGACGGGCGCGGTCCGGGCGATCCGGACGATGCTCGGGGAGCACGGCGTCGGCCGGGACTCGTTCGCGATGACGGGCTACTGGCGGCGCGGCGTCGAGAACTTCGACCACCACTCCCCCGAGGCCTGACCCGGCGCTGCGCGCGGGCGCCGGATTCGTCCGGGAGAACCGCCCCACGGAGGTGTGGGACGTGGCAGGCTGTGGCGCCGCCCACACCGCCCCGGAGGACCCCGTGACCGCTTCGCCCGCCCAGACGCTCGCCCAGCTCGACCGGTTCGCCGTCAAGCAGCGCATCACCATGATGGTCAACCGCTACGAGATCCGGGCGCTCGACGCCGACGGGTCCGAGGGCCCGGTCCTCGCCATGGCGCAGCAGAAGCGCATGGCGCTCAAGGAGCAGGTCACCTTCTACGCGGACGAGGCCCGGACCATCCCCGTCTTCGGCTTCAAGGCGCGCCAGGCCCTCGACCTCGCCGCGACGTACGACGTCACGGACGCCCAGGGCACTCCGATCGGGTCGTTCCGCAAGGACTTCGCCAAGTCGCTCCTGCGCTCGACGTGGCACCTCGAGGGCGCCGGCATCACGGCCGTCGGGCAGGAGCGCAACGTCGCGGTCGCCGTCCTGCGCCGCGTGCAGGACACCATCCCCCTGCCGTTCCACTTCGACTTCACCGACCCGTCGGGCGAGGTCGTCCTGTCGTCCGAGCGCCGCTGGGGGCTGCGCGACTTCTACACGGTCAACGTGCCGGGTGGTCGCCTGGACGGTCGGGTCGCGGCCGCGATGGCCGTCGCGCTGGACGCGCTCCAGGGCCGCTGAGCACGACGACGCACCCGCTCACGGGGCCCGTCCGGCTCGCCGCCGACGACGACGCCCCGCGGGCGGGCTAGCGTCGTCGCCATGCGCAAGCCCACCCTCTGGGAGGCCAAGGTCGCCCAGGACCCCCAGCACTCGCACTGGTACGTCGAGCGGTTCCGTCGCATGGCGGCGACCGGGGCGGACCTCGCGGGCGAGGCGCGCCTCGTCGACGCCATGCTCGGGCGCGGGTCGCGCGTGCTCGACGCGGGCTGCGGTCCGGGGCGCGTGGGGGCCGAGCTCGCCGCGCGGGGGCACACGGTCGTCGGAGTCGACGTCGACCCGGTGCTCATCGCGGCGGCGGAGGCCGACCACCCGGGACCGACGTGGCTCGTGGGCGACCTCGCCGAGCTCGACCTGCCCGCCCGCGGCGTCGCCGAGCCGTTCGACGCGATCGTGTGCGCGGGCAACGTCATGACGTTCCTCGCCGAGGGCACCGAGGTCGAGGTGCTCCGCCGGTTCCGCACCCACCTGGCGCCCGGCGGGCGCGCCGTCGTCGGCTTCGGCGCCGGGCGGGGCTACGCGTTCGACCAGTTCCTCGACGACGCCCGGACGGCGGACCTGCGGGTCGACCTCACGCTGGGCACGTGGGACCTGCAGCCCTTCGAACCGGCGTCGGACTTCCTCGTCGCGGTCCTGTCCCGCTGAGCGGGCCGACGGCGCCCTCCGGTCAGGACCGCGCGTCGTCGGCGGTGAGCCAGCGCTCGCCGAAGAACGTCCCCGCGGCGGTCAGCAGCCCGATGACGGCCCCGACCCGGGTGTGCGGAGCCCGCACCCCGCGGGCGGCGAGACGCTCCCCGTAGCGGTGGATCCCCCGCTCGCCGGCGACGGTGAGGCCGACGGCGGCCGCCCCCACCCCGAGGCCGACGGCCTGCCGGCGCAGGTCCCCTCGGCCGGAGGTCTGCGCGCTCCCGGGCAGGCCGAGCGCGGCTGCGTCGAACGCGACGGACCGGTCGGTCAGCGCCCGCACCCGGGTGAGCGCGTCCGCACCGTCCGCGGGCGCCGGGTCCGCACCCGCGTCGCCGGAGGGCCCGTCCGCCACCCGACCGGCCGCGACCCCGTACGCCACGCTGCCCGCGACGATCCCCAGCTTGAGCACGGTCCGCAGCGGCCGTGACCGCACGACGTCGGGCATCGCGTACCAGGCGCCCGTGACCACCAGGGTGAGGAGGCTGTTCACGAGCACCCCGGGCCCCGTCCCGCCCTCGACCGCGTTCCCCATGCCGTCCCCTCACCTCGACCGTGCGCGCCGTGACCCGACGCTCGCCCAACGCGCGCGGGCGCCCCCGGGTTCCCCGCCCTACGCTCGGGCCATGGCCCGGTACTTCGACGTCCACCCGACCGACCCCCAGCCCCGGTCCATCGGGCAGGTCGCCCAGATGCTCCGGGACGACGCGCTGATCGTCTACCCGACCGACTCGGGGTACGCGTTCGGCGCACAGCTGGACAGCCACACCGCGGCCGACCGCATCCGCCGGATCCGGCACCTCGACAGCCGGCACCACTTCACCCTGGTCTGCGCGGAGTTCGCGCAGCTCGGCCAGTTCGTCCACCTGGACAACACGGCGTTCCGCGCGATCAAGGCCGCGACGCCGGGTCCGTACACGTTCATCCTCCCGGCCACCAAGGAGGTGCCGCGGCGGCTCGCGCACGACAAGAAGAAGACGGTCGGCGTGCGCCTCCCGGACAACCCCGTCGCGCTCGCGCTGGTCGGCGAGCTGGGCGCGCCGTTGCTGTCCTCCAGCCTCGTCGTGCCCGAGCACGACGAGCCGCTCACCGACGGGTGGTCGATCAAGGAGGCGCTGGACCACGTGGTGGACGCCGTCGTCGACGGCGGGGACGCCGGGCAGGAGCCGACCACGGTCGTCGACTGGTCCGCGGGCTACCCCGAGGTCGTCCGCGTCGGCGCCGGGGACCCGAGCCGCTTCGAGTAGGTCGAGCGGCTCAGCCCGACGGCGCCGCGATCTGCGCCGCCAGGTGGCCCGCCCCGTACCCGTTGTCGATGTTGACGACCCCGACCCCGGGCGCGCACGCGTTGAGCATCGTGAGGAGCGGTGCGAGCCCCTGGAACGCCGCGCCGTACCCCACCGACGTCGGCACCGCGACGACGGGCGCCGCGACCAGCCCCGCGACCACGCCGGGCAGGGCCCCGTCCATGCCCGCGACGACGACGACGACCCGCGCGGCCCGCAGCACGTCCAGCCGGCCCACGATCCGGTGCAGCCCCGCCACGCCCACGTCGACGACGACGTCGACGGCGCGTCCGAGGTGCTCCGCGGTGAGCGCCGCCTCCCGCGCGACCGGCAGGTCGGACGTCCCCGCAGCGACGACGACGACGCGCCCGCCCACCGGGTCGGGCGGCTCACCCGGCCAGGCGACCAGCCGGGCGGCGTCGTCGTACCGGGCGCCGGGCAGCTCGGCCAGCAGGGCCTCGACCTGGTCGGGGCGCACCCGGGTGAAGAGCGTCCGGGCGTCGCGACCACGCACGTCGGCGGCGAGCCCCCGCACCTGGTCGACGGTCTTGGAGTCGCACAGGACCGCCTCGGCCAGCCCGCGGCGGGCGGCGCGGTCGTGGTCCGGGGTCGCGAACGCGGCGAGCTCGGGCGGCGGGGTCCACGAGGCGACGTCGTCGGGCCGGGGCGGTTCCTCGCTCACCCGCCCTTGCCTACCAGAGGCAGGGTGAACGCACCGGACTGGATCCCCGCCAGGTCCACCGCGACGAACCGGAACCCCGCCGACCGGACCGCGCGGATCACCTCGTCCCGCAGCGGCTCCTGCGCGACCGCGGCGAGGTCGGCGAGCGGGACCTCGAGCCGCGCGACGTCGCCGTGGTGGCGCACCCGCACGTCCCCGAGCCCCAGGCGCCGCAGCTCGGCCTCGGCCGCGTCGATCTGCGCGAGCTTCGCCGGCGTGACCTCCTCGTGGTGCGGGATCCGCGACGCGAGGCACGGCGAGGCCGGCTTGTCCGCCGACGGCAGGCCGAACGCCCGGGCGAGGCGCCGCACGGCGGCCTTGTCGACCCCGTGCACGGCGAGCGGTTTGAGGACGGCGTGCTCGACGGCGGCGCGACCCCCCGGCCGGTCCGGGCGACGCGCGTCGTCGGCGTTCTCCCCGTAGGCGACGGCGGTGAGCCCGTACGACTCGACCAGCTCGCGGTCGATCTGCGCGAACAGCTCGCGCCGGCAGAAGTAGCAGCGGTCCACGTCGTTGCGGCGGTAGTCCGGGTCGTCCCCCTCGTGGGTGCGGACCTCGACGACCGGCGCCCCGATGACGGCGGCGACGTCGTGCGCGGCGTGGCGCTCGTCGCGCGCGAGGCTGGGCGAGACGCCGAGGACCGCGACGACGCGGGACGGGCCGAGCGCGTGCACCGCCACGGCCAGCAGCACCGACGAGTCGACCCCGCCGGAGAACGCGACCCCGAGCCGCCCGTCGGGCACCTGCGCGCGCAGGTCCGCCACGAGGGTGTCGAGCAGGGCCTGGTCCGGCTCGTCCAGCGGGGCCACGGGGATCCCGGGCCCCTGCGGGTCGACCGGTCGGCTCGTCGTCGTCATGCGCCCTCCGCCTGGATCCGTGGTGCGCGCCAGTCCACCCCCTCCCCGCGCCCGGAGCAAGCGGTTGCCAGGCGTTGCCGGTCGTCGCCGGTCGCCGGTCGCCCCGTGACCGCCACCAGGGAAGGGCTGCGCAACCGGTTGTCGGCTCCCCGGAACGGGCTTAGCGTCAACTCATGGAGGGGGCAGGGGGCCCTGACCGTCGCCGCTCAGGCCCGACCATCTACGACGTCGCCGCCGCGTGCGGGGTCGCGCCGTCGACGGTCTCCCGCGCGTTCTCCCGGCCGGGCCGCGTCAACGCCGAGACGGCCGAACGGATCCGCCGTGTCGCCGCGGAGATGGGGTACCGCACCAACCCGCTCGCCCGGGCCCTGCCGACCGGCCGGACCTCGCTCCTGTCGATCGTCGTCGCGGACGTCACCAACCCCTTCTTCTTCGAGATCATCCGGGGCGCCGAGGAGACGGCGACACCCGCCGGGTACACGCTGCTGGTCGCCGACGTCCGCGAGTCCGCCGAGGCGGAGCGCGAGGCCCTCGAGCGCACGTTGCCGCTGGTCGAAGGGGTCGTCCTCGCGACGTCGCGGCTGTCCGACTCCTCGATCCGGGTCGCCGCCAAGCAGCGGCCCACCGTCGTCCTCAACCGGGTCATGACCGACATCCCCAGCGTCGTCACGGACAACGCCCGTGGGATGCGGCGGGCCGTCGAGCACCTCGCCGAGCTCGGTCACACCACCGTCGTCTACCTCGCCGGGCCCGAGGCGTCGTGGGCCGACGGCATGCGGTGGCGATCCATGCGCGAGGCCGCCTACGAGCTCGAGATCCGCGTCCGGCGGCTGGGGCCGTTCGCACCCACCCAGGCCGGTGGGATGGCGGCGGCGCAGGTCCTGGCGCAGAACCCGCCGTCGGCGGTGATCGCCTACAACGACCTCCTGGCCATCGGCCTCATGCGGGGGCTCCACGCGCTCGGCGGGCGCGTCCCCCAGGACGTGAGCGTCGTCGGGTTCGACAACATCTTCGGCGCCGACTTCTGCACCCCACCCCTCACCACGGTCGCCGCACCGCTGCACCACCTCGGGTCGCACGCCGTCCGCACGCTCCTGGAGATCCTCCGGACCGGTGGCCGCCGGCCGTACCAGCCGCCGGCGCGGCAGCAACCGCTGCGTCCGGCGCTGCTGCCCGCGCAGCTCGTCGTGCGCGGCTCCACGGCGCGCCGGGCCCGACGGCGGGCCTGGCACCGCCCGGCGCCCGGCAGCACCGGTGCCGAACCCGCCGCCCGGGCGCCGCCGGGACAACCGATGGCAACTGGTTGCCGTCCGCTCCCGGCGGTTGCGTCAATGAACAGACCGGCGCGCCTCAACCCGCCTCCCAGCCCGGCGGGCCGCGACGTCCACCTCGGAACGGGCCGGACGAAGGAGAGAACCATGACCACGCAGAAGCGTCTTCTCGCGACCGCCGTCGTCGGCGTCGCCGCGCTCACGCTCACCGCGTGCGGCGGGGACGACGGCGGGAACGGTGCGGCAGGCTCCTCGGGCGGGAAGTCCATGCGCCTGGCCCTCAACCAGACCGAGCAGCACCCGTCGTACATCGCGCTCGACAACTTCAGCGAACGGCTCTCGGAGGGCACCGACGGCCGCTGGTCGATCGACGTCTTCCCGAACGAGACCCTCGGCGCCCAGCAGGAGGCCCTGCAGCTCGTCAGCGACGGCACCGTCGACATGGCCATCGTCTCCGGCACCCAGCTGGAGAACCTCAACCAGGACTTCCTCGTGTTCAACCTGCCGCAGGTGTTCGACTCGGTCGAGCACCAGATGTCGGTCATCCACGACGAGGAGATCGTCGGGGACCTGTACTCCTCGCTCGAGGACTCGAACGACATCACGGTGCTCGGCGGGTTCACGCAGGGCGCCCGCAGCGTCTACACGACGTTCGGGCCGGTGACCACCCCCGCCGACTTCGCGGGCAAGAAGCTCCGCGTGCAGGAGAGCGACCTGCACATCGCGATGGCCGAAGCCATGGGTGCGTCCGCCACCCCGATGTCGTTCGGCGAGCTCTACACGGGCCTGCAGTCCGGGGTCGTCGACGCGGCGGAGAACAACGAGCCGTCGTACTTCACGCAGAAGCACTACGAGGTCGCGCCGTACTGGTCCTACACCAACCACCTGGTCGGCCTGGACTACCTGGTCATCAACGCGGACCTGCTCGCGGGCATGTCCGACGAGGACCGCGCGGTGTTCGACGAGGAGTGGGTCGCCGCGTACGAGGAGCACACCGACCTCTGGGCCGAGGCCACCGAGGACGCCATCGAGCAGGCCGAGGCCGGTGGGGCCACCTTCAGCGACGTCGACGAGGAGGCGTTCCGCGCCGTCCTCGAGCCGCTCGCCGAGGAGTTCATCAGCAACGACACCCAGCAGGAGCTCTACGACGCGGCACGCGCCGCAGCCGAGTGACCGGCCGCGGGTCGGCCGGCCCCGGCCGACCGACCCGCCGCCCGGCCCACCGGTCCGCCCGGACGAGGAGGAGGTGGTGACGACGTGACAGCGCTGAAACGGGTCCTCGACCGGACGCTCGGGGTCATCTGCGTCGTGCTGTTCGCGCTGCTCGTGGTCATCGTGGTCTGGCAGGTGTTCAGCCGCCAGGTCCTGCGCGACCCGAGCACGTGGTCGGAGGAGGCGGCGCGCTACACGTTCGTCTGGCTCGGCTTCTTCGCGGCGGCGCTCGTGTTCTCCGAGCGCGGGCACATCGCCGTCGACTTCGTCGTCCGGAAGCTGCCGGTCGGCGGGCAGAAGGCCATCGCCGTCGTCGTGCAGCTGCTCATCATCACCTTCGCCGCGGTCGGCCTCGTCTGGGGCGGCTGGCGCGCCTCGCAGGGAGCGTGGAACCAGAACCTCACCGCGCTGCCCACCCAGGTCGGCGTCATGTACCTCGTCATGCCGATCACCGGTGTGCTCATCACCGTCTACGCGCTGTACCACCTCGCCGCGGTCCTCCGCGGGGAGGAGGACCCGGTGACCGACACCGACGACGTCGACGAAGCGATCTAGGAGGCACCGTGGACCCCGCAGCCCTCGCCGGCCTCATCCTGCTGGTCGGCATCGTCGTGATGATCGTGATCGGCGTCCCGATCGCCGTCGCGATCGGCCTGTCCGCGATCTTCGCGACGATCGCCGTCCTCGGTGCCGAAGGCGCCGTCCTCACCAGCTCCCAACGGATGTTCACCGGGATCAACTCGTTCCCCCTGCTCGCCATCCCGTTCTTCGTGCTGGCCGGTGTGCTCATGAACAACGGCGGGATCGCCGGGCGGCTCATCGACGCCGCGAAGGTGCTCGTGGGGCGGATGCCCGGGAACCTCGCCCAGACCAACGTCGTCGCCAACGCGATGTTCGGCTCGGTGAGCGGCGCCGCCGTGGCCGCCGCGGCCGCCGTCGGCACGGTCATGAACCCGCGGCAGAAGCGCGAGGGGTACGACCCGCCGTTCTCCGCGGCCGTCAACGCGGCGTCCGCCCCGGCCGGCATGCTCATCCCGCCCAGCAACACGTTCATCGTGTACTCGCTGGTGAGCAGCACGTCGATCGCGGCACTGTTCATGGCCGGCGTGGGCCCGGGCCTCGTGTGGGTCCTCGCGTGCGCCCTGGTCGTGGCGCTCTACGTGCGCAAGCGACCCGAGCTCAAGGTGACCGACCGGATCACGTTCTCCCAGGCGCTGCTGACGATCTGGCGCGCCGTGCCGTCCCTCCTGATGATCGTCATCGTCATCGGGGGCATCCTCACCGGCGTCTTCACCGCGACGGAGTCCGCCGCGATCGCCGTCGTCTACTGCCTGCTGCTGGGCTTCGCCTACCGCGCGCTGAAGGTCCGCGAGCTCCCCACGATCCTGCTCGAGGCAGCACGCACGACGGCGATCGTCATGCTCCTGGTGGGCGTGTCCTCAGCCCTGTCCTGGGTGATGTCCTTCGCCCGGATCCCGGACCTCATCTCCGACGGGATGCTCGCCATCACGAGCAACCCGACGGCGATCCTGCTCATCATGATGGTGATCCTGCTCGTCGTCGGGACCTTCATGGACCCGACGCCGGCGATCCTCATCTTCACGCCGATCTTCCTGCCCATCGTCATGCAGTTCGGCGTGGACCCGGTCCACTTCGGGACGATGATCGTCTACAACCTCAGCGTCGGGGTGATCACGCCGCCGGTGGGCAACGTCCTGTTCGTCGCGGCGCGGG
>CAYOJN010000036.1:0-13283 GCA_964404245.1 uncultured Sphingosinicella sp. | reverse complement strand
CTCCTCTATCTCAGCACGTCCACTCCGGTGGAGGGCGGCGAGGCCGCGCTTCTTTCAACCTATCAGGAAGCGAATGCGCGGCCGGTCTCCCCGCCCGAGGCGCGTCAGGCGACCGTCTGGCCCTATTCGGATTTCGGTCCGGCCGGCGAGGTGGTCGAGCGAACGGAGATTGGTGACGGGATCGACGCCACGGCGATCCGCTTCGCCAATGGCGTTCGGCTGACCGTGAAGCCGACCGACTTTGCCGATGACGAGATCCTCGTCCAGGTTCGTACCGGCGATGGAAGGGGCAATTTCCCCCAGGACCAGCCGAGTCCTCAATGGGCGATCGGAACCGGCTTCGTCATGGGCGGGCTTCGCAAGCTGACTTTCGAGGAGATGCGCGACGTCCTAGCTTCGCGAAGTGTCGGCGCACAGACCGCCTTGTTCGATGACGCCTTCACCCTGATGGGCCGAACCCGCCCCGAGGATTTCGAGATGCAGATGCAGCTTCTTGCTGCCTATGTGGCTGAGCCGGGCTGGGACGAAGTGGGCTGGAATCGGATTCGTGCCAATGCCCGAACCCAGCATGAGCAATATGAGGCGACCCCGCGGGGTATCTATTCGCGCGACGGTGCGCTTCTCGTCCATGACGGTGACCGGCGCTGGGCAACCCCGACCCTCGAGGAAATGGAAGCCAGCAGCATCGACGACATCCGTGTCCTGCTCGAGGAGGCGCTGGCCAACGAGCCGATCGAGGTGATCGTCATCGGCGACATCACCGTCGATGAAGCGATCGCAAGGACCGCTTCGACCTTTGGTGCGCTTCCGGCGCGTCGCCCGGAAACCGACGTGATTCCGCCGGTCAACTTCCCGGCCGGGACTCCCGAACCGCTCAGGCTTATTCACAAGGGAAGGGCCGACCAGGGGCTCGCCCAGATCGCCTGGCCGACCATCGGCCTTCGGTCCGATTCGGCCCAGTCGCGCGAACTCGGAGTCCTCGCTGCGGTCTTCCGGCTCCGCCTCCAGCAGCGAATTCGCGAGGAACTTGGAACCACCTACAGCCCGGCCGCCAATCAGGTCGTCTCCAACGAGTTCGAGAATTTCGGCTTCCTGTTCGGGCGGATCGAAGCGCCTCCCGAGGAGCTCGATAATTTCTTCGAGGAAGCCGAGAAGATCGCGAAGGACCTTGCGACCAACCCGATCAGCCAGGATGAGCTGGATCGGGCGCGGCGGCCGATGATCGAGGGGCTCCAGCGAAGCCGGGTGAGCAACAATACCTGGCAGTACTGGCTCCAGAACATCCAGGAGGATCCACGGGTCGCTCAGGCGATCAGGAGCCACATGGCCGAATATGAGGCGGTGACTCCGGAAAGCCTGCGGGATTCGGCGCGCAATTTCCTTCGCACCGACACGGTGTGGAAACTGATGATCGTCCCCGAGGGCGGCGGTGCCGGCGAGGAAGGCTGATTCTTCGATTCCGAATTGGCGGCAGGGAGTTTCTCCCTCTCTGTATCGCCATCCTGCTGGGCGGCGTCCCTGTCGCTGCCCAGCAGCCGGATCCAGCTCCCGGTTTCGCCTACCAGGTCCCGCCCGAGCCGCTTGCGTCGGCGCTCGAGGTTCCGGGTGCTCCGCTGATCCTGCCCAGCCCAGCCGGGGACCGGCTTGCGATCCTGTCTCGGGGCGCCTTGCCCTCGATCGCCGAGGTGGCCGAACCCGAGCTTGGCCTGGCGGCGGTGACGATCAATCCGCGCAACAGCGGACCGAGCCGAACGCCGGCCTTTGCCGGTCTTTCCTTTCATGATCTCGACGGATCCGAGGTGCGGGTCGAGCTTCCGCCGGACAGCCGCCTCATTGCCGTCTCGTGGGGACCGGGCAGTCGCCACCTCGCTTTCCTCCTGCTCCGCGAGGAAAAGGTGGAACTCTGGACCGCCGAGGCGGCGACCGGCCGAGCGGAGCGCCGCGCTTCAGGGGTCAATGCCGTCCTCCCCAATGCCTATTCGTGGCAGGCCGATGGATCCGCGCTGATCGTCCGGCTGGTGCCCGAGGGGCGGGGCGAGGCACCGGAGCCGCCCCTTGTCCCCGGCGGACCGATCGTCCGCCAGACCGGAGCGGGTGAAGTCGCCGCGCAGACGATCCACAATCTGCTTTCGAGCCCCCATGACGAGCGCCTGTTCGACCATCATTTCACGTCCCGCCTGGCCCGGATCCCGTTGGATGGCTCACCACTGGTCTGGCTTGGCGAGCCCGGACTGATCGTCGAAGCCGACCCCTCGCCGGATGGCCGTTACATTCTTCAGAAACGGCTGAAGCGTCCCTACAGCCACTCGCTCCCCGCTTCGGCCTTTCCCGAGGAAGTGATCGTCACCGATTCCGAAGGGCGGCCGATCCGGACCATCGCCGATCGCCCGGAGCCGCTTTCCAGCCTCTCGGAGACGCCTTCGGGCCCGCGCGCGATTGCCTGGCGATCGGACGCCCCGGCAACGCTGTTCTGGGCCGAGGCGCTTCCTGGCGACGAGGCACGGGACAGGCTTTTCCTGAGCGAGGCGCCGTTCCGGTCGCCCTGGGCCTTTGCCGATCTCGACATGCGCTTCCAGTCCCTCTTGTGGGGACGCCCCGACCTGGCGATCGCCAGCGGAATCTCGCGCAAGGCCGGCGAAGCACTCCGCTTCGTCGTCGACCCGGGTGGCAGGATCGAACCTCGACTGATCCAGCGACGCGCCTTTCGCGGCGGCGGCGAGGCCGGAACCCTGCTGGAGCGGAAGCCCGACCAGCTCCACCTGACACCCGATGGCCGGTCGGCCTGGATCGGGCTTGGCCGCGGCCTTGGCCGGCTCGACCTCGGCTCGGGCTCGGTCACGTCGACCTGGACCCCGGCTTCCGGCGAACGGCTGTTTCGTCTGCTCGACGAGGATGCCGATCGCTTTCTCGTCTGGCGCGAAAGCCCCGATCAGCCGGCAAATCTGTTCGAGCGTGGTCGTGGCAGCGGGGCGGCGAAGCCGGTCACCCGGTTCACCGATCCGCTCCCGGCCTGGGCCGGGATCCAGGTTCGGACCGTGGATTATCGACGCTCCGACGGTTGGCCGCTTCGAGGCAGGCTCTATCTTCCGCCTGGCTATCAGCCGGAGCGGGACGGAAGACTGCCGCTCCTGGTCTGGGCCTATCCGGCCTCGGTGACCGGAGCGCCCCCGACCCTGAGGCCCGCTCCGCCGTCCGATCGCTTCGTTCGCCCGAGCGGGTTCGATGACCTGCCCTTGCTGTTCACTGGCCGCGGCTTCGCCGTTTTCGAGGCGGCGATGCCGATCGTCGGCGACGCAGACAGTCCGCCCAATGACCGCCATGTCGAGCAGCTGGTGGCCAATGCCGAGGCCGCGATCGAGGCGGTCGTCGAGCTTGGAATCGCAAGCCGGAGCCGGGCCGCGATTGCGGGCCACAGCTATGGCGCCGGGATGGTCGCCAACCTGCTTGCGCATAGCGACCTGTTCCGGACCGGAATCGCCTTGTCGGGCGCCTACAACCGAACCCTGACCCCGTTCGGGTTCCAGGCTTCGGAGCGGCGCAGCTTCTGGGAAGCCCCCCAGGCCTATCTTGAGATGAGCCCGTTCATCCATGCCGACCGGATCAACGAGCCCCTGCTACTGGTTCATGGAACGGCCGACCTCAACAGCGGCACCCTTCCGATCCAGAGCGAGCGGCTTTATGCCGCCCTTGCGGGGCTTGGGGCGGAGGCCCGGCTCGTCCTCCTTCCCGGCGAGGGTCACCAGTATCGCGCCCGCGAGTCGCTGTTGCACCTGGCCTGGGAGATGGACCGCTGGCTGGCGCTTCATCTGGAAGAATGAGGCTGGCCGGGCTAAGCGCCGGGAGACACTGATCAGGACCGAGGGCGCCCCCAATGAAATTCTTCGTCGACACCGCTGACACTGCCGAGATCCGAGACCTGGCCGAAACCGGCCTCCTGGACGGGGTCACCACCAATCCCAGCCTGGTTCACAAGGCCGGCCGCGACTTCCTGGAAGTGGTCCGGGAGATTTGCGGGATCGTCCCCGGACCCGTCTCCGCCGAGGTCGTCGCCACCGACCATGACGAGATGATGCGCGAAGCCGAGGTGGTGAGGAAGATTGCCGACAATATCGCGGTCAAGGTGCCTCTGACCGTGGACGGGCTGAAGACCTGCCGGAAGCTGACCGCCGACGGAACCATGGTGAACGTCACCTTGTGCTTTTCCGCCAACCAGGCGCTTCTTGCCGCCAAGGCCGGGGCCACGTTCATCTCGCCCTTTCTCGGCCGGCTCGACGATATCGGCCAGACCGGAATGGAGCTGATCGCCGACATCCGACTCATCTACGACAATTATGATTTCGAAACCCAGATCCTGGCGGCAAGCATCCGCCATCCCATTCACGTCCACGAAGCGGCCAAGCTGGGTGCCGACGTGATGACCGCTCCGCCTTCCGTCATCCGGCAGCTGTTCAGGCATCCGCTGACCGACAGCGGCCTGAAGGCGTTCCTCGCCGACTGGGAGAAGACCGGACAGAAGATTGGCTGAACGGCTTGGGAGCAGCCTCGCGTCCGGCCGCTCAGCGCCCCAAAAAGTAGACCAGGGTCAAAAAGAAGATGATGATCCAGAAAAGGATCATCCAGTAGGTGGCTTTCCTCTTTTCCTGGGCCAACAGATCCTCCTCGATCCTCGCTTCATCGGACCACAAGACCCGAAATTCCGCAAGTGGTTCACGGCCGAGCGAGGCGGCAACCGGGACGGAGCATCCCGAAACGCGCAGAGGCACCAGTCCGTACTTTTGCTGCCGATCTGACGCGGCTCCCGGCACTTGTGCCAGGAGCCAGCCACCGGATATCCAATCGCTCTAGAAAAGGCTGCCCAGCAAGAAGACCGCTCCGGACAGAGCAAGGATGATGAGCAGCGGAAGCCAGCCACGAAGGCCGCGCCCGAAATGGTCGGGATGGTCCTTCTTGACCTGCACCGCCTTGGAACCGAGATTCTTCCCATAGACGACCTTCGCCAGCTCGTCGGGATGTCCCTCCTTGAGAAATTCGATCAGCTCGAGCCGTTCTTCGTCGGCGATCGCTGGATATTTGCTCAAAAGCTCCGGCATTCGCTCGATCGACGAAGTTCGTGCCTCAGGGGCCAAAGCGGGTCTGGCGGAAAGATTGGTTGCTTGCATGACGACAGCTCCTCGCCGCCGTGCCCCTCGGGACTCGGCGGCCTCAATGATGTGACGGACTATCCGCCCGAATTCGGGCGGGGCGCTGTCACTGGATCGGTGGAGCTCGGGCTCGATAAAGACGATCCGCCGTGGAATCGAAGCCGATGAAGCTCAGTGCCGCTCGAGACCCGGCCCTTGCCGGTTCAGCAAGCTGAGCCGGGGGGTCGATTGGAGACGGGTCACTGGCCGGATCGTCCGGCTCTTCGGACCTGGACGGATCTCGGACAGAGAACTGGCTTGCAAGGGTCGCGGGGCCGTACGGCGAGTCCAGTTTGAGGAGGTGAAAGCTGCCAGGCCTCTGGTCGAAGGCTTCCGCGGCGGACAGGGGAGCCGTGAACAGGGCGGCAAGAAGCAGGGTCAGCAGTGCCGACAGAGACTTCAGATCATATCGGACCCTGGTCAATTTCCTCTCCGACTCCGCCGCCTTTGCGGCCATCTTCCATATGGGAATTGGAGGGGGTTTTCTCAACGCTCCCGCGCAGAATCCGTCTTCGATTCGAGCAATTGCCCCAACAGAAGCGGCTCGTCCGACAGGCCCTGGGCATCGAGGATGAAGGGCAGTCGCCGGCCCGATACCCAGAGATGGTACCAGGGCGCGTTCACCGACACGCCGTCGGGATTGTCCAGCCGGCCTGAGATGAAGGTGGACCGCTGGACATCGGCTACCGGAAAGGCGGTCGAGGGGTCGCTGAAGAGGCCGATGGTCTGAAGATGGATCATTCGGCCCACCCGGTCGAAGCGAAGCGCCTGGACATAGAGACGGCCGAAGAGGACCATGGCGGCCGCAAAGCCGACGCCCGAAGCGGCGACGGCGAATCCCAGGGCAAGGCGAGCAGCAACGGGGGCGAGTACTCCGCCATCGGCCGGGCCGAGGCCATAGAAGCGGGCCAGGTGAACGCCTGCCCAGCAGGCGCCCAGGGCGCAGGGCCATGAAAGGACCATCACGAACCGGACCTTGCGGGCCTGCGGCCCGGCTCGAAACAGCTCGATCATCCCGTCCTCCAGTGACGACCGTGTAAAGCGGGGGCGGCGCCGGTATCAATAAGGGGCGATCATTTCGCCATCGCTTCTTAACCATATCCGCGTTAGTCTTCGGCGCATGGGAAGGGTGATCAGCTTCGAGGATCATGCGGTTGCGGCGCTTCGCGCCCGGATCGCCGCGGCCGAGGAAGCCAATCAGGACCTGATCGCCTTTGCCCGTGGCCATTCAGGCGCCGTCCAGTCGATTCACGCTGCGGTCCTTGCCGCGATCGAGGCCGAAGGGCTCGATCACCTGCTTCACGTCATCACCCAGGAATGGCCGCAGCTGCTCGGGCTCGATTCGGTCGCGGTCGCTCTTTATGCCGGTGACATGGGTGTCCGCGCCGATGCCTCGGGGCTCCAGTTCGTCGATCCGCGGATGATCGAACGGTCGGTGAGCCAGTTCGAGGGGGTGCTCCTGCGCGGGGTCGATCGCGGCCATCCCTTTTTCGGTCCCGCCTGCGAACTGATCCGGGCCGAAGCCCTGATCAAACTGGACAGCGATCCGCCCTTGCCGAGCGGCCTTCTCGCCCTCGGTCAACGCGGCGCCCAATGTTTCGAGACCCCGCACGGCTCGGAGCTCCTCCTTTTCCTCGGCCGGGTCCTGACCCGGTGCATGGGACGGTGGCTGATACCTTGAGCCCGTGCAGCCTGGGCTCGCCGGGCGCGCGCGACCTGGCGAGGCGCTGGAACGATCATCTGCGCAACGATCGACGACGGTCCGACCATACGGTTCGCGCCTATGTCGCGACCGCGCACCGGCTGATCGACTTTCTCGAGGGTCATCTTGGCCAGGCGGTGGATGGTCCGGCCCTGTGCGAACTGGCAAGCGCCGATCTTCGGGCCTTTCTCACCGTTCGCCGGGCCTCTGGGCTCGCCAACGTCTCGGCCGCCCGGGAATTGTCGGCCGTTCGAGCCTTTCTCGGCTTCGTTGCCGAGGCCGAAGGCCGCGAACCGGCCTTGCCGAAGATGAGGGGCCCGAAGCGGCCTCGAAGCGTTCCGCGTCCGATTGCGCCCGATGAAGTGGTCGCTCTTGCCGAGCAGGCGGCCGAAGACCAGGACGAGCCCTGGATCGCCGCCCGGGACCTTGCCGTCCTTCTCCTTCTCTACGGGTCAGGCCTGCGGGTCAGCGAGGCCCTCGGGCTCACCGGTGCGGCCTTACCCCTGGGCGAGGTGCTGAGCGTCCAGGGCAAGCGCCGCAAGACCCGGGTCGTTCCCCTGCTCGCGCCGGTCAGGAAGGCGATCGAAGCCTATGTCGAGCTTAGCCCATGGCGACCGGAGAGGGATCAGCCCCTGTTCCGGGGCGCCCGGGGCGGACCGCTTCGAGGCGAGATCGTCCGACGATCGGTACGCAAGGCGAGGCGCTTGCTGGGCCTTTCCGAACGGACGACCCCCCATGCGCTTCGTCACAGTTTCGCGACCCATCTCCTGGGCGCCGGCGCCGACCTGAGATCGCTCCAGGAGCTGCTCGGCCACTCAAGCCTTTCCTCGACCCAGATCTATACCGCAGTCGATGCCGCTCACCTCATGGATGTCTATCGTCACTCACACCCGCGGGCGTGAGTTCGGCTTCGCGCCGCCGCGCCTGGCGTCGGTTCCAGGTCAGCTGCCTCCAGACATAGACGATCACGATCAGCGCAATCACGGCCGACGAAAGCGGTCCGACGATCTGCTCGACCTCGCCGAACTGCATTCCAAGGCCATAGCCGGCGATAGCGAGACCGCTGCTCCACAAGGCGGTGCCCAACGCCGACCAGAGGAAGAAGCGGGCAAGGTTCATGTGAAGGAAGCCGGCCGGAATCGAGATCAGGGTCCGAGCGGTCGGAAGCATCCGGGCGATGAACACGATCCAGCCGCCATAACGGCCGAACAGGCGCGAAATGCGTTCGACATCGACCCAGTCCAGAGTCAGCCAGCGGCCATAGCGCCGAACGACCCATTGAAGCCGGTGAACGCCGACCGACCTTGCGAGCAGATACCAGAACAGATTGCCTGCCATCGCGCCCGCGGTCCCGGCTGCGATAACGCCCCACAAGGTCATCGGCCCGTTGGCCGCTCGAAGCCCGGCGACGGGCATGATGACTTCCGAGGGGATGGGCGGGAACACCGTCTCCAGAAGCATCAGGATGAAGACGCCAAAATAGCCGGTGCTGTCGATCAGCCTGATTACCCAGTCAGCCATGATTTCAGACCCGGATCAGCGCAATCTGGATTCGATCGAATCCCAGATCAAAGCGGGCGTGTCCGTTCCGTTGAAACGGTCGATCGCGACTATGCCCGTCGGCGACGTCACATTGATTTCGGTGAGCCATTCCCCGCCGATAACGTCAATGCCGACAAAAAGAAGCCCCCGTTCCTTCAGCGCCGGGCCGAGCGCTGCACAGATTTCCTCTTCACGCTCGGTCAGGCTGGCCTTTTCGGCGCTTCCGCCGACGGCAAGGTTCGACCTGATTTCTCCCTTGCCGGGGAGCCGGTTCACGGCGCCGGCCACCGCGCCGTCGACAAGGACGATCCTCTTGTCGCCCTGGGCGATGGCCGGGAGAAAGGCCTGGACGACATGGGGCTCGCGCCAGCTGTTGTTGAACATTTCCATCAAAGACGAGAGGTTGGCGCCGTCCTGGCCGACCTTGAAGATCGCCTTGCCGCCATTGCCATGGAGCGGCTTGACGACCATTTCCCGGTGCCGATCGAGAAAGGCGCGCGCTTCGTCGAGCGAGCGGGTGATCAGGGTCGGCGGCATGAACCGGGCGAAATCGAGAACCCACAATTTCTCGGGAGCATTGCGGACCGAGGCTGGATCGTTGACGACCAGGGTCCGGTCGGAAATCCGTTCGAGCAGGTGGGTTGCGGTGATATAGCCAAGATCGAAGGGCGGGTCCTGGCGCATCAGGATGACGTCGATATCGGCGCCCAGGTCGATCCGGACCGGGTCGCCGAGCCGGAAATGATCGCCTTCCACCCGCTGGACCGAAACCGGAAAGGCTCGGGTCCACAGCCGCCCATCCTCGTAGCTGAGATCCTCGGCCCGATAGTGGAAGAGCCGATGCTCCCGAGCCTGGGCGCCGAGCATGATCGCGAAGGTCGAATCCCCCTTTATGTCGATCGAGTCGAGCGGATCCATCTGAACGGCGACGTTGAGCTTCATGGGCCCGCCTTAGAGAGAGGGATGCGCCCTGTCATCTGCCCTGGAGGATGTTGACGAGGTGGCGCGGCCATCGCCACGGAGTGACGAACAAGGCATCGATCCGCATTGTGTCGCCGGGCCGGCCAAATCGAGGCGCCAGCATCTCGGCCGCAGCGGCGACCCGCCGAAGCCGCCATTCATCCAGGGCAAGCCAGCTATCGCTTTCCTTCGACCTCGCCTTCACCTCGATGAAGGCCAGGGTCCGGCCGCGCCTGGCGACGAGGTCCACTTCACCGACCGGCGTTCGAACCCGCTGAGCAAGGACCTGCCACCCCTTCAGCCGAAGCCACCAGGCGGCGAGACTCTCGGCGCGCCTCCCGACCCGCTCCGCCTTGCGCCGGCTCATTGCTCGGGGCAGCGCCGGAACAGCTCGCTGCTGCCGTCGACAAAGGTCTTTCGAAAGGCGTCCGGCCCCTGCCGCTCGAGTCTCGAGACATAGGGCCGGCCGATCTCGGACGACGATTCGGGTTCGGCCGTTGGATGGAGCCGCTGTGCGGTTTCGGTCAGCCGATCGCCTTGCAGTCGCCAGCGTCCGTCCTGGTCGAACAGATGATAGGTGCCTCGAGAGTCATACTGGATCGGAAGCCCGGACGAGCAGGCGAGCGGAAATTCCAGGTCCTCGCTCATCATCAGCCAGGTCCCGACCAGCCAGCTTGCTTCGCTTCGCGGGCCGGTGGTTGAGCACCCGGCAAGGAGCAGGATGGCCAGTGGAAGAAGAGCCGCTCTCATCCATCCTTCCCTTTCAGCGCCTGCGCCCGTTCATAAGCGAAACGTTTCGGGATTCCGAGCCGGCGGGCGACTTCGGCCGCCGCTCGCGACGGCGAGGCGCTCGCCATCGCCTCGAGGAGGGCCTGGTCGATCTCGGCTTCTCCTGCGGGCGGCGCGGCCTCGGGCGGGCCGACGACGATGACGATCTCGCCCCTGGGCGGCGCGGAATCGTACCGGCGGGCAAGCTCGTCAAGGCTGCCGGTGACCGTTTCTTCGAACATCTTGCTGATCTCCCGGACGACCGCTGCGCTTCGATCGCCGAGGCCCGAGCCGAGCGCGGTCAATGTCGCCGAAAGGCGGGGGCCGCTTTCGTAGAAGATGAGCGTTCCCGGAAAGGCGGCCGCCTCGGCGATCGCCTGGGCCCGGGCACCCGACTTGGCCGGAAGGAAACCCCAGAAGGCGAAGCGGTCGGTCGGAAGGCCGGCAAGGGTGAGTGCAGCGATCGCCGCGCTTGGACCCGGGATGGTGAAGATCCTGATCCCGGCCGCCCGAGCCTCGCGAACGAGCTTGTAGCCGGGGTCGGAGATGAGCGGGGTCCCCGCGTCGGAAACCAGGGCGACGGATTTTTCCGCCATCTGGGCGATGAGGCCGGGGCGAACCCGATCGGCGACATGGTCGTGATAGGGCTGCATCGGCCGCCGGACGCCGATATGCTGAAGCAGCCGCGCCGTGACCCGGCTGTCCTCCACCGCGATCAGGTCCGCTTTCGCCAGAGTCTCGGCGGCGCGCGGGCTGAGGTCGGAAAGATTGCCGATCGGGGTGGCGACGATGTAGAGGCCGGGATCCAGTTTTCCGTCCATGGAGGCTCGTCATGGCATCGCTGCCGATCCGCCCGCAAGCACATCCTCAAATCGGGCCAGGTCGGTTCGGGCGGATCGCTGCCCTCTTCCTCATCGGGCTTGCCATGGCCGGCTGCGTTCCGCGGCCCCGGCCGGCCCCGCAACCGGTTCCGGACCCGGTTCAGCAGGCACCGGAGCCGCCGCCTCCACCGTCACGGCTTCCAACCGACGAAGCGCGCCATCGCGTCGCCGTCCTCGTGCCGCTGAGCGGAGACAATGAAGGCGTCGGCCGCTCGATCCTGAACGCCGCCAACCTTGCCCTTCTCGATACCGGCGGCGAGCGAATCCGGATTACCGCCTACGATACGGCAACCGGCGGCGGCGCGGCTGCCGCCAATGAGGCCCTGGCCGACGGCAATGGGCTCATCCTCGGGCCGCTGCTTGGCGACGACGTCCGGGCCGCAGCGCCGGTCGCCGCGCGTGCAGATGTACCGGTGATCGCCTTTTCCAACGATGTCGGCGTTGCCGGAGAGGGCGTCTATATCATCGGCTTCAACCCGCAACAGGCGATCGACCGGGTCGTCGCTTATGCCCGCTCGCAGGGATCGCAGCGATTCGGGGCGCTCGTTCCGAGCGGCCTTTATGGCCAGCGTTCAAGCCAGGCGATGATCGCTTCGGTCGAGGGTGCCGGCGGGCGAATGGTCGGAATGCAGGCTTTCGAGCGCAGCCAGGCGAGCATCAGGGCAGCCGCCACTCGTCTCAACGGCCAGGGCCAATATGATTCCGTGCTGATCGCGGACAGTGCCCGACTGGCCGTCCTTGCAGTACCGATCGTCCGCCAGTCCTCGTCCCAGGCCCGGATTCTCGGCACCGAATTATGGGCCTCCGAATCCGACCTCAGCGATAATGCGGGGCTTCGGGGCGCCTGGTTCGCGGCGCCGTCCGATCATCTCTTCAACCAGTTTCGAACCCGATACCGGGCGCGCTACAATGCCAATCCCTACCGGCTTTCGTCTTTGGGCTACGATTCCGTCCTGCTCGCGATCCGTGTGGCTGCCGACTGGCCGATCGGACGCCCCTTCCCGGCCCGTGCCCTTCGCGACCCGACCGGCTTCACCGGGGTGGATGGAGCGTTCCGGTTCGGCCGCGACGGCATTGCGGAACGGGCGCTTGAAATCAGGGAAGTGACATCCAGCGGAACCCGGGTCGTGTCGCCTGCGCCTCGAGGGTTCGATTGAGGCCAAGGCAAGACTCTCATTCGGTGACGACGATTTCGGCAAGGATGCGGTCGAGCAGAAGCCGCCCTTCGGCACTGACCGACAGATGCTCCTTATCCTTCCAAAGAAGCCCTTCGCGGACCAGCCGGCCGACCCTGGCCTGATCCAGGAGCGCTTCGGGTTCGCGGCCGGCAAGCCGGGCGATTCGTTCAAGATCGACGCCCTCGCTCAGCCTCAGGCCCATCAAGAGCGCCTCGACCCCCTGGTCGGCGCGTTCGACAGCCTCTTCCAATTCGATTCCGTTGCCGTTGCGATCGAGGCCGGAGAGGAAATTTTCGGGCTTTCGGTGCCTCCTGGTGGAGCGCCCGTTCCGCCTCCCATGGGCGCCCGGGCCGACCCCGACATAGGGCAGATAGCGCCAGTAAGCGAGGTTGTGACGGCTCTCCTCGCCGGCCCGGGCATGGTTGGAGATCTCGTAGGCGGGAAGCCCCGCTTTTCCGGTCAGGTCCTGGGTCAGCTCATAGAGAAGGGCCGCCTTGTCGGGGTCGAACGGCCGAAGCTCGCCGCGCGCAGCCATGGCCGCAAAGCGGGTGCCGGGCTCGATCGTCAGCTGATAGAGTGAAAGATGGCCGGTTCCAAAGGCGAGCGCCCTTGCAAGCTCGGCGGCCCAGTCCTGTTCGGTCTGGCCGGGCAGCGCATAGATGAGGTCGAAGCTGACCCGGCGGAAATGGCTCTGAGCGACGTCGAGTGCGGCAAGGCCTTCCTCCACGCCATGGGCTCGGCCGAGGAATCGAAGCTGGCCCGGATCGAGCGACTGGAGGCCAAGTGAGACCCGGTTGATCCCCGCCCTTGCAAGATCATCGAAACGTTCGGCTTCGACCGATGAAGGATTGGCTTCGAGACTGATCTCTATTTCGGGAGCGAACCCCCAATGGCGTTCGGCAGCCTCGATCAGCTCTTCCACCGTCGCCGGGGGCATCAGCGAAGGTGTGCCGCCGCCGAAGAAGATCGAATTCAGCCGCCGGCCCTTCGTCTGCCCAGCTTCGAAAGCCAGGTCGGCGAGCAGGGCGGATCGCCATCGGTCCTGGTCGATTCCGGTCCGGACATGGCTGTT
>CAYOJN010000035.1:0-14037 GCA_964404245.1 uncultured Sphingosinicella sp. | reverse complement strand
TCATGGATCGGTTCCAGGTCACCCTGGGCGTTCGCAACCTGTTCGACCAGAAGCCACCGCGCTTCTCGACTGCGCTGTCGGGAATCAGCGCTCTTGGACAGGCTCCGGTGTTCGCCTCGCAATATGATTATTTCGGCCGCCGCTTCTTCCTCAACGTGAAGGGTAATTTCTAGGAATGGGGTGTTTCCATCACTGGAGCGGCACTAAGAGGATTGGATGAACAGGCTTGGCAATCTGCAGAAGCAGGGGATTATCGGCTTTCTGCTGGGAGTGGTGACTGTTGTAACCATCATTTTGGTGTCTGCGTAAAGACACTTGGCAAGGGTCTTGAGAGGGGAATTTTACGGGATTAGCTGACACCGTGGCTTCCCGGAAAGGCCCTTGCCTCGGATTGCGGCTCGTTGCATGACCTTCGCGACGCGCCTGCACCTGCGCATGGCGCAATCGATGGGGGAGCGCTTTTGTCGGTGGATCTGGATCTCACCGAGAATGAGGGTAGCCTTCTTGGCATGATTGCGCGGCTCGAGCCGAAGACCGCCTACCAGCTCATAAAGGCCTATGAGCAATCTCCGGACGCCAAGATCAATAGCAGCAAGGGTGCGGTCTATCCCCAGATACGCCGACTTAAGGCGCGCGGTTTCATCGAAACCGAAACCGTTCCGGGCGACAAGAGGAATTCAGAGCTGATCTGGACCACCGACCTTGGCCGGGAAGCGCTTCGAAACTGGGTGAGAACCCTCGGTCCCGACCATACCCTGCTACCGGATCCCATACGGTCCCGGATGATGCTCCTCGATCTGCTTCCGTCTGAGGAGCAGGTCGATTGGATCATCGAGGCAAAGCGCCTCCTGGTCGAGAAAAAACAGGAGGTGCAGGAGTTCGCGCGGCACAATGAAGTTCCTTATGGGGATATCGTCCTGGCCTCCGCGGTCTCCTCGATCGACGTCAAGATGCAATATATGGACGACTTGCTCGCAAGAATGATCAAGGCTGGCGATGTGCGTGTGGCGAGAACGTCCTGATCCCGCGAACATGATTGCCAGAGGCCAGGCTGCTCCACGCGAAGATTGTACGCAACGCCGCCGCCAATGAAGTTTCAGTCGTCCAGCTACGAGGCCCGCCTGGCTGCACCCTGTTCATCGAACGCCTTGTGATCGATCGGATCCTGCAAGTAAGTTCGCAAATCTCTCAGTCCTGCGGAATCGCGTTCCTGAAGCAATGAGAGCATCACTCGAGATGCGTGCCCGAACGACCCCTCGAAAAAGTCGGTGACGGTCTGCTCAAGAGCGCGAGCCTGGACATCGGGCAGCAGCTGCGCCGGGCTATAGATGAACTGACTTTGGCCCTTCTTTTTTCGTACCCGCAATATGCCCTTGGCAACGAGGCGCTTCAACATCGATCGAACCGCCGCATTGCTGAGCCTGTCGGAAAGACCGCTCTGAACTTCCAGCGCGGTTGCCCGGGTCCGATTATAAACGATTGCGGCCACTTCGCGCTCTCGCGGCGCGAGTTGCTTGAGGGCGGGCGCCTCTGCGGCAGTGATGGCGGGAGACATGATCGGTTGCTGACACACCAGGAAATCGGGTTCGATAGTACTAAACGTACTACTTCGACATGAACCAAGTCAATCGGTATGTGCGTCGCGTTCAGCCTCTCCGCCCCTTATCGGGAGATCGACGCAGATGAGGCCGTAAGGAGATTCACCTCGGATAGGGAGCTAGGCCGAGGGAAATCAGGGCGATTGGAGTTCCCGGAATCCCGGCGGCATTCCATCGAACAAAAAGGTCGACGGAGAGCCAATTTCGCGGATGATTGGGCTCGCGTGCAAGATCGAATCCGCAACGATTCCGTTGTGGAGGATCGAAGACGCAAACACGCTATTGGCCCAGACTGCCTTACGTACGGCCAGGGTTCCCACCTCGAACAGGGCAAGGAGGAACTGGCGACCGTCGACGACCAGATTCAGGACTTCATACTTCCACCTGTCGAGCACACGATCCGCTATCAGCGACACCCTGCAATTCGTGCCCTCGATGAGATCCTCCTCGCGAAGCACGATCCCGGCAATTCTGATCCCACGCTTGTGGGCAGCAACCAGAGTTTCACGAAGCTCGGCCGAAGGACCCGGGAACATCTGGATGAGGACGGTTTCCTCCGCATCGCCGATCAGCTGCCTGGCCCGCTCGAGCACCTGCTCGCTTCGCTGGAGCCGATAGAATCTGTCCTCGTCGTCGGGGGCCAGTTCAATTCGGGACAGGGCCTCCTTGGCTACGTCGCACTGCTTGTTGAGATCGTCGCGAACCTTGTCGACGAAGGACTCTGCCGGCATCGCGGTATATTTGCGTGCCTTCCCATCCTCGATGGCGACTGCGCCCTTTGCCTCCAGCGCCACCAGAGTCTGATAGACGTTGGCATGGGCTCGATTGAGCGCATTGCCGATCGCATATCCGGTCGCTCCCGGCTGCTTGAGGAGTTCGCAATAGACCAGGGCTTCCAGTTCATTGAGGCCGAGCCGAACGAGCGCTGACTGTGCCTCGCCCTGTGCAACGGTCTTCATCTTTCTTCTGGTCAAGAGAAGGTCCTCATCCAGGGTTCATCACGACGCTCCTGACGCGGAGTCATCTGCCGTGCAAGCTCGCCGGGAATGGCGTTGCCCCTCGCGCTACTGGAAGCACGACCCGGGCCGGCCTTCAATAAACTCACGACTATCATGATAGTCGGCGATAAATAGTTCCGCGAGGTTGTTCTACTGGCGGTACCGGACCGGCCCGATCGAACTGGGGTGGTTCACACTCTGCGCTCAATCCTCATTCGCAACAGGCCCAGGAGGGTTCGGCCGGGCGAGCTTTGAAAGCGCGCTCTCGATTCTGGAGAGACGCCGCTCCCGTGCCGCTTCCCGGTCCGATCGTACTTTCACGACCCTGATCGCACGACCGACGGGCTCGCTGATCTGGTCCAGCGCTGCGCGTTCATCCCTGCTCGGCAAGCTCGCGTCCGGCCGAGGCCCCACCAGCAGCCATCCGAGCGGATCGGCCTCTTCGTGGACCCGAAGAGGGATCCGAAGGGGAAAATCCGGGTCGTCAGCCTTGCACCGGGGAACGTCCGCTCGGTCAAACGCTACAGTCTTCCATTGTTCGACTTCCGCTTTCCCGACTCCGTGCAGGAAGGCGATCTCAGGTCCGACCAGGATAGCGACTCGCGTTGAACCGACGCCGTCGGCGACACGCTCGGCCACCGCCTGGAGAAGGTGATTGAGATCGGCTTCGACCTTGAGGTCGTTCAGTAGCTTGGGAAGGTCTTGTCGAAGGTGCGACAGGCGCTTCTGGAAGTTGCGCTCCGCCCAGCTCTGCACCTTGCTGCTGAGCGGAGTGATCAAGGCGACCGCCAGGCCGGCGGCGACCATGCCCGAGACGGTTCCGGCACGGCCTCCCAGCGTGGTTTCGAAGAACAGTTCCAGGCCTTCCGCAATGGCGGCGAAACCGCCTGCCAGCATCAAGGTCAGAACGGCGAAGGCCGCCGACCGGCTGATCGCCGCTTCCGCATCATAGAGGCGGTAGCGAAGGATCGAGATCAGGAGTCCGGCCGAGAAGGCGAGCAGGGCCGTTGAAATGGCGATCGGAGCAACCAGGCTGGCCCAGACGAGGATCCGCTCGCTCCCCGGCTGGGTTCGGATGGCGTCCGCCAGAATGTAGATCAGGAGGAAGAGGGTTCCGATCGCAAAGCCGAGCATCGCCCACTTGATCTGGAGGCGCTGAGAAGATGAAGCGAGATGTCGATAGCGGGTCGCAAGCAGCGAGACCCCGGCGAGCAGCAGGCCAACCAGGATCAGATTGTTCAACTCCCTGAAGCTTGCTCCAAGATAGGCTGAAACCGCCCAGACGATATTGAAAAGAGCGAGCCAGCGCGTCCAGCGGGGACGGAAAAGTCCGTCAGGAAAGACCAGCAGAACGAGCGGCAGCAGCGGATAGCCAATCCCGTTGAAGAGGTCGCCGATCCAACCCAGGCCATTCTGCGAAAAGAAAGTGTAGGCCCAATTGTCGCCCGCGAGGATTGCCAGGAGGGCCAGGGACAGCAATGCCGCTACCGGATCGCGGCCGCGGCGTCGGACGAGGAGTATGGCTGCGGTCAGCATCAACAAGGATGCAAGTCCGGTGACGAACGTTCGCGCTATCATGCTGGCCACCGGCGAAAGACCAATCGCCGCCGAAGCCTGGCGCAAACGTTCGGAACTGCGGGTGAGAAGAATCTCCCGCTCCGATCCGTTCAAATCCCGCACTCTGAACTGGACCGTGGTTCCATCCGGTCCTTTCAGCGCCTCGAAATAGGCCTGAGGGTCGCCAGGCGGCGATGCTCGGCCATTTACTGCGAGGATCTGCGATCCCGGTTTGAGTTGTGCCTGATGCGCTTCGTCGCTCATCCAGCCGGGAAGCAGTCCCAGTTCGCTCAGTGGGCGTTCGTACGACTGGAAGGTCTTGATTGCTGACCAGCCGCCCATGACGGTACCGGACACCGCCAGGATCAGCGTCAGGAGCCACAGCGACCGGAGCAGGATGAGGATCCAGCCTCGCATCAGCGGCAAGCCCTGGCCCGGGCGGAAGGATGAACGGTGCCCAGGCTCGCCGTCGCTCGGCATGAGAGAAGCATAGCGGCCTTTCGAGGAGCGTTGCGAGTGTCGTATCCGGATCCTGAAAGGCCGGTCTCAAGGACGATCGTCGCCGTCGAACGCGCAACGTCTGGACTTGGCTCTGCGGGTCCCGCCACTGGACTGGAAGGGGGAGGGCCTTACTCGCAGCGCATGGTCGGTCGATACACCTGCATGGCGTTGGTGCCGGAATTCCCGCCCAGCGTGATCCCGCCGCCCGGAAGGAAGATTCGGCCCCCGATCACCGCGCTTCCCTTCAGCCCATGAACGGCGATCGGGAGATCCGGAAGCTGGGTCCATTGGTCGGAGCGGGGGTCGTAGCCATAGGTATTCGGCGTCAGGCCCAGAACATGGGTTGGCTCGCCCTCGCCGCCGAAGACGAACAGGCAGCCGGCATAGGCTGCGCCGGTGACTCCGCCCCGGGGTGCGGGAAGCGGTGCAGCGCGGCTCCAGCGGCGGGTTGAGGGATCGTATATCTCGAGAACGTCGGTGCGGACGGCCCCGGCACCCGGTCCGGAGCGACCGCCAGCGACATAGATCTTGTCGTTGATCGCGACCATTGCGAGGTGGTTGCGCTCGGTCGGCAGATCGGGAAGCTTCTCCCAGGTGTCAGTCGACGGGTCGTAGACCTCGAAGGCATTACCGCCGGGCGGACGGCCTCCGGCGACATAGATCTTACCATCGATGACCGCCTTGCCGCCGCCGCTACGCGCAGTCGGCATCGGCGCCCTCGCCACCCATCCACCGACGGCCGGATCGTGCATCCACACTTCCGCTACATATTCTTCCGGTCGACCGGTGCTGGCGCCCTCGAGCTCCCCCCCGATAACGTAGATCCTGCCGTCAACGGCAGCGACGTGGGTGTGGTGGATAGGCTTGGGCAACTGCGGCCCGATCGACCACCGGCTAATCGCTGGATCGTAGATCTGGACGAGGTTGGACGGGAGCCGTCCAGGCGGATAGCCGCCGAGAACCCAGATCTTTCCATCGAACAAGGCCACCGCATGCTCGGAGCGCGGAAGGGGCATCGCAGCGCCCATGCTCCACCCGTCAAACTCCCGCAGTGCGCCGACCGGAGGGCCCTGGCTGACCCGGTCGTTCCAGGTTTCACGAAGCTGGTCCGCCTCGATCGGGGTGGACCGATCGGGTGGGGGCGAACCGGCTTGCGGTGGTCGCGCTTTCGCAGCGCCGGTCAGGCTGAGTGTGCGGTCGCCGCGCCGGACGAGAGCCGAGACCGGATCGCCGACTTTCAGGGTCTGGAGATATTCGCTTATGACCTCGGGGCCAGTGACTTTCTGTCCACCGACCTCGAGAAGAAAGTCATCCGGCTGAATGCCGATCGCCGCTCCGGTCCCGTCCTCGAGGACGGTCGCTATCCGGATTCCGTCCGGGAGATTCTCCATCAGAATCCCGAATGTGACCGTGGGCGCCGAATCCTGCTTGATGGCAGGCTGCGCCTGTTGTGTATTGGCGATGGCTGCAGCAGAGAGCGCCAGCACCGCAGCGCTGGCAAATGCCCCCAGGCCAATCCCTTTTCTGTTGCTCACCGCACCCTCCTGCCGCTGAAATCCCTATCCGCTCAGGGTCATGGTCGTGATATTCGGCCGGCAACTCTAGACGGGGATCGACACTCTGCAGGTCGATTTCTGCACAATCAGGCAAGGACCTTCGAAACACCCGATTCCGCCGTTGTGGGGGACGGCGAAGCTGTTATGGCCGGCTCAGCACTGGATGGAGCGTTTTCGATGAAGAATCGGGGCCTGATACTGGGAGTAGCGATCATCCTGCTGATCTCGCTTTATTCCCTGCTGAGCTAGGGCTTGGCAGGAAGCACCGGCGCAGGACGAAGTTCGGGCGCCGCCCGCGCTTGCCAGCCTGGTCCATCCGTCCAGTCCGCTCGCCCGAAGCGAGCAGAGTCGTTCCATTCTGCGGATTTGGCCAGACGAACGCTCACGACTGGGTTGATTGCTGCACAGATAGGAATTAGCTGGTGCTGTGAGCACTATGAGAACCTTGGGCGCGACCGACCTCGATCTGCTCGAGACTCTGCTCGAGCAGCACCCCGAATCCCCTTTTTTCGTCAAGGATGCAGGTCTGCGCTACGTGGCAGCCAATAGCGAGATGGCGCGCCTTTGCGGCCTGACGACCGGTCGTGAACTTCTCGGGCGACGCGCTTGCGACCTGTTTGGGGAGAAGCTCGGGAGCCATTATGAAGCCCTCGATCTGAGCGTCTTGAGCACCGGCCGATCGTTGACGAACTTCCTCGAGCCAACGTCTGCTCTGGACGGTGGCCGGGCCTGGCTCCTTTTCGCACGAGTGCCCGTTCGGGATGTCGGCGGGAAAGTGGTGGGCGTTGCGGCCAGTGCCTGCCGCCTGCCCGGCGGTCATTCAGCCGAAGGGTGTTACGGGCGTCTCAGTATGGCTGCCAACCTGCTCAGGAAGAGATTCGACCAGCATGTCTCGCTGCACGAGGTAGCAAGGCGGATCGGCACCTCGATCACTCAGCTGGAGCGGGATTTCCGGAGGGTCTTCAAGATGACACCCAGCGCCTTCCTCGACTCCCTGCGGATCGATTATGCCAAGGGCTTGCTCGCTGATCCCTCCATGTCCGTCGCGGGCGTTGCTCATTCCTGCGGCTATGCCGACCATAGCGCCTTTTCACGGCGCTTCCGGAAGCAGGTTGGGACCACCCCGACCGAATATCGACGGGATCTGCGGCACGGCACGATTCAGCTTCCGTGCTGATGCAGCGGCCATCCCAGGCACTTCCTGGAAGGCAGGTCCTGCCTTCGCTGGCACACTAGCAGCAGCCCGCCTCGACGCCCGCCTATCCTGAACTCGAAAAAGGGGAGGAATCATGAAGATCGCTCTGCTTGCAATTGCGGCATGCTCCGTACTGGCTCTGTCACCCGCAATCGCACAGACGACCGCGAACGCCTCTGAGTTCGGGCAGGCACGACCTGGCGACGACCAGGCGCTTGCCGGACTGGATGAGGAGATCGCCCGGACGCTTGAAGCGTGGAATGTGCCTGGCGTTGCCGTCGCTGTGGTCCGCGACGGGCGTGTGGTTCTCAGCCGCGGCTATGGCGTTCGCCATCCCGACTCGAGGGCGCCGATGGACGCCGACACAATCTTTCCGATCGCGTCCATGTCGAAAGCCTTCACAAGCTTCGGGGCAGGGCTGCTCGTCGATGACGGCCGGATGAGCTTCGACGCCCCGGTCACCACCTACATTCCGGAGCTTAGAGCTGCCGACCCCGCGGCTACGCAGGGGCTGACGCTGCGCGACATGCTGTCCCACCGATCGGGAATGCCACGCCACGATGCGGTGTGGTATCACAACGAGGGCCTGACGCGCGCCGATCTGGTCGCCCGGATGCCAGGGCTCGCCTTCAGTGCACCGCTCCGTACGCAGTTCCAGTACAACAATATCATGTTCATCCTGGCTGGGCTGGCGATCGATCGGGTCACTGACAGCAGCTGGGAGGCGTTTACCGAGCGCAGGATCTTTGAGCCTCTCGACATGGACCGCACCACTCTCTCGCCGGATCGGGTCGGAAGTGATCCCAACCATGCCTCCGGGCGCGAAATTGTGAACGGGCAGGCGATCACGGTCCCGCTGTTCCGCAACTCGGTCATCCTGAACCCGGCTGGCGGTGTCTATTCAACCGTCGACGATCTCGCCAACTGGATGCGGGTTCATCTCGACAACGGCCGCCTTGGCGAGCGTCAGATCATTCAGCCTGCAACACTCGCCGATATGCACCGCACGCACATGCCGCTCGGCGTAACCATCCGCGAACCGGAACGCGTTCCGGTCGGCTATGGGCTGGGCTGGTTCACTGACATCTATCGCGGGCGCCAGGTCGTCCAGCATGGCGGTAATCTTCCTGGGGTCAGCACTCTGATGGCGCTGATGCCCGGCGAGCGGCTGGGCGTCACCGTCCTGGTCAATCATGGCGCGTCGGGGCTTCGCGATGCCCTTACCTGGGCAATTTTCGACCGGTTCCTCGGCGAGCGCGGCCGCGACTGGCTGGGGGAAGCACTGGCCCGCAAGCGCGCCGGTGAGCAGAGCGAGGTCGCGGCGCGCGCCAATCGGGGCGCGACCGCCGTCGCCGGCACCCGGCCGAGCCACGAGCTCGCCGACTATGCCGGCACCTATAGGCATGAGGGGTACGGCCCGGTCACCGTGACCCTGGCTGGAAACAGCCTCGTTGCTCGCTTCAATGACGATTCGAGCCCGCTCACACATTTCCACTATGACGTCTTCGACGCGACGGTCACTGACCCGACCAATCTTCTGATCGAGTCCCGCCTGCAGTTCATGATGGACAGCTGGGGGCGTGTGTCAGGCTTGCAGACCATGATTGAGGCAAGCCTTCCCCCGGCCACCTTCGTTCGCCAGCCGGAGGAGCGTCTGAGCGATCCTGCCTGGCTCAGCCGCCTCGTCGGCACCTATGAACTGGCCGGCAACCGGCTTGAGATCGCGCTCGTTGGCAACCGGCTGACCTGGACCAGCGCCGGCGGTCAGCCTGCAGACCTCATTCCTTCCCTGGGCGGCGAATTCACCCATTCGCGGCGAATGGACGCCAGGGTCGTCTTCGATGTCGGGACGACTGGGCCGGCCCAAAGCGTCCGACTGATCGATTCCTCAGGGGTATATGAGGCCCGGCGTGTCGACGGGGCGGAGGCATAGATCTTCAGGTCTGATTTTGCGAGTGAAGCACCGATGCTTCTGTTTGGAACTGGGAGACGGACGATGCGGGTGATGGTGTTCGTGAAAGCCACCGGCGACAGCGAAAGGGGGTTGCTTCCGACTGCCCAGGCGCTCGAGGAGATGGGCCGGTTCAACGAGGAATTGTCCAGGGCCGGAATCATTCGGGATGGCGCCGGCCTGAAACCGACCAGTCAGGCGAAGCGGGTCGCCTTCGATGGCAGTGACCGGATCGTCAGCGACGGCCCCTTCGCCCAGACGAATGAACTGGTCGCCGGTTACTGGATCTGGGAGGTCAGCGACATGGACGAGGCCGTCGCCTGGGTCAAAAGATGCCCCAACCCGATGCCCGGCCCGAGCGAGATCGAAATCCGGCCCTTTTACGAAATGGAGGATTTCGCCGACGTGATGTCGGCTGAGGCCGCGGCGAGTCAGGGCAAGGCAGCGGGCAAGCCAGGTCCGGCCTGACCTGGCGATCAGGACTCCGCACGTGAGGCGGGGGGATCAGTGGCCGGCGATCGGGACGAGCAGGGTGACCGACGTCCCGGGATTGGCCTGCGCGATCCGGATCTCGCCCCGCACCCTTTCGACCAGGCGCTGAACCAGTCGCGATCCGAAGCCGCCGCTGGGATCGCCGCCTTCGGATATTCCCACTCCCTGGTCGGTGACCGTGATCGACATCCGGTTCTTGTCGACGGAGTGAGCGGTTAGGCTGAGCGGACCTGCAGCCCCCGAATAGGCATATTTCACTGCATTGGTCAGCAGTTCGCTGACGACGAGCGCAATCAGAAGCGCTTCGTGGGCCGAAAGCCGGATCGGTTCGACGTCGATGGTCAGCTTGTCCTGCCAGTCCGGGCTCCAGGTTCGCATCAGGGACTCGACGAGCTCCGAGAAGAAGGTTTCGAGATTGATGTTCTGAAGGTCTTCGGATCGCCACAGTCGCCGGTGGAGCAAAGCCACCGAAAGGACCCGGTCGCGGGCAAGCTCGAGCTGACGGCGCGCCGCTTCGTCGTGAACGTCCCGCTCCTGGATCTGGAGCATCGAGGTGACCAGCTGCAGGCTGTTCTGAACCCGGTGATGCATTTCGCGCATCAGCAGGTCCTTGTCGGCGACTTCGCTGGTCAACTGGCGGTTGAGTTCGGCCAGCGCCTTCTGCCGGCCGATCTCGGCGAGGCCCAACGCGATCCGCCGCGCCGTCTCTTCTTCGGCAGGCCGCCAGGCGCGCGACCTGCCGCGCACGGTCTCTGCCCACAGGTCGAACGATCGGCGCGGGCTGAGCCGGCCTGGACCATCACCCGGAACGGCCGCCTTGTGGGGATTGCCGGCCCAGTTTACAGTTTCGATCTCCTCGGCTCGAAACCAGAGGATGAGCATGAGCGGGCTTCGCCCGACGACGCAGCCGACAAGGCCGCTCGCCGAGGCGGTCCATTCGCCGGCCGGCGGATACAGCTCGGAAAGCGCTTTCGACATCAACTGGTCTTTTTTCTGTTCCAGCAGCCACTCAGCGAGCTTCGACACCGACTGTTCGGGCGGGGTCACTCCACTGCGCAGGATCTGGGAGTCCAGCACGAGGGCGATTCCGTCGGCGGAAATGATCCGACGAAGCTCGTCGACATGAGCCCTGAGGCCCGCCGAAACACTGTCGGCAGCAGCAATGACCGGAAGCAATTCCTCGCGCCGCCGTGTGAGCCGAAGCGCCTCGCGCTGGCTATTTTCTTCCTCCAGTCTTCTCACCGCCTGGTCCAGCGCGATGGCGATGCCCCGGCACATCTCCCTTTCTTCATGGTGGATCGGCTTCGGGCTTCGGTGGTGGCAGGCGATCAGGCCCCAAAGCGTATCGCCTCGAACCAGCGAGATCGAGGCGGAGGCGCCGACCTTCATGTTCTTCAGATATTCGATGTGCACCGGCGACACGCTTCTGAGCAGCGACCCGCTGAGATCGATCGACCCTCGTCCCCCGCGGATCGGAAGCGGCCGGTAGCCGACATCCTCGATCACCCGGATCGGGTTTCGGAGATAGAGGGCTCGGGCCTGTTTCGGAATGTCGCTTGCGGGGTAGCGGTGGTGAAGGAAGGATTCGACCTCGCCGGATCGAGCCTCGGCGATCACCTGCCCGGATTCGTCCTCCAGGAAGCGATAGATCATCACCCGGTCATAGCCGGTGATCCGGCGTACTCCGTCGGCAGCGGCGTTCGCCGCTGCGGTAACGTCCTGGGCAGCCGCGATCCGGGTCTCGACGGCCAGCAAGCCGGAAAGCGCTTCGGCACCCGATCGCCGCTCCGGCGGAGCAGGCTCCAGTTCGAGGATGAGTTCGCCGGTCATTTCATGAGCGAACAGATCGAACTGGCCGGCCGGAGCCTTCACCGTGCCGACATATTCCGCTTTTGGTCCTCTATCCGACAGATCGAGCCCGTGAACGTCCAGGACCCGGGCCAATGGAGAGTCGATCGGGTCCTCCCCGAAGGCCAGAAGGGCCTCTAGGTCGCCCGCCGCGCGCCTGATCCGAAGGTCCTGATCGACGGCGAGCAGGATGCCGTGTGGCTGTATGGCCTGCGGAATGTGTATCGGCTCGCGATCGCAGGCGCCGAGGTCGACCTCCCGGTCAGACATGCGCCGGAGCCGGTGTCAGCAGCGCTCGTTCGAAAAGCGAAAAGGCATCCTTCGCCCCGTCCACCATTTCCTTCACTGCGCCGAGCCTTCGTCCTGCTGTTTCGAGCCGGCCGCACAGCCCGTGCCAGCGGCTTCGGTCTCCTTCGGACCCCCTGAAGAATTCGCGCCCGTCGGCCGAGCGCCCGAACAGATAATCGAGCTGGCCATAGATGATTCTTCCGCCGATCGCAGAGCCTTCCACGACATAGGCACAGCCCAGTCGGCCCGCTTCCGAGTCCGGGGCACTCCAGCCAAGAAGGGATGGTTCGGGGGAGCCGAGCGCGGCCAGGTCCCGCGCGAGAAGCCTGCGCCGGCTGTCGTCCAGGTTCAGGGCGGGGCCGACCGTGAAGTGGAAAGCGGCAATGCGCCGGACCAGGTCCGAATATCCACCCACGTCCAGCCGCTGTTCTGCAAGCGCGGCAAAGGGTCGTGCCTGATGGAGTCGCTCGTGAACATCCTCGGTCGACTCGCGAAGAGCGGTCCGAACGCTCCGTTTCGCTGGATGGAAATGATGCATCGCGGATTACCTCGCACAGCGCCCCGGTCAGTGCAAATCGGATCGAGACGAGGGTCCGCCACTGTTGGGGAAAGCCAGTAGAAGACATTGGGGGAGGCTGAACAGGTCTCAGCCTGGTTGGATGAGGAGCCCGGGACACAAGTCGATTTCCTCGTACCAGAAGGACCGGGACGAATTGCGACAAGCTTTCTGCTTCATTGCATGAAGGTTCAGCGACCACTCACCCTGGCCAGTACATAACCTCCTCAATTCGGCGGCGTTTCGCTCGTCGAGAAAGGAGACAATATGCGCAAGACACTTATCGGCCTTTTGATGGCTGCCACGGCTGTCACGCCCGTCACTGCCGCTTTCGCCCAGGACAGAGGCGATCGCAACCGTGGTTCGGTCGAGCGCGTGGATCGAGGCGACCGCGGGTTTGCTCGTCAGGCAGCTTCGCAGCGTTCGTCAGCACAGCGCCAGGCGATTGCCCAGCGTTCGGCAACGCAGTCCAGGGCCACATCGACGCGTCCCTCGACTCAACGCCAGGTCGCTGCGCAAAACACCAATCGCCGCCAGGCGGCCGCCACCCGGCAGGTCCGGAGCCCGCAGCAGGTACGACCGCGGGCCCAACAGCAGCCCCAGAGGGTGGTTCAGCAGAGAGTGCAGCAGCAGCGGGTTCAGCAACCCCGGCAGCGGGCCCAGGTTCAGCAGCGCGTGCAGCAGCGCTGGAACGGGAATTGGCGTCAGAACCAGCGCTACAACTGGCAGCAGCACAGGCAGGTGAACCGGACCGTCTACCGAATGCCGGCTTACTACGCGCCCTACAACAATTACCGCTATTCGCGACTTTCGATCGGGATCGCGCTTGGCTCGAGCTTCCTTCACCAGCGCTACCAGATCAGCGATCCCTGGCAGTATCGCCTGCCGGCCGCTTATCCGGGCACTCAATGGGTGCGTTACTATGACGACGTTCTGCTGGTCGACATGAGGACCGGTCAGGTGATCGACGTGATCCACGACTTCTTCTGGTAAGACCTGAAGGCGAAAGTTTGAGGAAAGCCCGGGGCTCGAAAGCGCTCCGGGCTTTTCCTTGTCATCGTTCGAAAGACACCGTTCGAGACGCTGGTGCGGTCGCCGCCCTCGGCGGAACAGTTCGTCGGCTCCGGTTTGAACAAGCTTGGTCTCGGTGAGGTCATGGCGCACCCGAGAGGATAGACCTCGCTTCGCTCCGGTCGTCTCCGCGCCTTCGGCGCTCCGGCTCGAACGAGTTTCGATCTCGGCAGGTACACAATGAAAGAGGGCGTCCCTCCGGTGGAGAGACGCCCTCTTTCATGGCGCGCCAAGCATGACAAAAAACAGAACTCGGGCGGATGGGAAGTCGTAGAGCGGCTTCAGGCCGGAACTCAGCCGCCGCGGCAGTCGGGGGAGCCCCGTTCAGAGGAGCACCTAAGGCCCGTTACGGCCCTCCTACATGACTGACTTTGGCCGGAAGCAGACTGGCGGCTTTGAGGCGTCCGCCAGCGATAGCTGCCGCTC
>CAYOJN010000034.1:0-14250 GCA_964404245.1 uncultured Sphingosinicella sp. | reverse complement strand
CCCCGGGTTGATCCGGAGACAGGCGGCGCCGGCATCGGCGGCCTCCAGCGCTCGATTGTAGTGAAAATGGATGTCGGCGACGATAGGTTCGCGCGCTTCGCGGACGATCTGACGAAGCGCACTGGTCGATTCCACATCGGGGCAGGAAACGCGGACGATGTCGGCGCCCGCGTCCTCGCAGCGCCGGATCTGATTCACGGTCGCGATGACATCGGCCGTCGCCGTATTGGTCATGGTCTGGACCGTGACCGGCGAATCACCGCCGACAGGCACGCTCCCGACCATGATCTGACGCGACTTGCGCCGCTCTATATCTCTCCACGGACGAACCGACATGGGCGGCCATATAGGGAAGGTGGAGCCGCGAAGGAAGCGTTCGCCGTTCAACCGGAACCGAGTTATGCCCTGGGCGGACGGCCGCGCTTTCTGTCCTCCGGCGGGGCCACCTTGACCCCGCGTCTGGCGAGGGCCTCGCGCAGGAGCACTTCTATCTGCGCGTTGACGCTTCGGAAATCGGCCGCAGCGCAACGCTCGAGAGCGTCCCACAAGGGCGGCTCGATCCGAAGCGGATAGGCCTTCTTGGGTGCAGCGGGCACGAACGCGTTCCTACTGATAGAGCGAGCCTGCGTTCACCACCGGCTGGGCGTCGCGCTCCGAGCAGAGCACGACCATCAGATTCGAGACCATCGCCGCCTTGCGCTCGTCGTCCAGGCTCACGACCCCCTTTTCCGAAAGCATCTGGATCGCATCCTCCACCATCGAGACTGCACCGATCACGATCTTCTGGCGTGCAGCGACCACCGCCTCGGCCTGCTGGCGGCGGAGCATCGCCTGGGCAATCTCCTGGGCATAGGCAAGATGGGTCAGCCTGGATTCGTCGATGGTGATTCCAGCCCGGGCAACCCGGTCCTGCAGTTCCCTCTCCAGTTCCGCATTGACGACCTCGGCATCGCCCCGAAGGGTGACGTCCTTATGCTCGAAATCGTCATAGGGATAATGGCCTGCCATCGCCCGGACCGCGCTTTCGATCTGGATCTCGACAAACTCCATATAATTGTCGACGTCGAACAGGGCCTGGGAAGTATCGGTCACCCGCCAGACGACATTGGCGGCGATTTCGATCGGATTTCCGCGCAGGTCGTTCACCTTCAGCTTGTCCGAGGTGATATTGTGGATCCGGGTAGAGATCTTGGTCCGGGTCAGCCACGGAAGAACCCAGCGAAGACCGCTGGTCCGGTCCGTCCCCTTATAGTCGCCGAAGAGCAGAATGGCGGCCGCCTGGTTGGGCTGAAGGAAATAGAAGCCACAGATCACGAACAGAAAGGCAAAGCCACCGCCACCGACAAGCGCCCCGCCCAACAGGCCCGAGCCGTCGGCAAGCTGCCAGAAACCGACTCCTGCGGCGATCATCGACAAGAGAAGAACCAGGAGCATGCCATAGCCGCTGCTCGTGCTTGCCGGCCGCTCGCTGGAAAGCCGAAGGTCGTGAATGCCCCCGCCTGTTTCGACCTGATCTACCATCATCATTCCCCTGGCTGATATTTATGATGATATCATAGTTATATTTTTGTGATCGGCGCAAGACAAATCGTTTCGACGCAAGGCTGGAAGCCTCGCAAGTGTCTGCTAGGAAGCGGGATAAAGGAGGGGTGCGATGCGTTTACTCTCGCTTCTGATCGGAGCCCTGTTGATGTCTCAATCCGCCGCCGACGCTCAGCCCGTCGATGATTCCAAGCAACCTCGCTGGCGCCTCGTGATCCACGGCGGAGCGGGCGTGATCGAAAGGGACCGGCTGAAGCCTGAGCAGGATCGCGAGATCCGCTCTGCCCTCGATCTGGCTCTGCGGACCGGTTCGGAAATGCTGGCTGCCGGCGCAAGCGCGCTCGATGCCGTCGAAGCGACGGTCCGGGTGCTCGAAGATGATCCGAATTTCAATGCCGGTCGCGGTGCGGTCTTCACCTATCAGGGAACGATCGAGATGGATTCCTCGATCATGAATGGTGCCGATCGATCGGCCGGGGCCGTCACCGGAGTGACTTCGACCCGCAATCCGATCAGCCTCGCTCGGGCGGTCATGGAGAAGTCACCGCACGTCTTTCTCAGCCGTGAAGGAGCCGACCAGTTCTCGATCCAGCAGGGGCTGGAACAGGCCCCGCCTGAATATTTCGAAACCGAGTCGCGGCGGCGCCAGCTCGACGAACTTCGCGAGCGCCCGGCAGCCCGATATTTCGACATCGACGTCAAATATGGAACGGTCGGAGCCGTCGCCCTCGACATCGACGGTCATGTCGCCGCTGCCACCTCGACCGGGGGACTCACCGGCAAGCGCTGGGGCCGGATCGGCGATTCCCCGCTGATCGGCGCCGGCACCTATGCCGACGATCGCGCCTGCGCGGTTTCCGCGACCGGCGCCGGCGAATATTTCATCCGGGCCGGAGTTGCCCATGAAATCTGCGCCCGGATGAGGATCGGTGGGGAGCCGGCACAAGCCGCTGCGGATGCAGTGATGGCGGAGGTGAAGGCCCTTGGTGGAACCGGTGGAGTGATCGTCGTCACGCCCTCGGGAGAAGGGCTCTACAGTTTCAACACGCCGGGCATGTACCGGGGCCAGGCTTCGCCGACCGGGCGGTCAGTCGCCATCTATGGTGACGAGGGATCGGACGGCCGCCGGGAGCAGGAACAGGACTGAGACAGCCGAAGACAGGAAAAAGGGGCGGCGGGGCCGCCCCTCTTCCCTGACCGATCAGGACGGTGTGCGCCTTATTCGGGTACCACCGTCACCGCCCGGCGATTCTGGGACCAGGCATATTCATTGGCACCTTCGACGGCCGGGCGTTCCTTGCCCCAACTGATCGTCGTCATCCGGTTGGCCGCAATTCCGCGCGACTGGAGATAGTCGCGGGCGGCATTGGCGCGGCGATCGCCAAGCGCCAGATTATATTCGCGGGTTCCACGCTCGTCGGCATGGCCCTCGATGGTGACCCTGACATTCGGGTTACGGTTCAGCCATTCGGCCTGGGCATCCAGGATCTGGCGAGCCTGGGGGTCGATCGAATAGCTGTCGAAGGCGAACAGGACCCGGTCGGCAGGAACGCTCTGAAGGAAATCGGCCCGCGACCCCGGCAAGGCGGTCTGGCCGACACTGCCGTCCTGATAGCCATTGTCCTGGCCCGTGCTCGTCGTGCTTGGCGGCGTGGGCGGCAGATCCTGCGCATTTCGCGAGGCGCAGCCCGCGGTCAGCGACAGGGCCAGGGCCAGGGCTGCAAGGCCGGTGGTCGACTTCTTCATTCTTTCCTCCATCACTATGGCTGCTGAAACTTTCAATCCCGTAACGGTGACCAGGCAGGATCGGATCCGCCGAGCGGGGTCGGGACCCGCCTCGTTGCACCGGTTGCGACGTCGACATACCACAATTCACCCTGGCTCGCGCCGCGGGTGAACATCACTGCGCGGCCATTGGGCGCCCAGGTCGGACCTTCGGAATAGCCGCCGCGGGTCAATATTCGCTGGCCCGATCCGCTCGGGGTCATCACTCCGATCTGGAAGCTGCCGGTCCGGGTGAAGGCGATCAGATCGCCGCGCGGGCTCCACACCGGGGTCGCATAGCCCCCGCCGCCAAAGCTGATCCTGCGCTGATCGGAACCATCCGCATTCATCACGTAGAGCTGCTGCGAACCGCTCCTGTCGCTTTCGAAGACGATCCGCCGGCCATCGGGAGAATAGCTTCCGCCGGTGTCGATCCCCGGTGCATTGGTCAGGCGCTGCGGCGTACCCCCGGCCACCGGAATCCGGTAAAGATCGGTATTGCCGTTCACTGCCATCGAGAAGATGACGTAACGGCTGTCGGGCGAATAACGCGGCGCGAAGGTCATGTGGGGCTGATTGACCAGCGGTCGAGTCCGCCCGGAATCGAGCTCGTAGACCATCACCCTCGGCCGTTCATTCTCATAGGTCATGAAGGTGATCGTCTGCTGATTGGGCGCGAAGCGCGGAGTCAGCACCGTCCATTGACCGTTGGTGAGGAAACGGTGGTTGGCGCCGTCATAATCCATGATCGCCAGGCGCTTGATCCGGCGCTTCGCCGGCCCGGTCTCTGAAACATAGACGATCCGGGTGTCGAAATAGCCGCCCTCGCCCGTCAGCCTTGAATAAATCGAGTCGGCGCAGCGATGCGCCGCCCGCCGCCAGTCCGGTGGGCGAACCACATAGCCCTGGCGGACGAGTTCGGACCGGGCCGCAACGTCGTAGAGATAGCAACCGACCGTGATGGACCCGTCGGTATTGGACTGAACGAAGCCCTGAACCAGATTCTGGGCCCCGGTGGTGGCGAAATAGCCATAATCGGGCGCAGTTACCTGGGGAAAGCTGACCGGACGAAGGCCGGCCGGACCGATCGGAGTGAAGTTACCTGAATTGCGAAGGTCCGTCGCGACGATCTCCGCCACCTGGCGGCCCAGATTCTGGGTGTTGCCGGCCGGCGTGTCCACCGGCTGAGGGGTCGCCATATAGGGAACGGCGATCGGGAGGACGGTGATGACTCCCTCGCCCACCCGGATCGGAGCATCGTCCTCGACAGGCCGGTCTGGCGCTTGCTGGGCGACAGCGGGCGACGCTGCGAGGAAGAGAATGAGCGCCAGACGGCGAAGGGTTCGGTTCAGGTACATCAGGACTGCCTCGGATCGAAGGTGTAGGTGAACTGGCGCCACCCTCTGGGGACGTCGTAGAGCTCGGCGGGAAGTCCCCGGATCGGCGTGCATTGGCGAATGACGTTGAGTGCAAGGTCCCGCATCCGCCGCTCATACATCTGAAGCTCGGGGTCGGGGTTTCGGACTCGAAGAACATCGGCATTGGCAAGGCTGCCATCACGGGCGAGCGACACCCGAACATCGACTTCGATCGCACCCGCTTCCGGGGACGGCAGGGGCTGGCGCTCGCAGGGCAGGAGCGCGCGCCGAATCGCGGAATTGATGCTTGCCCTTGCTTCTCCAGTCATCGCCGCCGGCGCCTGACGCGAAGTGGAAGGCGATGGATCACTTCCAATTCCCTTGAGGATGTCCTGGCCGAGCCTGGGCCGGCGGTCGGCTTCCGCCTGGCCGGATCGGTTCGCCGACGGCGGCGATCGGCTTGGCTGCGCCCTGGGCGTGCTCTGCTTCGGCTGCGGCCGGGGCTGGGGCTGCGCGCGTCGCTCGCGCGGCTGTGGAGCCGGTCGCGGCTGGGGCGCAGCCGGTCTCGGCTCGGCAACCGGTTCGACTTCGCTCTGCTGAGCCGCCGAATCTTCCGGTGGACCCGCAAGCGGCGCCATTCCCTGTTCGGGTGGAGTGACGACGGGTTCGGGCGCAGCCGAGGTCAGTCCCACCTCCTCGACGAAAGAGACTTCGATCGGGGCGGTCGGAACGGGAGAATGGGCCACTCCGGCGAGACCTAGCGTCAACACACCGAGAAGAGCCACATGGCCGGTGACGGCCACTCCCAGACCCGTTGCCTCCGCCCGGTCCATCAGCGCGGCTCCGCTGCCTGGTTGCTGACCATCGCCACCCGGCGAAGGCCGGCGCGATTGATCTCTCCCATCACTTCCATGACCCGGCCATAGTGAAGCCCCCGATCCGCCCGCAGGAAGACCCGTGGCCCGCCCGATTCCTTCGAAGACTGGGCTATCTGGGCAAGGCGAGGTCCAAGCATTTCGTCGGGAGTCGGCGTGTCGTCGATGAATATCGCGCCGGTCGCGTCGATCGAAATCGGCACCGGTTCATTTTCCTGGTCGAGCGGTGCGGCCTTGCTTTCCGGAAGGTCCACCTGGACTCCGGTGGCAAGCAGGGGCGCCGCCACCATGAAAATGATCAGAAGAACCAGCATCACGTCGACCATCGGCGTGACATTGATCTCCGCCATCGGGCTTCGCCGCCCGCGCCGGCCCGGGCCGAGGAACGGACCCATCGCCATCAGGAGTCCATTTCCAGCTCTCGCGACAAGGTGCCGTGGAAGCCGTCGGCGAAGCGCTGAAGCCTCGCTTCGATCCGGTTTATGCCATAGCTGAAGCGGTTATAGGCGATGACCGCAGGGATTGCCGCAAAGAGGCCCAGAGCCGTCGCGAACAAGGCCTCGGCGATACCCGGGGCGACGACCGCAAGCGAGGTGTTCTGCGCGTCGGCGATGTCGGTGAAGCTTCGCATGATCCCCCACACCGTGCCGAACAGGCCGACGAAGGGCGCCACCGATCCCACCGTGGCGAGAATGTTGAGACGCGCGGCCAGTCGATCCGTTTCGCTCGCGACCGCAGAATGCATCGCGACTGCGAGGCGGGAACGGGTTCCGTCCCGGTCGATCTGCTTGCCTGCGGTCGATCGCCGCCATTCGGCAACGCCGGCCGCAAGAACCTTGGCTGCCGGCAGGTCGCTTTTCCCCCTCGCCTCGAAGAAGCTGTCAATATCTTCGGATTTCCAGAAGTCGCGCTCGAACTTCTCGCTGTCGCGCACGGTTCTGCGCATCTTCAGCCACTGACCGACGATGATCGCCCAGGTCCAGATGCTTGCCACCAGCAGGCCGATCATAACCGCCTTCACGACGATATCGGCCTGAAGGAACAAGGCGACCGGCGACATCAGATCGCCGCTAAATTGACCGTTCGTCACGAAACCCCTTCTTTCTTCAGTCGCTCGAACACTTCCACCCAGGCGAGCGGCTGGCGCTTCGGCCGACCTTCCGCGGAGAGAAAGGCAGCCGTGATCTGCGCGTCAGCCAGAAGTTCACTCTCCCGCATGACTCGCTGATGAATGAGACAGCTTGCAGCGCGCACTTGCCTGACTTCGCTCAGGATGAGCAGTGGGTCGTCCAGTTTCGCCGGCCGGCGATAGCGGATGTTGGCTTCGGCCACGGCATAGACACCGCCGCCCTGCTCGAGCATCGAGCGTTGATCGATCCCGGCGCTCCGGAGCATGTCGGAGCGTGCCCGCTCCATATACTTGAGATAATTGGCGTAATAGACGATCCCGGCGACATCGGTATCCTCGAAATAGACGCGAAGCGCAAAATGGTGGGTGCCAGCGACCCAGCCGCCTTCATAGGGTTGATCCAGTCTTTTCGTCACCCGTCGGCTCTACTTGCCTCGACCGGCGACTGGAAGCCCGCTCCGCGCTCGCGGGACGAACCGGGCCAATCGTACGTCGGCCGAGGTCGATGACGCCTTATGCTTCGCTTCAGCGGGCCGGGGATTCGCTCTCGAAAGCATCGCGCTGGAGTTCGACGGCCCGAAGAAGGTCACCCATTGCGAGGCTCATGTCGGCAAGGTGGAGCCCCCAGCCCGACAGCCGCTGGCCGTTGACGACGACGTCACCGGGAATCCGATCAGTCCGGGCGTCCTCCTGATCGGCTCGGACATCGACAGACAGATAGCCGACCGGACCGCGATTGACGCAGGCCGCGGCGACGAGACCTTCAGTGCGAAGGAATGGCGCCGGCGGCGCGCCTTCCGACGACCAGGCAATCGGATCCTGCGCGTTCACGACTGACGGTCCGGAATACCAGTAGCTATCGAGCGGGGCCGAGCCCTTCCGACCCAAAGCGGCGGGATTGGTGCAACCGATGGTCATCCCGGCCTTCGCGGAACGGCCGAAGCTTGCCGATATCGGCGGGGGATTGGTGGCTCTGAAGGAAACGAAGGTGATGACGCAGCCAGTCTGCCCGGGCCTGTTGCAGAGCGGCGTCTGGCTGAACGAGCCTCCCACCAGCTCGCCTTGGGGAACTTCGATATTGAAGCCAATCAGAAGGGCCGAAAGCATTCTCTTCGTCACTTCCTCGCCCTCGATCTCGCGGGCGAGGAGCTGGGAAAGATGGAGTGTTCCCTGGGAATGGCCGATCAGGACGAAGGGACGGCCCTGATTGTGGTTTTCCAGATAATGGTTCCAGGCCGCAAGGACATCGCCATAGGCAAGCCCGACGACCGGAAGCGGGTCGGCGCCGCCGACTATGGCGGGAATGCTGGCCAGCGTAGCCTGCCGATAGACCGGCGCAAACGGCCGGCACAGCGAGGCGAAACGGGCGAATTGAACGAACGCCGCCGCCTGCTCTTCCGGCCCCGGTTTCAGGTCGGAATTCATCCCGGCGTCGGCGGACACTGTCGGATAGACATAGAAACAGTCGATCGAGGCGTCGGTGGCGGCCCTCACCTCGCCCACCGATCCATAGCCGTTCGGGTTGAGCGCGGCGGTTGAAAGCGGCGTCGAACAGGGATCGGACCGGCCCGGCAGGCAAAGCCAGGAAGACGATTGGGAATAATCCGGTGCCGCCGCTTCAGCCGGGGCCTCCTGGGCGACGGCGGGTGCGGCGGAAGCCGCGAAAAGAGCCGCTAGGACGATCAAAAAGGCCTTCATCTTTCCCCCATTTTCAGTTGCCGTCGAACAATCCGGACTGGCCTCCGGGTTGAGGAAGGCCGAGATGAGTCCAGCCCGGACCGTTGAGACAGCGTCCGCGGGCGGTCCGGGCGATCAGTCCAAGCTGGATCAGAAAGGGCTCGATCACTTCCTCTATCGTGTCTCGAGGCTCCGACAGGCCGGCAGCCAGCGTCTCAACACCGACCGGTCCCCCTTTGTAGATGTCGGCGATCATGTGAAGATAGCGCCGGTCCATGGCGTCCAGCCCAAGTTGGTCGACTTCCATTCGGGTGAGGGCGCTGTCCGCGGCCGCCCGGTCGACCTGTGGAGTCCCGGCCGCCTGGGCGAAGTCCCTGACCCGGCGAAGAAGCCGTCCGGCGATCCGCGGGGTCCCGCGTGACCGCCTGGCCACTTCGATCGCTCCGTCGTGGGTCACCTTGAGGCCCATCAGTCCCGCAGCTCGGGTCACCACCTGTTCGAGCTCATCCACGGAATAGAAAGCGAGCCTCACCGGAATGCCGAACCGGTCCCTGAGCGGGGTGGTGATCAGGCCCTGACGGGTGGTTGCGCCGACGAGAGTGAATTTCGGAAGGTCGATCCGGACCGATCGCGCTGACGGTCCTTCGCCTATCATCAGGTCGAGGACCCGGTCTTCCATGGCCGGATAGAGGATTTCCTCAACGGCCGGGTTGAGCCGGTGAATCTCGTCGATGAACAGGACATCGCCATCCTCCAGATTGGTGAGAATGGCGGCAAGATCGCCCGATTTGGCGATGACCGGCCCGGAGGTCGCCCGAAAGCCGACGCCCATTTCCCTGGCGACGATCTGAGCCAGGGTCGTCTTGCCGAGACCGGGAGGGCCGAAAAACAGCACATGATCGAGGGCGTCGTCACGCGCCTTCGCCGCCTGGATGAAAATGCGCAGATTCTCGCGTGCCGCTTTCTGGCCGACAAATTCATCAAGGCTCTTTGGACGCAGCGCTGCATCCAGATCCTCGGGGCGGCGGTTGGGCGTCGTCAATCGTTCGTCGGTCACGCCCCTGTCTAGGGTGTGACCCGGGCCCTGCGCAACGCCAGTTCATCCGCGACCTTCTTCCGGCGCAGGCGAGGACTTCGGGACGGCGAACGGATGCCGGACAAAGCCCGGGAATCCGACTGATCTGGAGCAGGATTACGACGCAGACGGAACGAATTCGCCGGGTTCGCTTTATGCCAACGACAAGGAAAAGTCAGGATAATCTCGATGGCCAGCATCTTTCAGTGGGAGGAGCGTCGCTCCTCGCAATTTCTCAACCATGGATTCCAGCGCTCGCTGAGCGAATGGAACCGGAGCCGGCTTGCGCCCGGTTTCCCGACATCCGATTGGCAGAAGAAGCTGGATGAGGACCACCGGATGCGGCGTCTCGAAGGCGCGTTTCTGGAGGAATTGCGGGCTGCAGCCATTCCCCGCGCCGCTCGGGCACCCCGCGACGTGGACGGATTCATCGCCTGGTTCGAGGATCTCGAGGAGACCGGGCCCGGCCAGGGCGATCCTTTATTCCCCTGGCTCGCTGAAGAAGCCGGTGTGGAGGATTTCAAATATTTTCTTGGCCAGGAAGCCGCAGGAGAAGCAGGTTTCGACGATCTGACCGCCCTGACGCAGGTCAAGGTTCCGCCTTCGGCCAAGATGGAGCTGGCGAACAATTACTGGGACGAAATGGGCCGAGGCAATCCGAAGGGCATGCATGGGCCAATGCTCGATGCCCTTATCGAGGAACTTGGCCTCGATGCCCGGATCGAGGACACGGTCTGGGAAAGCCTGGCGCTTGCCAATGCAATGACCGCAATGGCAACGAACCGCCGCTATGCCTGGCATTCGGTCGGCGCTCTCGGAGCGATCGAACTGACCGCCCCGGGCCGGAGCCGGGCCACTGCAGACGGGCTGAAGCGGCTGGGCTTCGGCGGCAAGGCCCGCCGCTATTTCGAGCTTCATGCGGTTCTCGACGTGAAGCACAGCCGCGACTGGAACGAAAAAGTATTGAAGCCGCTCGTTGCAGAGGATCCTCGCCGGGCGACTGCCATCGCCGAGGGCGCACTGATCCGGCTCGAGGCCGGCGCTCGCTGCTTCGAACGTTATCGCCAGACGCTCTGGAGCTGAGTCAGGCATGTATCAGGACAGCCTGGCCTTCGATTCCGGCGTCGTCGTCGCGGAGACGGTCGCCCGGCCACTTCGCACGTCTTCAACCGCTTTTGTGGACAGCGAATATGGCCGCCTGCTGTCAGTCCTTCTGGCCGATCCTTCCTATTTGTCGATCGTTCCCTGCAATTCCGTCAGCGAGGAGGCCGTTCGCGCCGGTCGACAGTGCAGCCCCGATCGCGCGCTTCGCCAGCACCGGTCGCTGATTGCTGCCCTGAAGGCGGAGGATGTGCGCGTGGAAAAGCTTCCTCCGCAGCCCTGCCTTCCGGATCTTGCCTTCACCCGAGACACCAGCCTGATGACGCCATGGGGCCTGTTGGGGCTCCGACCAGGCGCCGGCCACCGGCGGGCCGAAGTGGACACGGCGCTCGCTTCGGCCCGATCCACGGGGCTGCCGATCCTTGGCCGGGTGGATCGCGGCCGGATCGAAGGCGGGGACGTGGCGATGATCAGGCCGGGCCTGCTGATGATCGGAATATCGGGCAACCGGACTGATGAAGACGGAGCCGACTGGCTGGCCGCTCTTTATGAAAGGCACGGCTGGAAGGTCATTCGGCATCGGTTCGATCCCCGATATCTTCATCTCGACACTCTGTTCTGCATGGTCGACTCGGATCTGGCTCTGGCCTGCACCGACGTTCTCGAGGCGGATTTCCGCGCCCGGCTCCGCGATCTTGGAATCGAACTGATCCCGGTCCCCTACACGGCTGCACGAAGACTGGGCTGCAACCTGTTGTCGCTTGGGGATCGCCGGGTCATCACCGCCGGAACATGCGCGAGTGCAGACCAGGCGCTGGCCAGCCGCGGCTACAAGGTGATCCAGGTCGAGCTTGACGAATTCCTCCAATGCGGAGGCGGCGTCCACTGCCTCACCATGCCGCTCGATCGCGCTCCGGCCTGAAGTGAAGCCAGACACGACGCTGTCGAGGGTGGAAAGCGCCCAGCTCCAACTGCTCGAGACGCTCGACCGGCTCGGCTATGATTTCGTTCCGGTAACGCCGGCCACGCATCGGCGGATCCTGGCCCGGCCTGGAACGGGCATTGCGGCGGACCTTCGCGATATATTCGGTTGGAGCCTTCCTTTCCGGCCCGACGACATCGATCCAGATATCCTGGCGCTGGTCCAGGCTGGAGGCCTGATACGGCCACATCCCCTTGGGCTGGCCACTACAGCCCGGATCTCGCGGGTTCGCGGCCGGCTGTTCCTTCATTCGGCCTTTCCGACCGATGCCGACGACAGCGTCTTCCTCGGGCCGGACAGCCTTCGGTTCCTGAATTTCATTCATCCGCTGCTCGAGCGGAGGGCCGGAATCACCAGACTCGTGGATATCGGGGCCGGGGCCGGGGTCGGAGGGATCAGCGTGGCTGCCGAAATTCCGGTTGGGCAGACGGAGCTTGCGGACATCAACCTGAAGGCGCTCAGACTGGCCCGGGTCAACGCCGCCAATGCCGGGCTTTCGCCGATAATCGTCGAGAGCAATGGCCTTGAGGCGATCCAGAGCGGGTTCGATGTGGCGATCGCCAACCCGCCTTTCATTCTTGATTCCGCCGGGCCGGTTTATCGAAGCGGCGGCGGAAGGCTCGGCACGGAAATATCGGAAAACTGGGCGCTCGCTGCCGCCCGCAAGCTGGCCCCGGGCGGCTGCGTCCTCCTCTATACGGGAAGCCCGATCGTGAAGGGGTTCGACACGCTTCGCGACGCCCTTGAACAGGTGCTTCCGGCGCTGGGCTGTTCGCTGACCTGGAACGAACTCGATCCGGACATCTTCGGCGAGGAGCTGGAAAAGCCGGCTTATGGCGATGTCGAACGGATCGCCGCCATCGGCGCGGTGATCGACAAGATCAACTGAAAGTCGGATCGCCCGCTATCGGGAGGATTTGCGGAGCGCCTCGCGGACGAGGGCATCGAAGCTTGCTTCCGGACCGAGTTCCATCTCCGCCTTTGCTACGGCGGCGCTCGCATCGGCGGGCCTGAACCCCAGATTGGCCAGCGCCGACACGGCGTCCTGGCTGTGGCCCCCTTTCGGCGCCATCGCCGCGCTTCCGGGGCCGAGCGCCAGATTGCCCGCTTTGTCCTTCAGTTCATTGACGATCCGCTGGGCAAGCTTGGGACCAACGCCCTGCGCCCTCGCGACCATGGCATGATCACCGGCCGCGATCGCGCGATGAAGCTCATCCTCGGGAAGCGCAGAAAGGATTGCGAGTGCCACCTTGTTACCGACGCCTTGAACCGAGGTCAGCAGCCTGAACCAGTCACGTTCCTCGGCGCTTCCGAAGCCGACCAGCCGGATATTGTCCTCCGACACCAGCATCTCGGTATGAAGGACGATTTCCTCGCCGATCGCTCCCAGCTTCGACAGGGTCCTTGTCGAGGCGGCGACCAGATAGCCGACACCGGCGACATCGATCACCACATGGTCGGCGCCGAGGCTGTCGAGCCGTCCGCGAAGCCGGGCAATCAAGCCAGTCCTCCTTCGACCTGGACCCGGAGCACGCGTCTGCTCGCCAGATGATGGGCGTGGGTGACTGCAACCGCAAGCGCATCCGCCGAGTCGGCTCCGCTGATCTTCGCGCCGGGAAGCAGACGCTGGATCATTGCATGGACCTGCGCCTTTTCGGCGCTTCCAACACCGACCACCGCCTTCTTCACGAGGCGCGGCGCATATTCTCCGACGTCGAGCCCGTGTCGGGCAGCGGTCAGAAGGACGACACCCCTCGCCTGGGCAAGTTTCAGGCTGGAGCGGGGATTGTCGTTGAGGAAGATCTCTTCAACCGCGGCCGCCTGCGGCCGATGGCCGTCGACCACGGCGCCAAGCGCCTCGTTCAGTCGAACCAGCCGCGTCGAGAGCGAGTCAGCCGGGCTCGTCCGAATCTGACCGTTGGCAAGGTGGCTCAGCCGGTTGCCCTCGGCCCGGATCACGCCCCATCCGGTACAGCCCAGGCCCGGGTCGAGGCCGATGATGATCAGCCCAACTGCTCCAGAACCGAGTCCGGAACCTCATAATTGCCCCAGACGGTCTGAACGTCATCATCCTCTTCGAGGAGATCGACCAACCTGATCAGCTGTTCAGCCTCCTTTTCCCCGACTTCGACGGCCGTCTGCGGCCGCCAGGCCAGCTTCACGCCCTCGGCCTCGCCCAGGGCCGACTCGAGCGATCCTGCGACCTCGTGAAGCGTTTCGATCGAGGTCCAGATCTGATGCCCGTCCTCGTCCGACTCCACGTCTTCGGCCCCGGCCTCGATGGCCGCCTCGAAAACCTTTTCGGAATCGCCGGCAGCCGAAGGATAGATAATCAATCCCAGGCGGTCGAAGCCGTGAGTCACGGATCCCGATGCGCCAAGGTTGCCGCCATTCTTTGAAAAGATGGTCCGGACGTTGGTCGCGGTTCGATTGCGATTGTCGGTCAGCGCCTCGACCACCAGCGAAACGCCGCCAGGACCGAACCCTTCATAGCGGATCTCCTCATAGGTTTCGGCGTCTCCACCGCCCGCCTTGTCGATCGCCCGCTGGATATTGTCCTTGGGCATCGACTGTGCCCGGGCGGCAGTGACCGCTGCCCGGAGCCTGGGATTAGCGTCCGGGTCGGGAAGGCCGCTCTTGGCAGCGACCGTGATCTCCCGCGACAGCTTGGAGAACATGGCCGAGCGCTTCTTGTCCTGAGCGCCCTTGCGATGCATGATATTCTTGAATTTGCTGTGACCGGCCAT
>CAYOJN010000033.1:0-14610 GCA_964404245.1 uncultured Sphingosinicella sp. | reverse complement strand
AACGCTTAAGGATTCGAAGGTAGCATTTCGTCATGGCACATAAGAAAGCAGGCGGCTCGTCGCGTAACGGCCGCGACTCCCAGAGCAAACGCCTCGGCGTGAAGAAGTTCGGCGGCCAGGCGGTTGTCCCGGGCAACATCATCGTGCGTCAGCGCGGCACCAAATATTATCCGGGCAACGGAGTCGGCATGGGCAAGGATCATACCCTCTTTGCGCTTACCGACGGCCGAGTTGCGTTCCGCGACGGTAAGCTCGGCCGCAAGTTTGTCCATATTGACATGTGGCAGGTCGAAGCAGCGGAATAGGGTCAGCCGAGGAAGGGCCGACCCGGGAAGGGTGGCCCAGGGATCTCGACAGAGAACCAAGTGAGGGAGAGGGCCGCCGGCTCTCTCCTTTTTCATTTCTCCCTCACATCCAAGTCGCCGGACCGACATCCAATCCGGATAAGGCCGGCGGCGAACGTGGAGGGAAAGACATGTTCGCGCGAACCGACAGATTGCTTCTGAGACCAGGCTGGATGGAGGATGCCCCGGCGCTATTTCAGGCGATCTGTGACGAGCATGTCATCCGCAATCTCGCCAGTGCGCCCTGGCCCTACAGCCTATCCGACGCCGAGGCCTTTCTCGCCCGCGAAGGCCGAAGCCCGGCCGACGCGCGCTGGCTGATCAGCCTTCGAACCGATGGAGCGCCGCAGCTGATCGGCTCGATCGGCTTCGGCCGCGATGGTTCGGGAGATCTCGAATTCGGCTACTGGATTGCCCGATCCCATTGGGGTCAGGGTTTCGCCACCGAGGCCGGGCGGGCCGTTCTCGACATTGCCCGTACCGCCCTCAGGCTCGATCGGCTCGTTGCCGGCCACTTCATCGACAATCCTGCCTCGGGCCGGGTTCTGAAGAAGCTCGGTTTCCGCGAGACCGGCGAGACCGTCGCCCGCTACAGCCTGGGACGGCACTCCGAAGCGCCGTGCAAGACCTTCACTCTCAACCTGAAGGCGGGGCGTCAGCGCCGACCGGCAACGATGATCAAGGCGAAGCCCGGGGACTGCGCAATGGCGGCCTGAAGTCGCCCGTTTGTTCCTGGCCCGCTGTCCGGCAGGTCGTTGGGGATCAGGCGTAAGCCTGTTCGCCCAGCTTCCTTTCCTCGGCCGCGATCAGTTCGCGATCGTCATGGTTCCAAGGGTGGAAGCCGGGAAGGAAGAAGCTCGCCCAGGCGCCAAAGATCCGGCGGAGCATTCCAGGGTAAATCCAGGCGAACCAGATCATCCGTCCCCAGGCGGAAGGACCGGTGATTCCGTCCTGGCGAAGAAGCTCGAGAACGCCCCGGCTCCGGTCGATGATGAAATTGCGGGTGACGAACAGCATCACCTTGGCCTTGACCTTCCAGCGCTTGCCGCGATGCCAGGCGCGGGTGGCATGGAGCCAGGTGTCATAGGCGACGCCCTTATGCTCGATCTCCTCGACCGCATGCCAGCGCCACAAGCCGGCGCTTTCCGGGTCGGCCTTTTCCAGATGCCGGGCGTCCTTCAGAAGCTCATGGGCGAGGATCGCGGTGAAATGTTCGAGGCACATGGTCGCTGCAAGGCTGACGATCGGTGGCTTCGAGCGGGTGATCGCCAGGCGATGTTCGACCTGCGCCTCGAGCGGCTCTAGATCATAGCCCGCCTCGAGCGCCCTTCTGTTGAACTGGACATGCTCGCGGCTGTGCATCACCTCCTGGGTGACGAAGGCCTTGATTTCAGCCTCCAGCTTGGGGTCCGCGCCGTCCCGGAACTTGCGAACGCTCTCGACGAAGAAAGCTTCGCCCTTCGGGAAGGTGGCCGAAAGCCCGTTGTAGAAGGCGGTGGCGACCGGATCGCCACCCATCCACCAACGATCCTGCCTGGTTCCGCGCCCGAAGCGGCGGTCGCGTGGAGTGATCGTCAAGTCAGTGGGTGTGAAGGCGCGTGCCATCCGTGTATCTCCCTTGCAGAGGCCCGTGATAAGAAGCAAACTGACAAAGATGTCAATAACTCGCGAACGTCTGAGCCCGCAGGCAAGCCGGGCTGCCGCGCTTGAAGCTGCCCGGCGGCTTCTGATCGAGCATGGCCCGCAGGCCGTGACGCTGAAGGCGGTGGCGTCCGAAGTCGGCAAGACCCACGCCAACCTGCTTCACCATTTCGGATCGGCAGCCGGGCTCCAGGCGGCGCTCGCTTCACTGATCAGCGACCGAGTGTGCGCCGGTATTGCCGAGGCGGTCCAGAAGAGCCGGGCCGGCGAAGCCGATCCGATCGAGGTCGTCGACGGAACCTTCGACGCCTTCGGCAAGGAGGGGGCGGGAGCGCTGGCTGCCTGGATGATCCTGTCCGGCAATCGCGATGCGCTCAACCCGATCCTCGATTCGATCCACCAGCTGGTCGACCAGCTCGGCGAAGGGCATGAGGATCGCCCGGTTCATGAAACGACCTTGTGGCTCGTCCTTGCGGCGATCGGCGATTCGCTCCTCGGCGCGCCAATGGCGGAGGCACTCGGACTACCCCGCGACAAAGCGCGTGAAGTGGCGAGACGGCAATTGATCGCCGCCTATCTCGGCGATGGCGGACGGGCGGCCATTGTGAGCGGTGCCGACACGGCCTAGATCGCGCCGATGCATTTCCTCGACCAGGCAAAGATTTTCATTCGCTCGGGCGCCGGTGGACCCGGCGCGGTCAGTTTCCGGCGCGAGAAGTTCATCGAATATGGCGGTCCCGACGGCGGTGACGGCGGCAAGGGCGGCGACATCGTGTTCGAGGCCGTCGAAGGCCTGAACACCCTGATCGACTTTCGCTACAGCCAGCATTTCCGGGCCCCGCGCGGAAAGGGCGGCGCCGGCCGCAACCAGACCGGGGCAGGGGGCCAGGATCTCGTCATCAAGGTCCCGGTCGGGACCCAGGTCCTGTCCGACGACAAGGAGCATGTCCTTGCCGATCTGACCGAGGTCGGCGAGCGAATCGTCCTGTTGAGGGGCGGCGATGGAGGCCGCGGCAATGCCAGTTACAAGAGCTCGACCAACCGGGCGCCTCGTCAGCATGGAACAGGCTGGCCGGGCGAGGAAATGTGGGTCTGGCTCCGGCTGAAGCTGATCGCCGATGCCGGCCTGGTCGGACTTCCAAACGCGGGCAAGTCGACCTTTCTCAACGCCGTCTCCAATGCCAAGGCGAAGGTCGGCGATTATCCCTTCACCACCCTCCATCCGAAACTCGGGGTCGTTCGCCACAAGGGCAGGGATTTCGTCCTTGCCGACATTCCGGGGCTGATCGAGGGGGCAGCGGAAGGGGCCGGGATCGGAGACCGTTTCCTCGGCCATGTCGAACGCACACGCGTGCTCCTCCATCTGGTCGATTCCCAGGTCGAGGATGTGGCGACGGCCTGGCGGACCGTCCGCGAGGAACTCGAAGCTTATGGTGCAGGACTTGCCGAAAAACCGGAAGTGATCGCTCTCAACAAGGTCGACCTGATCGATTCCGAACTGGTCGAGTCGCTTGTCGCCGAACTTGCCGAAGAATCGGGGGCCAGGGTGATCCCGGTCTCCGGAGCGACTGGCGCCGGTGCCGAAAAAGTTCTCGATGCCCTGCTGGAGCGGATCGTTGGCCTTCCCGGGCGCGAGGAAGAGGACCGGGACTGGTCACCCTTATGAGCGCTCGGCGCGATTCCCGGATCCGGACACTGGCGCTGACCGGCGGGACCGGTTTCGTGGGATCGCATCTTCTCCGGATCGCCCTTGACCAGGGCTATGAGCTTCGCTCGCTAACCCGAGGCTGGCGGCCGCCCGAGGACTCGGTCCTGTGGGTCGAAGGCGCACTCGACCGGGCCGAAAGCCTTCGGAAATTGTGCACCGGCGCCGATGCCGTGATCCATATTGCGGGGCTGATAAACGGGGCCGGCCGTTCCGCCTTCGAGGCGGTCAATGTCGGCGGGACCGCAGCGATGATCGATGCTGCCCGACAGGCGGGCGTTCGTCGTTTCATCCACATCTCGTCACTCGCCGCGCGCGAGCCGGATCTGTCCGATTACGGATGGTCGAAAGCAAGGTCCGAGCGGGTTGTAGCCGCCTCGGGGCTCGACTGGACGATCGTGAGGCCCCCCGCAGTCTACGGCCCGGGCGACCGCGAGACCTTCGAATTGTTCAAGATGGCCAGGCGCGGGCTGGTCGCTCTTCCGCCGCCGGGGCGCTTTTCCCTCATTCATGTCGAGGATCTGTGCCGGCTCGTCTTTCTCCTTCTCGACGAACCGGAAAGCATCGCCGAAATCTACGAGCCCGACGACGGGGAAGAGAATGGGTGGGACCACCGCCATTTCGCCCGCACGCTGGCCGGAACATTCGGCCGCCGGGCAACCATCCTGTCGATGCCGAGGCTGGTCATGAGGGGTGCCTCGCGGATCGAGAAACTGGTCAGGGGCGAGAAAGCGAAACTGACAGCCGACAGGGTTCGATATTTCTGCCATCCGGACTGGGTGGTGACGGCCAGGCGACGGCCACCGAAGACATTGTGGAGCCCGAGGATCGAAACAGGAGCCGGCCTGAAGCAGACCGCCGACTGGTACCGGGAACAGGGCTGGCTCAGATGAGCCGTTCGACGATGAAGGTCAGGAAGCTCGCCACGAGGCCGACGATGAAGACTCGATAGGCCAGGCCGAGCATCCGGTACTTCTTGCGCTGAAGCACAAGGCCGTTCTGATACATGTCCTGGGCCATGGTCCGATAGATCAGCTCATCGGTTCGGAGCCGCGACAGCAGCTGGTCGGTAAATTCCTCCTGCCCGAGATGGGTGAAGGACCCGAAGAAGAGGAGGTTGGGGGCCTCGTCCGAGCGGGTCGGCCGGATTTTCGGGAGCAAGGCCAGGATCGCGAAAATGGCAGCAAGGAAGGCGGCTGCGCCGAGGACCAGAAGCGCCAGCGGAGGAACGGATTCGCGCGACTGGCTAACGGTGATGGTGAAGATCACGAACGTGGCGCCCATCAGGATGCTCGCTTTCTGGTCGGCCATGGCCGAAAGCCGCAGGTGAGCCCCCTGGGCGGTCCGCATCAGATGGACCGCATTGACCGGATAGTGGACCGTCTCTTTCTGCTTTTCCGCCATCATTTTCCCTTTCACCCGTCCCGGCAATGACATTGACTGACGAGCTTGCCAAGCTCGTCGCATTTCGTGCCTGGGCCCACTTGATGCCCAATTTCCTTGGCAGTCGGGATGGCGGAACCTAAAGGGCGCTAGCATGAGCGATCGAGACCAGACCTTCGCGCGCGTCGCAGCGCTGATCGAACCCTTCAACCGCAAGGGCACCGAACTCGAAAACGAAACCAGTTTCGCAGGCGATCTCGAATGGGACAGTCTCGTCGTCATGGACTTCGTTGCCAATGTCGAGGATGAATTCGACATCCTGATCACCATGAACATGCAGGCGGAAATCGAAACCGTCGGGCAGCTGGTCGATGCCATCGACAGGCTGAAGAAGCAGGGCTGATGACGGAAGGCGTCGACAGCGCGATGAATCCGGCCGACGAAGCCCCGCTGGCGGCGTCCGGGCTCGATCTTCTGGCCAAGTTCGAACCGCTGATCGCCCAGCGCCAGGCTCTTCTCGACACCGGTATCCAGGACCCGTTCGGGCTGGTGATGGAAAGGGTGCTCTCGCCGACCCGGGCGATCTGCAACGGCCGCGAGACGATCCTGCTCGGAACCTACAATTATATGGGAATGACGTTCGACCCGGACGTCATCGCTGCCGGCCACAGGGCCCTCGACGAATTCGGATCGGGGACCACCGGAAGCCGGGTCCTCAACGGCACCTATGTCGGCCACAAGGCGGTCGAGGCGGCTCTAAAGACCTTTTACGACCTCGACCACGCGATGGTCTTTTCAACCGGCTACCAGGCCAATCTCGGGATCATTTCGACCATCGCCGGCAAGGGCGACTATGTCGTCATCGACATCGACAGCCATGCGTCCATCTATGACGGTTGCAAACTCGGCGATGCCGAGGTCGTCCCGTTCCGCCACAACGATGTCGGAGCGCTCGAAAAACGGCTTGCCCGGATCCCGGCCGGTGCCGGCAAGCTGGTCGTTCTCGAAGGCGTCTATTCGATGCTCGGCGACGTCGCCCCACTGAAGGAAATGGTCGCGGTTTCGAAGGCCGCCGGAGCCATGGTCCTGGTCGACGAAGCTCATTCGATGGGCTTCATCGGGCCCAATGGCCGCGGGGTTGCCGAGGCCCAGGGCGTTCTTGACCAGGTCGATTTCATCATCGGCACCTTTTCCAAGAGCGTCGGAACAGTCGGCGGCTTCTGCGTCTCCAACCATCCCAGGTTCGAAATCCTCCGGCTGGTCTGCAGACCCTATGTTTTCACCGCTTCGCTGCCGCCAAGCGTGGTCGCCACTGCGGCGACCTCGATCGCCAAGCTGAACCAGGGCAAGGAAAAGCGCGATCATCTGTGGGCCAACAGCAAGCGTCTCCATGCCGGTCTCAAGGAAATGGGTTTCAGCCTCGGCACCGACTCTCCGCAATCGGCGATCATCGCCGTGATCATGCCCGACCTGGAACGCGGAGCGGCAATGTGGGAAGCGCTTCTTGACGAAGGGCTCTATGTCAATCTGGCGCGGCCGCCGGCCACTCCGGCCAACATGACCCTGCTCCGTTGCTCGCTGTGCGCCGAACATAGCGACGAGGAAGTCGGACTGATCCTCGAAATGTTCAGGCGCGCGGGGCTGGCGACCGGGGTGATCACCGCCTGACCGGAAGCTGCCGGCTTTCGATGCGCCAGGATGCCGCCATCGGCGGGCCGGGCGAAGGCGGGACTCGCCGCCTTGCCTTTTCAAGTCGCCAGCCTTGGCTTAGTCTGGCGTCATGGCGGAGGAGCTAACCGGCGGCGAGGAAGTCGGGCACGCGTCCTGGCGGGCAGTGTGGATCAGCGCTCTGGCCCTGCTGTCGACGCTCGCCCTGATCGGCCTCATCGTCATGATCACCCTGACGAACCGGGCCCGGGACGAGGCGCTGGGCTGGGAAAGGCGGACCTATGAAGTGATGGTCCTGACCCGGACCATCGACGCGACCATCGCTCGGGCGGAAGCGGCGCTCGGCCGCTACGTCCTTGACGAAAACGATCTCACCGGAACCGGCTATGTCAACGAATGGCGCTTCGCCGGAGCCCAGATTGCCCAGATGCAGCGGCTCGTCCGGACCGACCCGGACCAGCGGGCCCGGGCAGATCGACTGCTCGGTCTCTACCGCCAGCGGGGAGCGGAACTGGCGCCGGCCGCGACCGCAGCGCAAAAAGGGCAGGGCTCCGGAGGACTCGGCCTCCTCTTCCAGGCGGCGCGCTCGGAAACGCTTCCTCAGCTTCGTTCGGTGCTCGAGCAGATTGCTCGCGCGGAACGCGCGAATCTCAATCGGCGAATGGTGGCCACCCGGGGAGTCGTCGCTCGCGCCGATACGTTCACCGACTGGCTTGGCGTGGTCGCGATCCTGGTCGGACTCGGGGCAATGGGCCTGGCCTTCCTCGCCTGGCGGGCCTTTATCGACGGAGTCAAGGCGAGGCGCGAAGCGGACAGCGAGGCCTGGCGGGCGGTCCAACTCGATCAGGCAGTGCAGGAACGGACCGTCGAATTGTCCGAGGCCAATGCCAGGCTCAAGGCTGAAGCGGCCGAACGGGCTGCTGCAGAAGCTCAGCTGCGCCAGGTTCAGAAAATGGAGGCGGTGGGCCGTCTGACCGGTGGAATAGCTCACGATTTCAATAATATGCTCGCGGTTGTTGTCGGCGGACTTGATCTTGCCAGGCGCAAGCTCCACGGTGACCGTCGCGAGGTGGAATTCCATCTCGACAGCGCCATGGAAGGGGCCCATCGAGCTGCCGCACTGACCCGGCGACTGCTGACCTTCGCCCGCGCTGAACCCTTCCTTCCAGAGCCGGTCGCGCCCGCCGAGCTTATCGAGAACATGATGGACCTCGTCGACAGGACGATCGGGGAACGGATTACCGTTCACACCCGCTTCGAGGCCGATCCCTGGCATGTCTGGGCCGACCGAACCCAGCTCGAAAATGCGGTTCTCAACCTGGCCGTCAATGCCCGCGACGCGATGGAGGGCAGCGGGGAACTCCGGATAAGCGTGGAAAACGCGACGCTGGCCGAGGGCGAGACCGATCAGCTCGAGGGGGGCGATTATGTCAGGATTGCAGTCACCGACACCGGCGCTGGAATCGCGCCCGAGCATCTTCAGCGGGTCTTCGAGCCGTTCTTCACGACCAAGGAGGTCGGCAAGGGCACAGGGCTTGGCCTGAGCCAGATTTTTGGTTTCGTCCGCCAGTCGGACGGCGACGTGACGATCGAATCCGAGGTTGGACAGGGAACGCGGGTAGCGCTCTACCTGCCCCGCTCGGCCAGCGCGGCCGAGCGCGCTGCTCAGCGGGGCGGGGAACGGCTCTCGGCAGCCTCCGGCGACCCGGCGCCGGTGGAGCGGCATGAAGGCGCCTCGATCCTCGTCGTCGAGGACGATCCCCGGGTAAGCCGGTCGACGGTCGCTGCGCTCGAGGAACTCGGCTATCGTCCAGTGGCCTGCGCGAGCGGGCCCGAGGCGCTCGAGATACTGGACCGCGACCCCGGTATCGATCTCATCGTCACCGACGTTATGATGCCGGAAATGACCGGCCGCGAGCTGGCGCAGATCGTGACCCGGCGCTTCCCGGACAAACGCCTTCTTTTCGTCACCGGCTATGTCGGGGAGGCCGAGGAGGCCCAGGACCTTGCCGGCTTCGACCTGCTTCGAAAGCCATTCACGGTCAACGGCCTTGCAGTCGCCGTCGAGCAGGCACTGACGAACAGCCTCAGTGGATCGCCCCTCGCTTCAGCAGACGAGGCAGCAGAATGATCGCGGCGACGAGCGGCCAGCGCCGCTGCCAGGGCCTGAGCGAAAGATCCGTGCCGGCATGGCGGTTGATCTTCCAGACCAGATAATCGGCGCCGCCGGCAAAGGTAGCCGAAGCCTTGGCCAGCCTCACCATCGTCAGTGCCTTGCCCTTGATCTGCCGCCGTCGCCACTGGCCCATGGCCGTCTTCGGATCCGGACCGATGGCGTTCGGTCGCTTGAGCAGCGCTTCACCGAAGCGCCGGTAGCGATCCGGATCTGACTCGACGATCGAGCCCGGACGTCCCGATCGCTCGGCCCGAAGCTCGGCGCCATAGGTGAGGGCGAAGCCGGCCCGGAAGACGGCGATGGGATCGTCCTGATCCTGTTCCATTGTCGGAAGGGTCAGGTCGAACAGGGTCGGTGCTGCCTGGGCGATGCTCGCAATCGCCGCCTGGCGTGCAGGGGCGTCCTTCGCCCAGACCAGACGCGAGGGCTGGGCGAAGCGGGCCCAGACGGAAACGCTTCGCGCCCGGATCGAACATTCGCGGGCGAGATCCTCTTCGCTCAGAACCGCATATTTGGCGGCCAGCCCTTCATAGGCGAAAGGGAAGACATTGGGTGGGACCAGGCCATTGGCGAAGGCCAGCCAGCGTTTCCCATAAGCCGATCGGTAATCGGACACGATGAGGTAGAAATCGAGCATCAGACCGTCGAGCTCGCGCTCGCGAAGGCACGATCCATAGAAGAGGACAGCCCGGGCCGACCCCGGATATTGCGCCGCCAGGGCCTCCGCCATCGCGCTCACCCGCGGATCGACGGGCAGCGCCGATTCGGTCGTGACGAGGTCCTCGATCTTTGGGGCAGCCATGGCGACGCTGTTTTTCCGGAATTTTTCCTCGGCCTCTATGGCCCCTGGCGCCGGATTGTGAAAGGGCCGCCATTCACGGATGGGCGAGGCTGACAGGAAGCGGGATGGACGAGGACTTCTATCGGATCAGGCGGCTGCCGCCTTATGTCTTTGCCGAGGTCAATGCACTGAAGGCGTCGGCAAGGGCCCGGGGGGAGGATGTCGTCGATCTGGGAATGGGAAATCCCGACGGAGCGCCGCCGGACCATGTCATTGCCAAACTGGCCGAGGCCGCGCGCAACCCCAGGGCGCATCGCTATTCCGCCTCGCGCGGGATCAAGGGGCTTCGAACCGCCCAGGCCAATTATTATGCGCGCCGCTTCGGGGTCGAGCTTGATCCCGACACTCAGGTCATCGTCACCTTGGGGTCCAAGGAGGGACTGGCCAATCTGGCCCAGGCGATCACCGCTCCCGGCGATGTCGTTCTCGCGCCAAACCCCTCTTATCCGATCCACCAGTTCGGCTTCATCATCGCCGGCGCGGCGATTCGATCGATCCCGGCCGCACCTGGCCCGGACTTCTTCCACAATCTGGAAAGAGCAGTCCGCTACACGGTTCCAAAGCCGAAGGTGCTCGTCATCGGTTATCCCTCAAACCCAACGGCTTATGTGGCAGACCTTCCATTCTACGAGAAGGTGATCGACTTTGCCCGGGAGCACTCGCTGTGGGTGATCAGCGACCTGGCTTATGCGGAGATCTATTTTGGCGACCAGCCAACGCCCTCGATTCTCCAGGTGCCGGGCGCAAGCGAAGTAGCGATCGAATTCACGAGCCTGTCAAAGACCTATTCGATGGCCGGCTGGAGGATCGGTTTCGCGGTCGGCAACCGGCGCTTGGTCGAGGCTCTGGCGCGGGTCAAATCCTATCTCGATTACGGCGCCTTCACGCCGATCCAGACCGCTGCAATCGCCGCTCTCAACGGGCCGCAGGACATCGTCGCTTCGAACCGCGCCCTCTACCGGTCGCGGCGCGACTGCCTGATCGACTGTTTCGGCCGGGCCGGCTGGGAGATCCCACCGCCTTCTGCAAGCATGTTCGCCTGGGCACCGGTGCCGGAGCCTTTCCGAAATCTGGGCTCGATGGACTTTGCAAGGACGTTGCTACTCGAGGCTGGAGTCGCGGTCAGCCCTGGGGTCGGCTTTGGCGAAGAAGGCGAAGGCCATGTGAGAATCGCGCTGGTGGAGAATGAACAGAGGATCCGCCAGGCCGCACGGGGCGTGAGGCGGCTTCTCGCTTCCGCCTGAACCCGGAGAAACGAAGCCGTCAGGGCAGGCCTTCGCGCAGGAGGAAATCGACGATTCGGTCGGCCGCCTCCTCGGGGCCCAAGGCGAGCGTGTCGATCCGGATTTCCGGGGCAAGAGGCGGCTCATAAGGCGAATCGATGCCGGTGAAATTGTTCAGCCGGCCAGCGCGCGCCTTTCGGTAGAGACCCTTGGAGTCGCGCTGCTCGGCTTCCTCGATCGGCGTGTTGATGAAGATTTCGATGAACCGCCCCTCCGGGACCATTCGCCTGACCATGTCCCGCTCCGCCCTGAACGGGCTGATGAAGGCGGCAAGGACGATCAGCCCGGCATCCATCATCAGCCTGGCCGTTTCCCCGGTCCGGCGGATATTCTCGACCCGGTCGGCATCGGTGAAACCGAGATCCCGGTTGAGCCCGAGTCTCACATTGTCGCCGTCGAGCAGGAAACTGTGCCGCCCGCGGGCGAGCAGCTTCGCTTCGACCAGATTGGCGATGGTGGACTTGCCGGCACCGCTGAGGCCGGTGAACCAGAGCAAAGCGGGGGTCTGGCCCTTCAGTGCGGCTCTTCGCTCCGGAGTGACGGTGAGCGTCTGCTGGTGCAGATTCTCGGAACGCCGAAGGGCGAAGTGAATGAGGCCGGCCGCAACCGTCGACTGGCTGATCCGGTCGATGAGGATGAAACCGCCAAGCTCGCGGTTGTTCGAATAGGGTTCGAAGACGATCGGCTCGCCGGTGCCGAGATTGACGACCCCGATCTCGTTGAGGGCGAGAGTCCGGGCGGCGAGTTCGGCCTGGCTGTCGACATCGATCCTGTGCCTGATCGACTGGATCGTCGCAGCGACAGTCTGGGTCGCGATCTTGAGCAGATATTGCCGGCCGGGGAGGAGCTCCTCTTCGGCCATCCAGATGACCGTCGCTTCGAACTGATCGGCAGACTGGGGCGAGGAACCCAAAGCGATCACATCGCCACGGGAGCAGTCGACGGGGCTCGTAAAGGCGATCGCCACCGACTGACCGACGGAAGCTTCATCGACGTCGTCGCCAGCATCGATGATCCGGCCAACCGAAGCGCGGGTTTCGCCGGGGGCAACCACGACAGGATCGCCCTTTCGCACACGCCCGCTGACGATGGTTCCGCAATGGAAGCGCTCGCTGTCCTTGCGAAGGATGGACTGGACCGGGATCCGAAGATCCTTGAGCGCGGAGCGCGCAGCGGGTTGGACCTGTTCCAGATGCTCGATCAGGGTCGGCCCGTCGTACCAGGGCATCGCCACGGATCGGGCGGCGACATTGTCGCCCTCGAGGGCGGAGATCGGAATCGCGACGACCTCGCCCAGGTCTCCGGATTCCGCGATCCGGCCGAACTCGCTCCTGATCGTCTCGAACCGGCTTTGGCTGGACCCGACCAGGTCCATCTTGTTGACAGCAAGGACGAAGCTTCGAATTCCGAGCAATCTGGCAATGGCGACATGACGACGGGTCTGGGTCGAAAGACCCCTGGTCGAATCGACCAGGACGATGGCCAGTTCCGCCCTTGAGGCGCCGGTCGCCATGTTGCGGGTATATTGCTCGTGGCCCGGAGTGTCGGCGAGGATGAAGCGTCTCTTCGCGGTACCGAAAAAGAGATGGGCGACATCGATGGTGATTCCCTGCGCCCGTTCCGCCTCGAGCCCGTCGGCAAACAGGGAAAGATCGGCAAGGCCGGCAAGCCTGTCTTCCGGGATCGCCGAGCAATCCTTGAGCAATCGGCCGATCAGGGTCGATTTGCCGTCGTCGACGGATCCGCAGGTGATCAATCGGAGCGTCGACGGCATCAGAAATAGCCCTGCCGTTTCTTGCGTTCCATCGACGCCGGTTCATCCCGGTCGATCAGACGACCGGAGCGTTCGGAACGCCGTTCCAGCGCCATTTCAGCGAGCATTTCACTGATGGTCGAAGCCTTGCTCGGGATCGCCCCGGTCAGCGGGTAGCAGCCCAAGGTCCTGACCCGGACCCGGCGGACGACCGGCTTCTCGCCGGGCTCGAGCCTGAAGCGGTCATCGTCAAGGATGATCCAGGCACCGTCTCGCTCAACCGTCGGACGATCGGCCGCGAAATAGAGGGACGCGACCTCGATCCGCTGCTCGGCAATATAGTCCCAGACGTCAATTTCCGTCCAGTTTGACAGCGGGAAGACGCGCAGGCTTTCGCCGGGGGAAAGGCGCGTGTTGTACAGCTGCCAGAGTTCGGGACGCTGGCGTCTCGGGTCCCAGCCATGGCCAGGGGTTCGAACCGAGAAGATCCGCTCCTTCGCGCGGCTGGCTTCCTCGTCGCGCCGGGCGCCCCCGAAGGCGATGTCGAACCCGCCCTGGTCCAGCGCCTGCTTCAGCCCTTCGGTCTTCCAGATCCTGGTATGGAGCGCCGATCCATGATCGAACGGGTTGATCGACCTGGCCTCGGCTTCGGGGTTGCGGTGAACGATCAGTTTCATTCCCGCGCCTTCGGCGGCCTGGTCGCGAAGCCGGTACATTTCGGCGAATTTCCAGCCCGTATCGACGTGAAGCAATGGGAAGGGCGGCGGCGCCGGAAAAAAGGCCTTCAGCGCCAGATGGAGCATGACGGCGCTGTCCTTGCCCGCCGAATAGAGCATGACCGGAGCGCGCGCCTCGGCCACAGCCTCGCGCAGGATGTGGATCGACTCCGCCTCGAGGGCGCGAAGATGATCGAGCGCCATCAGTGCGGGCCGACGCAGGACATGGATAAACTTACCTCCCTCGGCGCTGCCTTGCTTGCCGCCCAGCAAGCGGGAATAGGATCGCTCCGGACGAGAGGCAACCGATCTGCAAAGCCGCGAGGCGATGCAGCTTTGGCTTGCTTCCTCGCCTTCGACACCTTAAATCCCCGCCAGGCGTGGCCGCTCCGTGAAGGGGCGGCCCTTATTGTTTCTGGAGATATTCGTGGCTCAACCGCTCATGCCCCATGCCACCGCCAGCTGGCTCGTCGACAACAGCTCGCTGACCTTCCAGCAGATCGCCGAATTCTGCGGTCTCCACATTCTCGAAGTCCAGGCGATCGCCGACGATATGGCGGCGACCAAGCTCACCGGCCGTGACCCGCTCCGTTCGGGCGAATTGACGATGGAGGAGATCGAGAAGGGGCAGAATGATCCGTCCTACAAGCTCCAGATGCATCGCGAGCCGGACAAGGCGGTCCGAACCCGGGGGCCCCGCTACACTCCGGTTTCCAAGCGCCAGGACAAGCCCGACGGCGTTGCGTGGCTGATCCGTAATCATCCCGAACTGTCCGATGGCCAGATCAGCAAGCTGATCGGAACGACCCGCACGACCATCCAGTCGCTTCGTGAGCGGACCCACTGGAACATCGCCAATATCCAGCCGAAGGATCCGGTCACCCTCGGACTTACCAGCCAGCGCGAGCTCGATGCTGCAGTGGCCAAGGCGGCGAAGGCGGCCGGAACCGAGCCCGTAATTCGCGATGCTGAGCTCGATCGTGACCGGGAGGCGCTGATCGAGGAGCTTCGCGCCGAGCGCGAAGCCGCTTCGCGCGAGGCCGACGCTGCCCATTCCGCCGAAGCCGAAGGTGGTTCGAACCAGCTCCAGCCGGACATTG
>CAYOJN010000032.1:0-14874 GCA_964404245.1 uncultured Sphingosinicella sp. | reverse complement strand
CGGCCCGGGTGATGAAGAAGGCGGTCGCTCACCTGATCCCGTTCATCGAGGCGGAGAAGGAAGCGAGCGGAACCACCCACAGCAAGGGCCGGATCGTCATGGCGACGGTCAAGGGCGATGTTCACGACATCGGCAAGAACATCGTCGGGGTCGTCCTTCAGTGCAACGGCTACGAGGTCATCGACCTTGGGGTGATGGTTCCCTGGCAGACCATCCTCAAGGCCGCGATCGACCATGACGTCGACATGATCGGCCTTTCCGGCCTGATCACGCCTTCCCTCGACGAAATGGTGACGGTCGCCCAGGAGATGCAGCGGGCCGAATTCGACGTCCCGCTGCTGATCGGCGGGGCAACCACCAGCAAGGTCCATACTGCGCTCAGGATCGACCCCGCTTATCAGGGACCGGTGATCCACGTTCTCGATGCGAGCCGCGCCGTCGGAGTTGCTTCGGCGCTTGTTTCCGACACCCAGAAGACGCCTTTCATCGAGCGTACGGCCGACGACTATGTCGCGGTTCGCGAAGCGAGGGCGCGAAGCGGTCAGAGCGAGCTTTCATCGCTCGAGGAAGCACGGGCAAACCATTTCCCTTATGATCCCCAAGGCAAGGCGCCGCCACCATTGCGGCCGGGCATTCAGACGTTCGGGGAATGGCCGCTTCGTGACCTTCGAAGCTCGATCGACTGGACGCCCTTCTTTCGCGCCTGGGAACTGGCCGGCAATTATCCCGCCATCCTCAAGGACAAGATTGTCGGCGAAAGCGCCACCGCCCTTTTCAATGATGCTCAGGCGATGCTCGACCGGATGATCGCCGAACACTGGGTCGTTCCGCGCGGGATCGTCGGCCTCTGGCGCTGCCGGCGTGAAGGTGACGATGTCCTGGTTCTTGCCGGCAACGACTGGACCCGGCTGCCCATGCTTCGCCAGCAGATGAAGAAGCGCGAAGGCCGGTTCAACATGTGTCTCGCCGATTTCATCGATCCCGAGGGGGAGGACTGGATCGGTGGCTTTGCTGTCGGGATCCACGGCCTGGAGACTCATCTGGAGCGGTTCAAGGCCCAGAATGACGATTATTCGGACATTCTCCTCAAGGCGATCGCCGATCGCCTCGCCGAAGCCTTTGCCGAGGTGCTTCACGGCCATGTCCGGGAAAGCGTCTGGGGTTATGCCGGGGTCGAGCATCTGACCAACCAGGAGCTGATCCGCGAACGCTATGTCGGAATCAGGCCCGCGCCCGGCTATCCTGCCTGTCCGGACCACAGTCTGAAGCCGATCCTGTTCAAGATGCTGGGGGATCAGCCCGCCGGAGTGACCCTGACGGATAATTTCGCAATGCTCCCGACCTCCGCTGTTTCCGGCTTCTACTTCGGCCATCGGGACAGCCAGTATTTTGGCGTTGCCCGGATCGGTCGCGACCAGCTGGAAGACTATTCGGCAAGGCGCGAAGTGCCTCTCGAGCAGGCGGAACGGTGGCTGAGGCCGAACCTGGATTGATTGCATGCCGGCCGCCGCCGCGGGCTATAGACACGGCGTGACTCGCTTCCTGACCTTGCTGATGCTGCTCGTCTTCCTTCTCCATGGGGAGGCGCCGGCCCAGCTTGCGCAGCCCCAGGTCAGGCACATGACGGTCGGGCTGGTGGCCGAACGGGTCGCTGTGAGCCCCGGCCAAAGCGTAAATCTGGCCCTGGAAATGCGCCCTGACTCCGGTTGGCATGGCTATTGGAAGAATCCGGGCGATGCCGGGGCGCCGCCGCGGGTGGAGTGGAACCTGCCTCCGGGCTGGACGGCGGGACCACTCCTGTACCCGGTTCCCGAACGGATGACCCTCTTGGGTCTCGTAAACTATGTCTACGGGGACGATCATGCCTTGCTGGTGACGCTGAGCGCGCCTTCAGACGCCGTAGCCGGGTCGATCGTCCCGGTCCGGGCAAGGCTCGACTACCTCGTCTGTTCAGACGAGGTCTGCATTCCGGAACAGGCAGACGTCTCGACCCGGATCAGGGTCGGCGAAGGCGGCGAGGCGGATGCCGATTTCCTGGCTTACCGGAAAGCGCTTCCGAAGCCGCTGTCGGCGCCGGCGACTTTTGCCTTGTCCGACGGACGCCTTCGGATCGCCATTCCGATCGCCGAAGGCGTGTCGATCGAAGCGCCCTATTTCTTCCCGCTGACGCCCGATTCCCTCTCCCATTCAGAAGTCCAGAGCCTGTCCCGGAATGGCGGCCATCTGATCCTCGATACCGCTCCGGGAGCCGCTGCGGCTTCGCTCGAATCGATCGAGGGCGTGCTCAAGCTCGGGCCCGAAATCGGCCTTTCGCTCACTGCAGTGCCGGGAGAGGTGCCGCCCGCGGGCGCGCCGATCATCGGCGGCGACGTGGTACCTGTCGGCCCCGGCTCGATCCTCCTTGCACTGATCGGGGCCCTTGCTGGCGGCCTTTTTCTCAATGTCATGCCCTGCGTTTTCCCGATCCTCAGCCTGAAGGCGATCAGTCTCGCCAGGGCGGGCGCGGATCAAACCGCCGCCCGGCGCGAGGCCCTGGCTTATGCGTCCGGAATCATCCTGACCTGCCTTGCCCTTGGATCGCTGCTGCTTGCACTTCGGGCCGGCGGTTCGGCGGCCGGCTGGGCCTTCCAGCTCCAGGATCCGCGAGTGATCCTTTCTCTTCTCCTTCTCGTCACTGCAATCGCCTTGAACCTGGCCGGTCTGTTCCAGCTTCCGGCGCTCGCCCTAGGCGACGATCTTGCCCGCAAGGGAGGAGCGAGCGGCGCATTCTTTACCGGAATCCTCGCCGCTTTCGTCGCCACACCCTGCACCGGGCCCTTCCTCGGTTTCGCCCTCGGCGCCGCATTGATCCTTCCGACGGCTGCGGGCCTCGCGGTCTTCGCCGGCCTCGGCCTTGGCCTCGCTCTGCCATTCCTTCTGCTGGGCTTCATCCCGGCCCTTCGCCGCCGCCTTCCGCGGCCTGGCCCGTGGATGCAGCGCTTCCAGCGACTTCTTTCCATCCCGATGTTCGTGACGGCTCTGGGCCTGGCGTGGATACTCGGCCGACAGGCCGGGGTCGACGGGATGACCCTTGGCCTGGGCTCGGCGCTTCTGGTCGGCCTTTCCTTATGGTGGTTCGGTAGCCGCCCGGAAAAGCGGGGCTGGCTCGTGATTGCGCTCGTCCTCGCCTTTGCGATCGTTCCAATGCCCTTCATCCGAAGCGCTGAGGCGCCGGCCGATGCCGCTTCCGGAGCCCTTCCAGACGCTGAACCGTTCGACGAGGCGAGGCTCTCGGAGCTTCGTTCCTCCGGCGCTCCGGTCTTCCTCTATTTCACCGCCGACTGGTGTATCACCTGCAAGGTCAACGAACGGGCCTCGCTTGCCCAGTCCGAAGTTGTCGATTCCTTTCGGACCAAGGGCATGAGGGTGATGGTTGGAGACTGGACACGGGGCGACCCGGACATCGGCCGCTTCCTTCAGCGCCATGGCCGGTCCGGGGTCCCGCTCTATCTCTATTATCCACCCGGCGGAGAGGCCCAGCTGCTCCCTCAGATCCTCACCGTCAGCCGTCTGACCAATCTCTAGGATGCAGGAACGAGGGCCCGGTTCAGCGCGACGAAGGCTGGCTTTCCCACATCCGGGTTCCTCCTATCCAGGTCTCGAGAACCTTCGTGTCCCTGATTTCGCCGGGACTGGATGTCCGGAAGATATCCCGGTCGATGAACAGGAAGTCTGCGAAACGCCCCGGCTCCAAGGTTCCAAGCCGATCTTCGGCGAAGGCGGCAAAGGCGGCCGTTCGGGTGAAGGCGGCGAAGGCCTCTTCCAGGGTGACTCGCTGAGCCGGAATCCAGCCTCCGGGGGGCTGGCCCTGGGCATCCTGGCGGCTGATCGCGGCTGCAAGCCCGTGAAAGGGATTGGGATGCTCGACCGGAAAATCAGAGCCGAAGGCGAGCGGAACTCCAAGGTCGATCATCGTTCGCCAGGCATAAGCGCCCTCCAGCCGGTCTGGGCCCATCCGGGCTTCGGCCATCAGCCGGTCGCTGGTCTGGTGCACCGGCTGCATGGAGGCGATGGTGCCATGCCGGCGAAAGCGTGAAAGATCGGCCGGGTCGACGATCTGGGCATGTTCGATCCGCCAGCGCCGGTCGCCACGATAGGTTTCCGATAGCTCGTCGATCGCGTCCAGAAGCTGGGCATTGGCCGCGTCGCCAATGGCATGAACAGCCACCTGGACGCCGTCCATTGCCGCCCGGCTCATCAGATTCTTGAGCAGGGTCTCGCTCGCCAGCGGCAGTCCCTTCTGCCCGGGCGAATCGCGATACTCTTCCTTCAGCCAGGCACCGCGAGAGCCAAGAGCGCCGTCGAGATAGAGCTTGACCCCGATCATCCTAAGTCGGCCGTCATACAGCCAGGGCGTCGGTCCGCGGCCCGCGACCGCCAGCAGATCGTCGATTCCAGAAGCATAGGAAAGGATCCTGACCGCGAGCCGGCCCTCGTCCCCGGCACGTCGAATCACGTTCCAGTCCCGTGCACTGGTGCCCATATCGGCGACGGTGGTGAGGCCGTTGGAAAGCAGGATCTGCTGAGCCTGCGTGAAGGCGTGGTCGCTCTGGGCCGGTACCGGCGCCGGGACCGCCTGTTGAACCAGCGGCATTGCCGCGTCGACGAAGACTCCGTTCGGGTCGCGCCCGGTTCGCTCGATCCGCCCCCCCTCGGGTGCCTCAGTCCTGGCAGTGATGCCGGCCTCCCGCATCGCGGTGCTGTTTGCCCAGCCGGCGTGGCCGTCGACCCGCTCCAGCCATACCGGTCGGTCCGCGACCACCCGGTCAAGATCGGCAGCAGTGGGGAAGCGGCCGAGATTCCAGCGTTCCTGATTCCAGCCGCGGCCGATGATCCAGCGCGGAGTCGGATTGGCAGCGGCGAAATCGGCAATCCGCTGCTGCGCTTCCTCAAGCGAGTTGGTGTCGGAAAGATCGAGCGATATGGCGTTGAAGCCAAGGCCAAGGACATGACCGTGGGCGTCTATCAGGCCAGGGATCAGGGTCCGTCCACGCCCGTCGACCAGATAGCGCGGGCGCTCAGGGCGCTTGTCCCTGCCGGCGAACAGCTGCTTCACCCGCCCGTCGTCGGCGATCAGGATGGCGTCGAAGCGGTGGAGGCGGCCATCGTCGCGAAGGGTATAGCCGTTGACATTGTCGATCAGAAGATCGGCGAACGCCGGACTGGCTGAACCGAGCAGGGCGACAAGGACGACGACGCGTTTCAGAAGCAATGACAGCATCTGGCGTCGATAGGGCCTGTTCAACGCCCGCGCCAGATAGTCGATCGATAGTCTCAGGGCCATTGCGGGTGGACCTTGTGCGTCCTAAACGCTGGGCATGGCCTCCCCACTGACTGACACCAGCCTTCCCATCGGTCTTGAAGAGATCGAGGGGGCTGCGCGGAGGATCGAGGGCGCCGTCGTCCGGACTCCAATCCTGTTTGCCAAGGCACTGTCCGAACGGACCGGAGCGAAGGTCTATCTCAAGCTCGAGAATCTTCAGCATACGGGCGCCTACAAGGAGCGTGGCGCACTCAACAAACTGCTTCTGATGGAAGAGACGACCGGACGGCGCGGGGTGATTGCAGCATCGGCCGGAAATCACAGCCAGGCGGTTGCCTACCATGCCCGGCGGCTCGGGATCCCGGTCGTCATCGTGATGCCGGAATCGACCCCGATCGTGAAGGTCAGCCAGACCGAGAGCCATGGGGCCGAGGTCGTCCTTCATGGTGAAGTCTTCGACGAAGCCTATTCGCATGCCCAGCAGCTTGCCGACGAGCGCGGTCTGACCTTCGTCCACCCGTTCGACGATCTCGAAGTGATTGCAGGCCAGGGAACCGTCGCCCTCGAGATGCTCGCCGACTTTCCGGACATCGATACCCTGCTGGTTCCAATTGGCGGCGGCGGGCTGATCTCCGGAGTAGGCGTTGCTGCGAAGGCGCTCAGGCCGGACATCGCTCTGATCGGGGTCCAGGCTCAGCTCTATCCCAGCATGTATGCCAAGTTCGCCCGTCAGCCGATGGCCTGTGCAGGCGACACCTTGGCCGAGGGCATCGCCGTCAAGGCGCCGGGGCTGCTGACTGCGGGGATCATCAACCAGCTTGTCGACGACATTCTGCTCGTCGAGGAACGCCTGATCGAGCAGTCGGTCAGCCTGTTCGCCCGGGTCCAGAAGACAGTGGTGGAAGGGGCGGGGGCGGTCGGGCTTGCGGCGATGCTTGCCGATCCAGACCGGTTTCGTGACCGCTCCGTCGGGCTCGTGCTGACCGGCGGCAATATCGATACGCATCTGCTTGCCAACGTCCTTCTTCGCGACCTTGTCCGCTCCGGCCGGTTGACCCGTCTCAGGATCGAGCTTCAGGACCGGCCCGGTGCACTGGCAGCGGTCATGTCGATGTTCACCAACTTTCAGGTCAACATCGTCGAGATCGACCATCAGCGTATCTTCACCTCGCTTCCGGCCAAGGATGCAGTGATCGACGTCGAGTGCGAGGCCCGCGATTCGGGGCAGATCTCCAGGCTTGTCGAGGCTCTTCGTGCCGAGGGATTTGAAGTCGAACCGGTAGCGATCGACTGATTCATCGTCCCGTCATGGAACGGCTCGCCGCAATCAGCGTCCGTTTCCCGGAACCAAGCTTCCCATCCGAGGGCCATCGGCTCATAAAAGAATGCTCAACCCTTTCGCCGGTGGAGTCGATTTGAGCGCCCCGTTTCGCTTTCCGCGTTTCTTCGTGACTACCCCTGCGCCTTGCCCCTATCTGGCCGGCAAGACCGAGCGCAAGGTATTCACCGAGCTGTCCGGGCCCAATTCCAACGAGCTCAACGATGCGCTCGGCCGGATCGGCTTCAGGCGAAGCCAGAATGTGGCCTACCGGCCGAGTTGCCTCGACTGCGCGGCCTGCATTTCTGTCCGAGTGATCGCTGGTGAATTCCAGCCGAGCGCGTCGCACCGCCGTCTTCTTCGCCGCCACTCGGATCTCGAGATCACGGCCTGCAAGCCCTGGGCGACAGAAGAGCAATATCAGCTGCTTCGCCGTTATCTGCGCGCCCGCCATCCGGATGGCGGGATGGTGGAAATGGACGAACAGGACTTTTCCGACATGGTCGAGCAGAGTCCTGTGCGAACCTTCATCATCGAGTATCGCGAACCGTCCGTCGATGGCCGTCAGGGGCGGCTGGTCGGCGCCTGCCTGACCGATCAGCAGTCGGACGGATTATCGATGATCTACAGTTTCTTCGAGCCCGACGATGGCGGCCGCTCCGGCCTCGGCACCTATATCATTCTCGATCATGTCGTTCGTGCCGCGCGTGCTGGCCTGCCCTTCGTCTATCTCGGCTACTGGGTCGAGGAGTCGAAGCGGATGGCGTACAAGTCGCGCTTCCGGCCGCTGGAAAAGCTCGGGCCGGGGGGGTGGCATCGCTTCGATCCGGAACAGCGCGAGCTGCCGCTCGGCTAGTGCCTGTCCGGGTCCCGGCCTGCCTCGTCAGGTAAATCGGGCCGGGATTCAGCCTGGCGAGCGGATCAGTCCCGCCACCAGATCTCGACCGGACCGCTAAGCTTGACCGTCACTGGAAGGCCCTTCCGGTCGACCGCCTTGCCGGCCTGGACTCTGATCCAGCCTTCGGAAGCGCAATATTCCTCGACATCCTCGCGCTCTCGATCCTTGAAGCGAACCCCCACTCCGCGCTGAAGCGCTTCGGCGTTGAAATGCGGGCTTCGCGGATCGTTGGACAGGCGGTCTGGGGGGGTCTCGTCGGACATCGTCGTTCCTGGGACAAAGCGAGGGGCCGGAGCTATAGCCAGCGTCGGAGACAAAGCCAAGCCGGCCGGTCGCGCAACCGCCTATTCCTTTGGGAAGGCTGGACATTCCACTGCGGATTAAGCGAGGGCGGTGGTAAGCAATTCTTAAATCTGTCTTCCCTCATAGTAGCCGTCGAGCGAGATTGGCCGAAAGCTCGCGGCCAAGGGGAAAGTGGATGTACGCAGCCTGTCAGATCGAGGAGACGAGTTTCTCCTTTTCGGAGAGAATTCCGTCTCCGGAAGAACGGCGACGCCAGGAACGGCATATCCGGATCCTTCGCGTCGGCGTCCTCTTCTTCGATGGCCGGCGCGAGCTGTGTCTCATTCGAAACATTTCGTCCGGCGGCCTGATGGCGCATGTCTACAGCACCGTCAGCCCTGGTGAGCGAGTCAGCGTCGAGCTCAAGACCAATCAGCGAGTGGAAGGCGAAATCGCCTGGGCCAACGGATCGGACGCCGGAATTGCCTTCACTGCCCCGGTCGACATCGTCGAGCTGCTCGCCAATCCGCCCGTGCTCGTCAATGGTTGGCGACCGCGTTCGCCAAGAATAGAGATCGATCGCGCAGCGATGCTTCGATTTGGTGCCCGCACCCGCTGGGTCCGCACCCGCGACATCTCGCAGAGCGGAATCAAGGTCGAGGTGGACCAGCCGATCGCCCCGGGAACCGATATCGTCCTGACGCTCGAGGGATTGGGGCCGATTGCCGGAGTTCTGCGCTGGCAGGACGGGCCGGTCACCGGGATCGAATTCAATCGCCTCATTCCGTTTGCAGAGCTGATCGGCTGGCTCAAGAGCCGCTGACGAACAGTGATTCATTACCGGTCGAACTGGACCCGGCTGCCCCGCGGCGGTTGGGTTCGTTGCGTCGCCTATCAGCGCGCACCTGCAGGGGCTCCGACCCGATAAAGGGAACGGGTGAATGCCCCCGGGGGTTGAAGCAACAGCAAGGACAACACGACCGATGCGCTGGGCGCCTGATGTGCTGGATTTGAACACAGCCTGCCACCCGATCCGCTCGCGGGACGGACTGTCCAGACAAACATGGCAGCGTGAGCCGAGGCCCGGCCTGTTCGGTCGGCCCGCAAGCCTCAACAGGAATGAAGGCCATGAACGATCATGAAAAGCGGGACGGGATTGACCCCGATCGCGCTGAAGGCAGCGTCAAGAAAATGGGGGGCAATCTCAAGGAGGCTGCAGGCGACCGTTGGGACGACAAGAAAAATGAAGCGAGAAGGCGAGGCCGAACAGGCTGAAGGAAAGCTTCAAAATGCCTGGGGCGGAGTCAAGGACAAGGCACGGGGTATCGAGAACGGGCGTTGAGCCGCCTGCCTTGACGGCGGTTGACTGAAGGCCGGCCGCCGAAGGCGCCAACGCCCTTCCCGTTGCCCTTTTTTTGACCACGCCGGAGCGGAGCATGAACGACACTGAGGCCATGAATGGGAAACCCAACATCCTTCTGATCGTCGTTGACGATATGGGCTATTCGGATGCCGAACCTTTCGGCGGAGAAATTCGCACCCCGACGATCCGCGAGTTGGCCGAAGAAGGCGCGAGCTTTCGCAACTTTCACGTCTCTTCGCTCTGTGCGCCGACCCGATCCATGCTCCTGTCCGGTTGCGACAATCACCAGGCCGGGCTGGGGACCATGCCGCCGATGCACTCTGCCAACCAGTATCTGCAGCCTGGCTATGAAGGACCGCTCAACAAGAGAGTGATGACCATAGCCGAGATATTGAAGGGTGCTGGCTATTCCACCTTCATGGCCGGCAAGTGGCACCTTGGTGCGATCAAGGGCTACCGGCCGGAAGATCGCGGTTTTGACCGGGTTTTTTCCTTCCTCGGTGGCGGCGCGAGTCATTTCGATGACCATCGCGCACTCAGCGCCAGCGAAGTGCCGCATACGCGCTATGACGAAGACGGCCGTGACGTCACGGATCAGCTTCCTCCGGATTTCTACTCCTCCGATTTCTATACCGACAAGATGCTTTCCTATCTCGAGCAGGCGGGTAAGGCGCCCTTCTTCGCCTATCTGGCTTTCACGGCGCCCCATGATCCGCTCCAGATCCCCGATTCCTGGCTCGATACCTGCAAGGGCGCCTATGATGGAGGCTATGACAGGATCCGCGAGGGTCGGATGAGCCGGATGAAAGCGCTCGGCCTCATTCCTGCGGACCTGGAGACCAATCCTGGTAGCGGGCTCTTCCCCCCTTGGGGCGAACTGAGTGGACAGGAGCAACAAGAGCAGTCGCGCAAGATGGAAATATATGCGGCCATGATCGAGAATATCGACTGGAACCTGGGCCGACTCTTCGATCTGCTGAAAAAACAGGGGCGGTATGACGATACGCTGATCATCTTCATGTCCGACAATGGCGCCAATCCCAAGGAGCCCCATTTCTACCCTCCAAACACGCCGGGATCGATTGACCGGGACTATGACAACAGCCTGGAGAATATGGGTCGGAAGGGATCCTTCGTTTCGATCGGCGGTGCCTGGGCCGAGGTCGCCGACACGCCTCTCTCTTACTTCAAGACCACGACTTATGAAGGCGGAACGCAGGTTCCGCTCATCGTCCGCGGCCCGGGGATCAAGCGACGCGGAATCGAGGCTTCCCAGCTTCTTCATGTCGCCGACATCGTCCCGACAATCCTCGATTTCGTCGAGACGACCCGGCCTGAAGAATATCAAGGCGTTTCCTTGGCGCCCCTCTACGGCCGATCCTGGAAGCCCTATCTCGTCGAAGCAACGCTTGCACCGATCCGGGGCCCGTTCGATGTTCTGGGATTCGAGATGCTGGAGTGCAGGGCGATCATCAAGGGCGACTGGAAATTGCTCTTCATGGCCCCGCCTTATGGCGACAATGACTGGCAGCTGTTCAATCTTCGCGAGGATCCGCGCGAACTGGAAAATCTGGCCGATCTGGAGCCGGCCAAGTTTGCCGAGCTCAAGGCTGACTGGGATTCCTATGCAGCGGCGGTCGGTTACATCGAGGCCGGCGAGATCAAGCAGCTCGCGCACATGTCGCCGGAAGAGTTCTACCGTTTCAACGGGCTCGTCTGAGGCGGACGCAGGCGGTCACCGGTCAGCTTCGAACCCCGCTTTCACTCTTTAACCGAAGTTCCAGCCTTTCAGGTCCTGTCCTCTCTCTTCAGCGAAATGGGCGGGACCCGGCGAATGTCGATCTCGCGGGCGGGATTAGGCATGACAATTCCATGCTCCCGGAACTTTACCAGCAGCCTCTTGTAGATTTCACTCTGGATATTGCCGAGGCCGTCCTCAGGATCCTTGATCCAGAAGCGGATCTCTAGCTTCACTCCATTGTCGCTGATGTCGGTGATCCGGACAGCCGCTGCCGGCCGGTCGAGAACCCGCGGGCTTTCCCTTGTAGCCTCGCGGATCAGTTCCTCCACGAGGTCGAGATCACATTCGTAAGACACCCTCACCGACATCCGGATCCTGATGTCCCGAGAAGAGAAATTCCAGTTCTCGACGCGCTCGGTCATCAGCAATTCGTTGGGGATCAGATGCTCCTTGCCGTCGCGGGTGATGACGGAGACGGCCCGAGTGCCGATCCGGTTCACCTCGCCAACCGCGTCGGCAACGACGATGACATCGCCCGGCTTGATCGACCGGTCCATCAGCAGGATGATCCCGGAAACGAGATTGCTGAAGATCTTCTGCAATCCGAAGCCGAGGCCTAGTCCGACCGTTCCCGAGAAGACGGACAGGGCGGTGGTATCGATACCCAGAAGGTCGATGGCGATGAAGATCGCGATGACGCCAATTCCGACAGCGGCCAGTTTTTCGGCCAGAAGGCTCTGGGTAATGTCGAGTCGCGTATTCCGGCGGATGAAGGCTCGGACAGCGCCATAGGTGATCCTGATCAGCGCGTAGAGGATAATCCCGGCGAATATCAGGTTGACGATGTCGAGCATCGAGATCCGGCTTTCACCGACGGTAACAGCAAGGCCATCGAGCGAGGTGCCTACCCAGCCGAGCTGCTCGTAGCGCGCAGCGAGTACCTGGAAACCGCACAATATCGCCAGTGCAAGCCGAGTGCTGGTCGAGAGCGCAAAGGCGGCCGCAACCTGCCAGGCCAGCATTGCTGCAGCGGCCGAGACCATGATGTCGAAAAGCAGGATCGAATAAGCTGGCCAGGCATAAGCCGAGGCGATGATAGTCAGAGTGATGAGGCCGAGCAGTGACGCGATTGCACCGCTTATCTGGCGACCAGGAAAGCCGACTTGTCCGCCCGGAGGGTGGAATCTGGGCGCGACCACCCGTTCGAGCCAGCGCCGCAGCCGCTTCGCCAGGAAGCAGGTGAGAAGGGCGACCACAACGGAGATTGCAAGCGCCGATCCGAGATGACCCAGATCGGCAGCAGCCAGCGGCGGGAGGCCGAGGAAATGTCCGACCGCTTCGCCCGCTTCCTCGGCCGTAGGCGGGGATCCGATTCCCGATCCTTCCGGGGGCCGGCCAGCTTCATTCGCTGCCGGGGCGGGTCCTGCAGGAGCTGCGGATTCGGCCCTGTTCATGGCAAGGGGTCCTGGACTATCGTGGCTCAGCCGAAGCGGACCGGGCCCTTTGTCAGCTATTCAACAGGGGCCAGGGTTCCGGTCAATGCCCGGAACATGGCCTGTTCAGGCACGCTTGAAGGAAAATCAGGGTTCTATTCCGTCCACCGGCCAGTCTCTGCTCGTCAGTTCCGGAACATCGGCGGCGGGCATGGCCGGTGAGAAGAGGAAGCCCTGGGCCGCATCGCAGCCGGCTTCCTTCAGAAGACGCGCCTGTTCGACGGTCTCCACCCCTTCGGCGACCGAGGTCATCTTCAGGCTCCGGGCAAGGCCGATCAGTGCGCAGGCGATTGGTGCCTGCTCCAGGGTCATGGCCGAATCGACGAAGGAGCGGTCGATCTTGAGTTCCTTCACCGGGAAGCGCTGCAGATGGGCAAGCGATGCATAGCCGGTTCCGAAATCGTCCAGGGCGATCCGGATTCCGGCTTCGTCCAGCACGTGAAGGCTTTTCGCCACGCCCTCGGCCCTGCGGCCGAGAAACACCGTCTCCGTCACCTCAAGCCGAAGGACATGGGTCGGCAATCCGCAAGCGTTCAGCTGCTCGAGGAGGATCTCGGGATAATCAGGCCGGAGAAGGTCCGAAGGTGCGACATTGAGAGCGACATGGCCGAAGCCAATATCCCTGTCGAGCCAATCGCGCAGGTCTTCCGTCACCTTCTCGAGCATCCGCTGGCTGATTTCCCAACCGACGTCCCGATCATGGAAGGCGGCCTCTATCGCCAGCGGCTGCTGGAGACCGAAGGTAGGATGAGACCAGCGCAGCAGGGCTTCAAACCCGAAGACCCGACCATCCGCGAAGTTTACCTTCGGCTGGTAGTAGGGACGGATCCGCTCTTCGACGACGGCAGCCTTTGCCATCCGGATCATGGACCCCTGTCTTTGCCGCTCCTGGCGAAGGCCGGCTTCAAAGAGCCGAAGGCATTTGCGACCTGACGCCTTCGCATTCTGAAGCGCCAGGTCGGCATTCCTCACCAGTTCGTCCGCTTCGATGCCGTGCATCGGGAAAAGAGCGAGGCCAGCACTGGACAACAGGTCTACCCAGGTGCCGCCGACCTGGACCGATCCCTGGACATGAGCGAAGATTCGCTCTGCCTCGAGGCCGATCGACTCCTCGTCGAGGGCAGGAATCAGGACCGCAAATTCGTCGCCGCCGAGCCTGGCGAACCGGGCTGGTTCACTGCATTCGCGCAGCAGCGAGCTGAAATGTTTCAGGATTTCATCGCCCGCCGAATGACCCAGCCAGTCGTTGATCCATTTGAAATTGTCCATGTCGAACAGGATGACCCCGACCGCGGTGCCGTTGACCCGGCTCTGGTCCAGGATGCGTTCGAGCTCGGCATAGAAAGTGGTCCGGTTCGATGCTCCAGTCAGCGAATCATGAGCCGCGCGCCAGCGTATGTCTTCCTCGGACATTCGCCGATCATGGACATCTTCGATGATCCCGTACCAGCGGACGATCCCGCCCTGCTCGTCACGCAACGGCGCTGCGCGCGATCGATGCCAGCGATAGCCGCCATCACTCGTCCGGGATCGATATTCATTGTCGAGCGGAATTCCGGTTTCGACGCTGGTCAGCCAGGCCAGCCTCGTCCGCTCGGCATCGCCCGGATGGACCGCCGCCAGTCCATAGTCTCCGATCAGCTCATCCCCGATCCCGGTGGCCTCGTACCAGCGCTGGCCGACTTCCTGGATTTGTCCGTCCGGACCGGCCGACCAGGGAATCAGACGGCACAGTTCGATCGTGTAGCGATAGCGTGCCTCCGCAGCTTCGAGCGCCTCGATCGCTGATCGCCGTTCGTGAACGTCCTCGATCGTGCCATACCAGCTTTCGATTTCCCCGTTCGCGCTTCGTCTCGGTGCGGCGCGCACCTGCATCCAGCGCATAGAGCTGTCGGCGAGGCGGAACCGGACTTCCATGTCGAGAGCCTCGCCCGTCTCGATGCAGCTTATCCAGGCCTGGGCAAAGGGGCCGAGATCCTGGGGGTGAATGGCCTGTCGCCAGCCGTGGCCCGCGGAATCGTGATCCAGGCCGAACAGTTCGAAGCCCCGAGCGCCGGCATGGATCAGCCGGCCGGACGGGTCGGCGATCCAGGGGATGACCGGCCCAAGGTCGATCGACGCGGCGTGGCCCGAGCGCCCGGTCGCGCAGCCCAGCAACTCCGCCAGGTCGACGTCGTCGAGTATCGTGGCGGGCCGGCGTTCGGGTGCGCCGGAGCCATCGGCCCTGCTCTCGACCGAAGGAGGCCGAAGGTCCACCTTCGCCGGACTTGTCACTGCTCGAATCACTCCTGCCGATCGTCGAGACCACCTCTATCGGCGAGGGAGTGAAGGGAGTGTTATCGACTCCGATCGGAGGAAAGATCGGCGACACCCGTGATCGATCTGCTCTGCGGAGCGAGCGGCTGGAGCGGGTAGCGGGAATCGAACCCGCATCACAAGCTTGGAAGGCTAGTGCTCTACCATTGAGCTATACCCGC
>CAYOJN010000031.1:0-15175 GCA_964404245.1 uncultured Sphingosinicella sp. | reverse complement strand
CTCGATCAATTCGGGCAATAGCGGCGGCCCGATGTTCGATCTTCAGGGCAATGTGGTCGGGATCAACACGGCGCTCATTTCTCCGACCGGCGGCAATGTCGGTATCGGTTTCGCCATCCCGGCCGACCAGATCCAGCCGATCGTCGACGTCCTCAGGCGAGGGGAGGAGGTCAGGCGCGGCTATATCGGAGTCAGTCTCCAGCCGCTCACTGAAGGCGTCGCCGCTGCGCTCGGGATCGACCGCAATCGCGGCGAGCTAATCCGGGCTGTCACTCCGGGCGGGCCTGCCGAGCGCGGCGGGGTCGAGCAAGGCGACGTCATCATCTCCGTCGCCGGTCAGCCGGTTACCCCGGAACAGTCGCTCGCCTATCTGGTCTCGCGCCAGCCGATTGGTTCGCGAATGGAGCTCGAAATCATCCGCGATGGTCGCCGGCGTACGGTCAACGTTGCGGTCGCCGAACGTCCAAGCGATGACGAGCTCGCCCGGCTCAACGGAATAGAAGTGCCCGAAAGTCCGACCAGCGCGGAGGGAGAGGGCCCGCAGTCGTCAAGCCAGAATGCGACCCGCGAAGGGCTAGGAGTCTCCGTTCAGGCGCTGACTCCGCAGATCATCCGGCGCCTGGGGATGGAGGGCAATCCGCGCGGGCTCGTCGTCACGAGCATCGATCCGAACAGCGATGCCGCCCGGCTGCTTCAGCCTGGCGACGTGATCCTGTCGATTGATCGTGCTCCGACCGCAACGCCGGAAGCAGCGGCTGCGGCAGTTGAAGCGGCGCGGCGGGCCAATCGCGATACGGTGCTTCTGCTCGTTCGCCGAGGCAACAACCAGCCGATCTATATCGGGGTAGAGCTCAGCGGCTGACCCTGATCGCTGCCTGTGCCGGGTTGCAAGCTTCAATAACCGAAGCCCGGCACCGTCCGGTGCGCTTCCAGGACATGTGTGCGTAAATCCCTGGCGCTCCAGCTGCGTTCGATTCCGGCCTCGGCTTCCCTGACGAGCTGGACGATCGCCTCGTTGACCGGCGCCCGACGCTGCATCCTGTGCGCAAGCCGGACCACTTCGCCATTCAGATGGTCGATTTCGGTCGGTCTACCAGCGGCGAAATCGTCGGCCATGGATGATCGGGCGTCGGCATCGATCCGCTGCCCCTTCAGGGCCATCTGCCTGAACACGAAGTCGGGCGCTCCGAGGATATGGGGGATGAGCCGAGGCGGGACGGGGCCGATCCTGGCGGGAACGATCCCTGCCTTGTCCAGGATTTCGAGCGCTTCCACCTGCGAGGCGGCAACGACCCGCCGATAATCGCGATTGCTCAATTGCTCGAGCAGAGTCTTTCCGGACAGGGCATTGACCGCATTGTTGAGATTGATGAGGAGCTTGCCCCAAAGCACGCCGACCATATCGTCCGACAGGGTGAGCCTTCCGGGGCGGTTTCCGATTTTCCCGGCAAGGGTGCGGGTCACCTCATGATCCTCCGCCCAAAGGCTGCCGGCCACGCCCTTGTGCCAGCGGCCGTTGCCGAGCCGGGCGACGTTGAACGGAACCATCCCGCGAAGCACCGTCCGTCCCTTCAGCCGCGATTGCAGAAGGTCGACATTGCTGACTCCGTTCTGGAAGCTGATCACGACCGAATCCCTGGAGGCATGACGGGCGATTTCGCCCGCGGCTGCGTCCGTCGCCTGGCTCTTGACGCACAGGACAATGATGTCCGCCTTCTTCAGGGCCTTGGGCGAGGTCGCGAAATCGACTTCGTCGGGACGAAATTCGATCCGCCTCCGGTCACTGTCGGTGAGGGTAAGGCCGTTCGTTTCGATTTCCGCCTTGATTGCGGGCCGGCCGACGAAGGAGACGGAGAGGCCCGAGGCGAGCCAGGTACCGCCGATCCAGCAGCCGACAGATCCCGCGCCGTGAACGACGATGTGCGGCTGGTACCGGCCGGCCTTCGCCAAGCTCAGCCCCGGCCCCGATAGGGGGCGACCTGCTGGTCGGGTATCCACAAATTCTCGGGCGGTGCGCCGCTGGTCCAGAAGACATCGATCGGAATCCCGCCGCGCGGATACCAGTAGCCGCCGATCCGAAGCCAGAGGGGTTTCATCTCTTCGGTCAGGCGCTCGGCAATCCCGACCGTCACCGATTCGTGAAAGCCGCAATGGTTTCGAAACGAAGCGAGGAACAGTTTCAGTGACTTGGATTCGACGATCGTTTCCGAAGGCGAATAGTCAATCACCAGGTGAGCGAAATCGGGCTGGCCGGTGACCGGGCAGAGTGACGTGAATTCCGGCACCGTGAACCGAACCAGATAGGGGCGGCCCGGGCGCGGATTGGGCACATAATCCAGCTTCGCCTCCTCGGGCGAGGAAGGCATCGGACTGGACTGGCCGAGATGGGTGAGATCCATCGACTTTCCCTATTGCCTGCATCCGCCTGCTGCAATGTCCAGGCGCCGTCTTCGGTCAAGCAGGCCGCTGGAGCCGGGGCCCCTGGCTCAGCCTTGTTGTTGCGGGCCTTGCCGGCGCATCCTAGGGAAAGGCGATGGAGCCGCAGCCGACCGCGAGACGAGGTGCCTTTCTGGCCTCCCTGCTGGTGCTGGTCATGGCCGGCGGGGCAGCCATCGCCCTGCTCTGGTTCCTCCAGAAGATCGTCGGTGCGATCCTTCTCCTCTTTTTCGCGATCGTGGTCGCGATCGCGCTTTCCGCCCCGGTCGACTGGTTCGTGCGCCGGGGAATGGCCCGGCACTGGGCGGCGATCGTGACTCTCCTGCTTTTCTTCGCATCCCTGGTCCTGCTCGCTGCACTCGTCATTCCCAGGCTGGTCACCCAGGTCGCCCTGCTGGTCGACAATCTTCCCGCTCTCATCACAAATCTCCAGCGACAGCTTGCTTCGCTCCTGGACCGTTATCCCGATCTTCAGCCGCTGGTCGCGCCCAACGGCGGCGCCGATACGGCCTGGATACCGAGCGCAGTCGAACTGTTTCGCGGGGTCGGGGGCCTTTCGCTGTCGCTGATCGGCTTTGCGGCGCTGACGATCATCTTCCTCAGCACGGTCGCTTATGTCGTTCTCGATCCGGTGCCGGTCCTCAGGGGCTATCTGGGAAGCCTTCCCAGCGCCTATCGCCGACCCGGAATGCGCGCCTATCGCCGTGCGTCGAAAGCGGTGATCGGCTGGACCAAGGCAAGCCTCGTCGTCGGCGCCATCCAGGCCGTTGCGGTCTTCATCTTCCTCAGCCTGATGAACGTCCCCGGAGCCCTGGTCTGGGCGGTACTCGCCTTCTTCGCCGATTTCATTCCGCGAATCGGGGGCTATGTCATGGCCTTTCCACCGGTCGTCCTGTCGCTGACCGCGGGACCGATGACGGCGCTCTGGGTGGCGGTCTTCTATCTCGTCAGCAACGAGATATTGGGAAGCATTGTCGCCCCCAAGATCCGGGGCGCGACGATGCAGCTCCACCCGGTCCTCCTGATCTTCTTCACCCTCGCCTTCGCCCTTGCCTTCGGGCTTCTGGGGGCCATCGTCGCCACTCCGGCAGCCGCCTTCTTCTCGGCCTTTTACAGCGAGTTCTACATGAAGCGGCCGCTCGTCCGGGCCCGGCATTGAAGCGCCGGCCACCGGGTGCGATAGGCGGCTGGAAGCAAGTGAAGGGGGGAAGATTTGTTGAAGCGCAGCCTGATCGCCTTGTCGGCCATGATCCTCGCCGCCGTGCCCGGTGGAAGCGCCCTGGCCCAGCCGGCCAGCGAAAGGCCGAAGGGCCCGCCCGCCGACCGGGAGCCCAATGTCACGGTCACCCGCCATGTCGGCACATTCGGTGGCCAACGGATCAATTATACGGCAACTGCCGGCGAAACCTTCCTTCGCGCAGAAGATGGAACGCCGCGCGCCGCCATCTTCCATACCTCTTATGTCCGCGAGCCCCGCGACAAGTCGCGGCCGGTCACGTTCCTCTTCAATGGCGGCCCCGGTTCAGGATCGGTCTGGCTCCACATGGGCGCCTTCGGGCCGAAACGGGTCGCGATCCCGTCCGACGGGACCGACGACGGGGCACCGCCGTTTCCGATCGTCGACAATCCGGACAGCCTGCTCGACGTCACCGATCTTGTCTTCATCGATCCGGTGGGAACGGGATTCGGCCACGCGCTGGGCGACACCGATCCCAAGGATTATTGGGGGGTTACCAAGGATGCCCAGTCGGTCGCGGAGTTCATCCGCCTGTGGCTCAACGAGAATGATCGCTGGAACTCGCCCAAATATCTGGGCGGCGAGAGCTATGGAACGACCAGGACGGCTGCCGTCGTCAACCAGCTGGAGGGCAGCTATAACGACGTTGCACTCAATGGCCTTCTCCTCATCTCCACCGTGCTCGACTTCGGGGCCGGCGCCGACACGCCGGGCAACGAGGTCACGCACATCCTCAACCTGCCCTCCATGGCTGCCACCGCCCTTTATCATGGCAAGGCCCAGGCGCCTTCGGTGGAGCAGTTCACGGCTGAAGCGAGGCGCTTTGCCATCGGGCCCTATGCCCAGGCGCTCCTCAAGGGCAGTCTGCTACCCCAGGACGAGCGAGCGGCAGTCCGGCGCGAGCTTGCCCGGTTCACCGGCCTTTCCGAGACCTTCATCGACAATGCCGACCTGAGGGTAACCCCGGGCCGCTTCTACAAGGAGCTGCTGCGCGACCGCGGGCTGACGATAGGTCGGCTCGACAGCCGCTATACCGGCCGCGACTATGACAATGCCGGCGAGACCGTGGACAATGATCCGAGCTTCTACGGGATCGATGCCGGCTATACGGCAGCCATCAACCAGCATCTGCGCGAGACCCTGGGATTCAGGACCGATCGTTCCTACGTGACGATCGGGCGGGTCGGCCCTTGGGACTGGCGCCTGGGCGGTGGCCGGGACAGCGACGTCTACGTCAATGTCGCGCCCTATATCGGCCGTGCGCTTCGCGAGAATTCAGGCCTTCGGGTGTTCGTGGGCCAGGGCTATTATGACTTCGCAACGCCCTTTTTCGCTGCAGAATATGCGCTGACCCGAACCGGCATTCCGAACGACCGGATCCGCTACGAATATTATCATTCCGGGCACATGATGTATGTTCGCGACGAGGATCGGGTGAAGCTGAGCCAGGACATACGGTCCTTCATCCGCGACCGTTAGGAGGCGCCAGTTGGACCTTGGCATAGCCGGCCGAAACGCGATCGTCTGCGCTTCCAGCCGTGGCCTTGGCCGGGCCTGCGCCGCCGCTCTGGGCCGGGCCGGAGTCCGACTCGTCATCAATGGACGTGACGAGGAAAGGCTGGAAGCAACCCGCCGGGAACTCGAAGCCGAAACCGGCGCAGAGGTCATCGCAATTGCCGGGGATGTGACGAAGGATTCGGTCCGGGAGGCCCTGGTCAGGGCACTGCCCAGGGTCGACATCCTGGTGAACAATGCCGGCGGCCCGCCACCTCGTGACTTTCGCTCAGTCGATCGCGAGGCGATGCTGGCCGGGCTCGAATCCAACATGATAACGCCGATCGCGCTCATCCAGGCCGTGATCGACTCAATGGCCGGCCGGAAGTTCGGGCGGATCGTCAACATCACTTCGGGTTCGGTGAAGATGCCCCTGGCCGGCCTGGACCTGTCGAGTGGCGCAAGGGCGGGCCTCACCGGCTTCCTGGGGGGAGTCGCGCGATCGGTCGCCGGTTCGAACGTCACCATCAACCATCTGCTTCCGGGCGCCTTCGATACGGACCGGATCGCGTCGCTGATCCAGAACCAGGCAAGCGGGAGCGGACAATCGGAAGTGGAGGTCCGAAGTGCGCGCGAGAGGGCAATTCCGGCCGGGCGGTTCGGAACTCCGGCCGAGTTCGGAGCGGCCTGCGCCTTCCTCTGCTCGGCCCAGGCCGGCTATATCACCGGCCAGAGCCTGCTTATCGACGGTGGTGCCTTTCCCGGCATATTGTGAACCTGCCCGCCGCGCAGGCTTCGGATCCGAACGGGTCGGGAGCGCAGGCCGAGTGAGAGGGTGAAAGAGGAGCTGTGCGTATGGAAAGCCTCGTTTCGACCGAATGGCTCGAGAATGAACTCGGGACACCCGGGCTGAAGGTGATCGACTCAAGCTGGTTCCTCCCGGGCTCCGGCCGCGATGGCCGGTCGGAATATGAGGCCGAGCATATTCCTGGAGCCGTCTTTCTCGATCTCGAAGCCATTGCCGACCCGGACAGCGATCTTCCCCACATGGTCCCGCCGGACCACGTCGTTGCAAGCCGGATGCAGTCGCTGGGGCTTGGCGACGGCAATCGTTTCGTCGTCTACGACAACAGTCCGCTTCACACATCGGCCCGCGCCTGGTGGATATTGAAGGCCTTCGGCGCCCATTTCGTCGCCATTCTCGACGGTGGTCTCCAGAAGTGGAAGAGGGAAGGGCGCCCGCTCACGGACGAAAAGCCACCCATTCGGCATGGGCATTTCACCGCTTCCTTCGACCCTTCCGCAGTGGTTTCGAAGGAAGGGGTCAGCAAGCTGCTTGGACGCGGCGACCATGTGATCGTCGACGCCCGATCCCGCGATCGCTTTGCAGGCGAGGCACCGGAGCCTCGCCCCGGAAGCGAAGCAGGGCACATTCCCGGTTCGGCAAACCTGCCGCAAGGCGCCCTGTTCAATCCGGACAATGAATGGAAGCGGGGCGACGAGCTTCGAGAGGCGTTCCGCGAGGCGGGCGTGGACCTGAGCAAGCCGATGGTCGCCACCTGCGGGTCCGGGATCACCGCCTGCGTGCTCCTCTTCGGGGCCCATCTTCTCGGCAAGGACGATTCGAAACTCTATGACGGCAGCTGGGCCGAATGGGGCAGTGATCCCGCGCTGCCCAAGGCGAAAGGCCACCAGTGAAGCGCCGACGGCCGAACACCCGGCTCGTTGAAGCCGGTCGCCGCGATGAATGGACCCTGGGACTGGTCAATCCCGCGGTCTGGCGTGCTTCGACGATCTTGTTTGATGATGTCGACGCGCTTGAAGCGGCCAGTCCGCCGCGTCAGGGGCAGCTTCACTATGGCCGCAACGGAACCCCGACCAGCTGGGCTCTATGCGAGGCGCTGACCGGGCTCGAACCGGGCGCGGAGCGTACCTTGCTCTACCCGTCGGGGGCTTCGGCCGTTGCCGGCGCTCTCCTGGGCGTTCTTCGGGCCGGTGACGAATTGCTGATGGCCGACAGCTGTTACGGGCCGACCCGGGCCTTTTGCGAGGGTTTTCTGAAGCGGTTCGGGGTGGACACGGTCTATTATGACCCGATGATCGGTGAAGGCATTGCCGAACTGATCAGTGACCGGACCCGCGCCATCTTCCTTGAAAGTCCCGGGACCCACACCTTCGAGGTCCAGGACGTGCCGGCGATCTGCGCTGAAGCCAGGATCCGCAATGTCGTCACCCTGATCGACAATACCTGGGCGACGCCTTTGCTCTTTCCAGCCATCGCGGCCGGGGTCGACCTGTCGATCCTCGCCTGCACCAAATATATTGGCGGCCATTCGGACCTGATGCTCGGGTCGGTCACGACCACCAGCCGCTTCGGTGCGCGGCTCGACCAGTCGAACCGAATGCTTGGGCTGTCGGCCGGCCCCGACGATTGCTGGCTCGCCCTCCGGGGCCTGAGGACTCTCGAGCTGAGGCTGAAAAGACACGAGGAAAACGGGATCGAGGTTGCCAGATGGCTTTCCCGGCAGCCTCAGGTGGCCCGAATTCTCCATCCCGCCTTGCCCTCCTGTCCTGGCCACGAACTCTGGAAGCGGGATTTCCGCGGCGCTTCCGGCCTGTTCGCGTTCGAACTGGCCGAAGCCGATCCACAGGCTCGCAAGCGGCTGATCGACGGGCTGGATCTGTTCGGTATCGGCTATAGCTGGGGCGGCTATGAAAGCCTGGTCGTTCCAGCCGATCCGCAGCGCAGCGCAACCCCTTCTCCACGGCCGGGAAGTCTCGTCAGGCTCCATATCGGCCTTGAGGATCCAGACGACCTGATCGAAGATCTGGAAGCAGCACTCAAGGCGCTTAACTGAAGTCTATCGGAGCAATTGCGGGTTTGCTGGAACGAGCAGGCCGCTGGACCGGCGGTCTATTTCAGAAGCCGGCTCATGTTCGCCAGCGAAGCTTCGAGCCGGTTTGCAAGCCGCGCCGCTGCAGCCCTCGGCGGCGCGTCGGTGCCGGCAGCGAGGAGGGCCTCAACTCCGGCGGTGGCCCAGCCGGCCGTTTCACCCGCATGTGCCTGGAAGCGGCGCTGAACGACCGGCAAGGCCTGTTCATAGGCGCTGCTGACCCGGGCCGCCTCGTCGAGGCCGGCTTCCTGGGCGTCCCCGCTCCTGTCGTCGCCGGCCATGGCCCTGACCAGCGCCAGAAGCTCGCGAAGCTGCGCCGTCTGACGGCCCGGATCGGCGCCTGAAGGCGCTGCGGCGGGAGGGGCCTGATGGGTCATGAGTGTCGATTAGGCCGATGGCCGCTAAGGAAGAGCTAACGGAGCCGCTTGCGCCGGCGGGGCGCCTGCGGCAGGCGTTCGAGCGAGAGGAAGAAATGACCCGATCTCCCGCCTTTGCCTTCACCCTCGTCGCCAGCGTCTTCCTGGCCGCAACCCCCGCACTTGCGCAGTGGCCCGCCGAGGACGGCGCCTGCGCTGGCCAGGAAGCCTGCAACGAAGAGCCGTTCGTCATGGCTGGAAGCGACCAGTCGCCCGTCTCCGGCAGTCTCACCTTGATGTCGGATTATCGCTTTCGCGGCATTTCGAGGTCCGATGAAGATCCGGCGCTCCAGGCAGTATTGAGTTTATCAGCCGGGCGGGGCTTCTATGCCGGAACGAGGGCAACGACCCTGAGCGGCGAGGACAGCTTCCGCCGCCGGAACCCGGCCCTTCGCGATCTGGGCGATGTCGAACTGGACCTTTATGCGGGCTTCGGAACGCTGCTTGGGGACGGCTTCGAAATCGATTCAGGACTCCTCTACCGGGCCTATGTGGGCGGCGACGGACCGACCGATCATTTCGAGCCTTATGCCTCCTTGTCCTATCTGATCGGCCCCGTCCTTGCGACGACCGGGGTCCGTTATGCGCCATCTCAGGATGCGACCGGCAACGAGGACCTAGTCTACCTCTTCGGCCAGGTCGACGTCAGCATTCCCTTCCAGCCCTGGAGTTTCCGGCTCGAGGCCGGCCACCAGGATTGGGGTCGTTTCGGGGATTATTGGACCTGGTCGATCGGCGCCGAGCACCACCTTCGGATCGGCGGCCTTCCGGATACCTATCTCGGCCTTCGCTATGTCGACACGGACAGCGCCCTTCCAGGCGCCGACGCAGGGCTGGTCGCTTCTCTTCGGGTCGCTTTCTGAAGGGCTGCAATACGGCCGTACAGGGCCGGCAGCTGACCTATTGGGGAACCTGAACCGAGGCTTCGGCCCCGTCGCCCTCCGGAAGCTGGAGGATCGCCTGGACGGTTCCGCCCCGATTGACGACCGTGGTCTGGGGATCCCCGGCCACCGATCGGGCCCCAAGCGCCGCCTGGCTTGCATTGGCCTGCTGGAGAAGGTTCTGCTCGATCGCGCTTCTGGCCTGCGGACCGCCGAACAGGGCCTGGAGCGCCTGGGAACGCGGGTCGGCGCCGGCATCGGCCTCGCCCGGGCGCGGCGGAGTCAGGGCGAAATCGGGCGGAACGACAAGCGGAGCGCCTCGGGCGACGGCGAATTCGTCCGGTGCGCCGCGATCGAACGGGCTGGTGGTTCCGCACCCGGCGAGGAGAGTGGTTGCTGCAGCAAGAGCGAGGATCGGGGACAGACGCATGTTCAGGCTTCCTTTTTCGGGTCCTTGCCATCGCGCATGAGCAACGCCCGGACAAGCAAGAGCAGAACGCCGATGGTAATGGCTGCATCGGCGACATTGAAGACCAAAAAGGGTCGCCACTCGCCGAAATGAAGATCGGCATAGTCGACAACGAACCCGAATCGTGCCCGGTCGACGATATTTCCAAGGGCGCCACCGAGAATCATCGCCAGCGCCACCGAATCGTCGCGACGCCGCTCCTTCCACAGCCAGACGGCGACGAAGGTCGCGATCGCCGCCGTCAGCGCGACCAGCAGCCAGCGGCCGGCGTCGCTGCCGGCGCTGAGCAGGCCGAGCGAGACACCCCTGTTTTCGACCCAGTGGAGGTCGAAGAAGGAGAAGAGTTCGATTCGTCCCCGGCTTTCAAGCTGGAGCGGATAGGTCACCACCCATTTCACGGCCTGATCGAAGACGAAGATGAGAAACGCGATCACGAAAGCGACCGATCGGTTGCGCCTCAGCCTGTTGTCCGCCGGAAGTGGAACCGTCCGGCTCATCGAGTCACTCATCCAGCCACCCTTTCACAGCGCCCGCACAGATCACCATCCTCTTCCACTTCGGGCAGATGCCGCCAGCAGCGGCCGCATTTGCTGTGGTCGGTGCGGGTCACTTCAATCCTCTCGTCCGTCCCCGGACAGACTTCCGATACGATGTAGATTTCCGCAAGTTCGGCAAGGGCTTCGTCGCTGAGGTCGGGTTCCAGATCGGGATCGAGGATTCTTGCCTCCAGGCTGGAGCGGACGACTTTTTCCCGCCTGAGCGGCTCGATGCTTTCGGTGACCCGTTCCCGGCTGGCCCTGATCCGGGTCCAGGTCTTTTCCAGGGCCTCGTCAAGCCAGGCCGGATCGACCTCAGGCCATTCCAGCAGGTGGACGGATCCACCTTCCGGATGACGGGTGCTCCAGACTTCCTCCGCAGTGAAGCACAGGATCGGGCTGATCCAGCGGACCAGGGCATTGAAGACCTGATCGAGGACAGTCCGGTAGGCGCGGCGCTTCACGCTTCCAAGCGGAAGCTTCGGCCCGATGTCGCAATAAAGGGCGTCCTTGCGAATATCGAAGAAGAAAGCGGACAGATCGTCATTGGCAAAGGTCGTGATGAGCCGCGCGTAGCGGTTGAATTCGAACGCCTCGCTCGCTCCTCGAAGCTGATTGTCGAGACTTGCAAGCCGGTGGAGCACCCAGCGTTCGAGCTCCGGCATCTGATCGGCCGCGACCTTCTCCTCGTCGCCGAACCCATCGAGTGCGCCGAGCAGATAGCGGAACGTGTTCCTAAGCTTTCGATAGGCGTCGGTGGTGGTTGCAAGCACCTCCTTGCCAATCCGGACATCCTCGAAATAATCGGTCGAGGCGACCCAAAGGCGAAGGATGTCGGCGCCATTGTCGCGGATGATCGCGAGCGGATCGACGACATTGCCGGTCGACTTGGACATCTTGCGGCCCTGGCCATCGAGCGCGAAACCATGGGTGAGGACGGCCTCGTAGGGGGCTCGACCGCGAGTAGCGCAGCTTTCCAGAAGCGAGGACTGGAACCAGCCGCGATGCTGGTCCGAACCTTCGACATAAAGATCGGCCCGGACTCCTTCGCCATGGCGGGCCTCGACGACATAGGCATGGGTCGAACCGCTGTCGAACCAGACGTCGAGAATGTCGGTGACCGGCTCATAATCGTCCAGGCTGTAGCCATTGCCGAGGAGGGTCTGGTGGTCGGCCTGGAACCAGGCATCGGCACCGCCTTCGTGGAAGGCGCGGATGATCCGGCTGTTGACCGCCGGGTCCTTCAGATAGTCGCCGGTCTGTCGGTGGACATAGAGGGCGATCGGAACACCCCAGGCGCGCTGGCGGCTGATCACCCAGTCGGGCCGGCCCTCGACCATCGAGCGGATCCGGTTCTTCGATTTTTCCGGAACCCATCGGGTCGAATCCACCGCCTCGAGGGCGGTTGAGCGAAGCGTCTTTCCCTCGGCGATCGGGCGGTCCATCGGGATGAACCATTGCGGCGTGCAGCGATAGATGACCTTCGCCTTGGAGCGCCAGCTATGCGGATAGCTGTGGCTGAAATCCTGTTCTGCAGCGAGCAGTGCGCCCCGATCCCGAAGGTCGCTGCAGATCGGACCGTCGGGCGCATTGAACCGGTTGTTGATGACGCTTCCCTGCCCGCCAAGCCACAGCCAGTCTTCGCGATAGCGGCCATCATCGGTGACCGCGAAGACCGGGTCGATCCCGGCGGCCTTGCAGACGAGGAAATCCTCCTCGCCGTGATCGGGGGCCATGTGGACGAGGCCGGTTCCGGCCTCGGTGGTGACGTGGTCGCCGGGAAGGAAGGGGCGAGGCCGGGCAAAGAAGTCGCCGAATTCATTCATCGGGTGGCGGGCGAGGCTTCCGGAAAGCTCGCTGCCCTTGCCGCGCCAGCCTTGTTGCGAGGCCTCCAGATCGATTCCCAGCCTAGCCGTCACCGCTTCGCGGAGAGCCTCGGCCATCAGCAGCCGATGGTCGCCGGCGCGAAGGAGGACATAGTCGATCTCCTCGCCATAGGCGATCGCCTGATTGACCGGGATCGTCCAGGGCGTGGTCGTCCAGATTACCGCCTTGGCACCGACCAGTTCGGCAATCGGGCTTTCGACGATCTCGAAGCCAACATCGATCTGGGTGGAGACGATATCCTCATATTCCACCTCGGCTTCCGCCAGGGCTGTCTTCTCGACCGGGCTCCACATCACCGGCTTGGCGCCGCGATAGAGCTGGCCGCTTTCGGCGAACTTCAGAAGCTCTTCGACAATTTTCGCCTCGGCCTCATAGTTCATCGTCAGATAGGGGGCGTCCCATTCCCCCATCACTCCAAGGCGCTGAAACTGGCCGGACTGAACGGCCACCCACTTTTCCGCATAGCTTCGGCATTCGGCGCGAAACTGCCCGGTCGGGACGTCGTCCTTGTCGAGCTTCTTCTTCCGATACTGCTCCTCGACCTTCCATTCGATCGGAAGGCCGTGGCAATCCCAGCCGGGGACATAAGGCGCGTCCTTGCCGGCAAGCGAGCGCGACCGGACGATGATATCCTTCAGGATCTTGTTCATCGCGTGGCCCATATGAATATCGCCATTGGCGTAGGGTGGGCCATCATGAAGGATGAATCGCTCGCGCCGTGCCCGGACCTCCCGGAGCTTGCGGTACAGCCCCTCCTCGGCCCAGCGGTCGAGAATGAGCGGCTCCTTGGCCGCGAGGCCGGCTTTCATCGGGAAATCCGTCTTCGGGAGGAAGACGGTCTCTCTGTAATCGGGTTTGTCGGACATTGCGGGCGGGCTTAAGCGAGGGGCGAAGCGGCGGCAAGCCGGCGGCGCGCCTCCTGGCAGTCCATCGCCATCTGCGCCTTGAGCAAGTCGAGATCCTCGAAACGGGCTTCGTCGCGAAGAAAGTCGATCAGTTCAACCTCGATTCGGCGATCGTACAGCTCCTCGTCGAAATCGAAGACATGGACTTCGAGCAATTCCCGGGGCGGATCGAACATGGGCCGAATACCCAGATTGGCGACTCCGGCGAGGCTTCTGCCATCCTCGAGCCGGGCGCGCACGGCATAGATCCCGAAGCGCGGGCGGAGATATTTTCCAAGCGCCAGGTTGGCGGTCGGGTAACCGAGCTCACGTCCCCTCTTGTCGCCATGCTCGACCAGTCCCTGGATCGCGAACGGCCGGGTGAGAAGCCTCGTTGCCGTTGCGCAATCGCCAGCCTTGAGTGCTTCCCGGATCCGGCTCGAGGAGACCGGCTCTCCATCCTCGGCGACGGCGCTGACCGAATCGACGGAAAGCCTGTTGGCTCTGCCGACCAGCTTGAGCATCTCCACGTCGCCGCCGCGGCCCTTGCCGAAGGTGAAGTCCTCGCCGGTCGCGACCCCTGCAGCGCCGATCCGACTGACCAGATGATCGTTGATGAAGTCGGGTGCGGCGACTGCGGCGAGGTCCGAATCGAAATCGAAGACCAGCATCGCATCGGCGCCGGCCTCACCGAAGAGCCGCTCGCGCTGGTCGAGGGTGGTAAGCCGGAAAGGCGGCAGATCCGGCTTGAAGAAGCGGGCCGGGTGCGGATCGAAGGTCGCGACGAGCACCGGTCGGCCTTCGGAGCGCGCGCGGGTCACCGCCCGGCCCACCACCGCCTGGTGACCCTTGTGAAAACCATCGAAATTGCCGAGCGCGACGATGCCGCCGCGAAGCTGGGCCGGAACCGTCGAGCCCCCGTCAAGACGCTCCATGCGGCGGCGCTATAAGCCGGTGCAGCCTGTGCGACAATGACGCGATCAGCGGCTTTTCTCCAGGCGCACAAAATCATAAGCCGGATTGTCGCCCTGCGCCGGGAAGGACTCGCGCCCTACTTCCTTCCACGTTTCGGAATCGAACGGGGGCAATTTCACGTCGCCGTCGGCGTCGAGATGGATCTCGGTCAGCTCCACCGCCGTCGCCTCCGCTTCGAAAAGCCGGAAGATCTCGGCGCCGCCGATGATGGAAACCCGTTCGCCCCCGACGCGCTCCAGGGCTTCCGCTTTCGAGTGGACGACCTCAGCGCCCGGTCCTTGCCAGTCGCCGTCCCTGGTAAGGACGATATGGCGGCGGCCGGGGAGAAGGCCGGGAAGGGAGTCGAAGGTCCGCCGGCCCATGATCATCGGCGCGCCCAGTGTCGTCGCCTTGAAGTGCTTGAGGTCCGCCGGAAGGTGCCAGGGAAGGCCGCCGTCCTTGCCGATAATTCCGTTGTCGGCACGAGCGACGACAAGGACGATCGTGCCCGGAATTGTCATCGGTCAGACCGCGACCTGCGCCTTGATGTGCGGGTGCGCCTCGTAGCCTTCGATCCGGAAGTCCTCGAAACGATACTGGTCGATCGCGGGCGGCCGACGAAGAATCTCGAGCTTCGGAAGAGGCTTGGGCTCGCGGCCAAGTTGTTCGAGCGCCTGATCGAGATGATTGGAGTAAAGATGGCAGTCACCGCCCGTCCACACGAAAGTCCCGGGTTCGAGGTCGCAAAGCTGGGCGAGCATGTGGGTCAGGAGTGCATAGCTGGCAATGTTGAAGGGGACCCCAAGGAAGACATCGGCGCTCCTCTGGTAAAGCTGGAGATGGAGCTTGCCGCCGGCGACCTGGGTCTGGAAGAGGCAGTGGCAGGGCGACAGCGCCATGAGATGGAGTTCGGCCGGGTTCCAGGCGGTCACGATCTGGCGCCGCGAAGCCGGGTCCTTCCGGATCAGCTCGACCAGATTGGCGATCTGGTCGATCTCGCGGCCGTCCGGACCCTCCCATCGCCGCCACTGCTTTCCGTAGACCGGGCCAAGATCACCCTTTTCGTCGGCCCATTCGTCCCAGATGC
>CAYOJN010000030.1:0-15485 GCA_964404245.1 uncultured Sphingosinicella sp. | reverse complement strand
GGGCGATGATCGAGCGGCTGATGAAGATGGGGATCAGGGTCGGCCATGCCTGGGGAATGACCGAGACCTCGCCGATCGGAACGGTCGGTGCCCCGCCGCCGGACTGGGATGACCTGGATTTCGACCGGAAGGTCGATGTGGTGACTCGGCAGGGACGGGTTCCGTTCGGGGTCGAGCTTAGAGTGATCGATGATGAAGGCAAGGTGCTGCCGCGCGACGGAAGCAGCTCCGGGCGCCTCCAGATCCGCGGGCCCTGGGTCATCAAGCGCTATTTCAAGGCCGAAGAGGATTGCTGCGACGCAGAGGGCTGGTTCGACACTGGTGACGTCGCCGTCCTTCACCCTGACGGGACGATGCAGATTACCGACCGGTCCAAGGATGTCATCAAGTCGGGCGGCGAATGGATCAGTTCGGTGGAGCTGGAAAATGCCGCCGTCGGCTGCAGCGGCGTTGCCGAAGCCGCGGCGATCGGGATTCCCCACCCGAAATGGGACGAACGGCCTTTGCTTCTGGTGGTCCGAAAGCCGGGTTCGGACGTTTCCGAGGCGGAGATACGGGATCATCTGTCCCGCCAGGTCGCGAAATGGTGGCTTCCCGACGAGATCCTCTTCGTCGACAGCCTTCCCCATACGGCGACCGGAAAGCTGCTCAAGACCGCGCTTCGCGAGCAGTATCGAAGCTACCAGTTCGAGACGGCATGACGCACTTTTCCTTTACCTTCCCCCGCTATCGGGGGGACCATGTCTGCGGCGAACAAGATCGCTCTTCCACGGGCGGTGCCAGCCCCGACGGCCGTTCCGGCCGTCTCGGCTAGTCGTGCCGGTCGGGTCCAGACACAGGTCCATCTTTCGAGGCATGTCGATGACCGCCTCTGGAATGAATGGGACGCGCTGACCCGGCAGGCCTCGGAAGTGAACTGCTTTGCCGAGCCCTGGTTCGTCGACGCCTCGCTTCGAACCCTTGGGCTGGGACGAAATGTCCGACTGATCGAGGTGCGGCGTGAAGGGGAGTTGATCGGCGTCCTGCCGATGGCGGCGGAATCGCCTTATGGGCGGATTCCGGTGATCTTCAGCCAGAACTGGTGTCACCACCAGATGTTTCTTGGGACACCGATCGTTCGCGCCGGTGAGGAAAAGCCCTTCTGGACAGCCATCCTGGATTGCCTGGACAAAGCGGAATGGGCGTGGAGCTTTCTTCATGTCCGAAATCTGGTCGAGGACGGTCCCGTCCATCGCGGATTGGCAGAGGCTTCGGCCGAACTTGGCAGGAGCGCCGACGTCGTTCACCGGCGCCTTCGCGCCTTCCTCCAGAGCCCGCTTTCGCCTGAAGCCTATTTTGCCCAGGCCGTTCGCCAGAAAAAGCGCAAGGAGCTGAGACGGCTTCGCAATCGCCTTGCCGAAATGGGCGATCTTCAGCTGAACGAGCTGAAACAGGAATCGCAGCTGCCCGAATATTGCGACTCTTATCTGGCGCTGGAAAAGGCCGGCTGGAAGGGACGAAGCGGAAGCGCCTTGGCCTGCACCGCGGAGACGGAAATCTATTTTCGCGAGGTCGTCGCTTCAGCCCGGGCGGCGGGACGGCTCCAGTTCCTTCGCCTGGATCTCGACGGCCGGCCGCTGGCGATGCTGGTCAACCTGCTGAGCCCGCCCGGGAGCTTCTCGTTCAAGACCTGCTTCGACGAGGACTTCGCCCGCTTCTCGCCTGGAGTCCTGCTTCAGATCGAGAATCTCCAGATCCTGGAACGCGAAGATATCGACTGGATGGACAGCTGCGCGATCGACGATCATCCGATGATCGACAGCCTCTGGTCGGAACGACGACAGATCGTCCGGCTAACGGTGCCGCTGGCCGGGTTCCGCCGTCGAACGATTCACGGCGCCTGTCGCTTCGCCGAGCGAGCCATGGCTGTCCTCAAGGGGAGGAAATCATGAACGTCTTCGAGCCCCGTTCGCTTCGACTTCTCAAGGACCATTATCCCGAGCATCCGGTCCGGATCGAGCATCGGTTGACCGACCATCCGCTGCTGACGATCGAGGCCCTGGCCGGCCTTGCAAGCCGGATCCGGCCGGTCGACGTCGAATATAATCGAGGCAACGTCCCGGTCGGGCTCGATCCCGCTTCGACCCCGTCCAACGGCCTTTCGATCGAGGAAACGATCCATTCGATCGAACATTGCGGTTCGTGGATGGTGCTGAAGTTCATCGAACAGGATCCGGCCTATCGTGATCTGCTTCATTCGACCCTGGCCGAGATCGATCCTGTGGTCGGTCCGGTGACCGGTCCGATGCTGAAGGCAGAGGGCTTCGTCTTCCTGTCCTCGCCCGATGCAGTCACTCCGTTCCATTTCGACCCGGAGCACAACATCCTGCTCCAGGTCCGCGGCCACAAGGTGATGACTCTCTTTCCTGCTTCGGACGATCGTTTCGCGCCTGGGGAGATGCACGAAATCTTCCATGCGGGGGGTCATCGGAACCTGCCCTGGAAGGATGAATTCTCGGCTCAGGGATCGGCTTTCGACCTGGCTCCCGGGCAGGCCGTCCATGTCCCGGTCAAGGCGCCGCACTGGGTCCGCAACGGCAGCGAGGTCTCGATCTCCCTTTCAGTCACCTGGCGGTCGAACTGGAGCTATCGCGAAGCCTATGCCCGGCAGATGAACCGCCTGCTTCGAAGGGCTGGGCTGAGCCCGTCCTCGCCGGGTCGCTTTCCAGCGCAAAACCACGTCAAGTCTTTCGGCTATCGAGCCCTGGAAAAGGCAAAGCGGGTGGCAGGCCTCGAGTCATGAGCGCACCGCAACTCCTGGTCGTTGTCGACACGGAAGAGGAATTCGACTGGTCGAAGCCCTTTTCCAGGGCGTGCGTCTCGACCCGGTCGATCCCTGCCCAGGCCAGGGCGCACCGGATTTTCGATCGCCTGGGAATCGTCCCGACCTATGTCATCGACTATCCGGTCGCCACGAACCCCGAGGCGGTGGCGTTCCTTCGATCGCTGAGAGATTCAGGCAAGGCCGAGATCGGGACCCATCTTCATCCCTGGGTGACACCGCCGCATAGCGAGGAGGTGAATGCTCGCAACTCCTATCACTGCAATCTTCCGCCGGATCTGGAGCAAGCAAAGATCGAAACGGTCACCGCCGCGATCACTGAGGCCTTCGGCGAGCGTCCGACGGTGTTCAAGGCAGGTCGCTATGGCTTCGGTCCCAACAGTGCCCGGGTGATCCGCGACCTTGGCTATGAGGTGGACTGCAGCCAGTTGCCTTATACCGACCTTTCGGCCCAGCAGGGACCGGATTTCAGCAATGTCCGGCCGGAACCCTATTGGCTGGATGAGCAGGAGACCTTGCTCGAAGTGCCGCTGACCATCGGCTTCTTCGGCCGTGCAGCAAGACTTGGCCCACCGCTGAGGCGACTGTTCGATTCACCGCTTGCCGGAAGGCTCCATCTGCCGGGCCTGTTGGCGAGGACCGATCTGGTCTCCCGAGCCAGGCTCAGCCCGGAGGGGATAAAAGCGGACGAACAGTGCCGCTTGCTCGAGAGCCTCGCCCGGCAGGGGCAAAGGATCTTCAGTCTCACCTATCACAGTTCGAGCCTCCAGCCCGGCCATACACCCTATGTCCGGACCGAGGCGGATCTCGATGCCTTCCTTCACACGCTGGAAGCCGTCCTGCTCTATTTCCGGGACAGGATGGGGGGCAATTTCACTACCCTGGCCACGCTTCGGCGAGCTTATTCCGACTGCCGCGCCGCGGCTTGAATGCCTGATGGCCGCTCGGCGCGCTCCTGGTCGCTAGCGAACAGGTCGCCGAAAAAGCTTCCTTCATACCAGCGCGGTATCTGCGGTCCGTCGGCAATCTCGCGGGCGATCAGGTAATTGAGCCGGGCGAACTTGGCGCCGGCCTCCCAGTTGATCGGAAGCTCCAGATCGTCCTTGGGACCGTGATATTGATTGCGCAGAAAGTCGGTAAAGCGCTCCCGACCGACCCCTTCGAAGCCGGTCATCAGGAATACGGACGGAATGCCTTCACGAACGAACTTGTAATGATCGGACCGGATGAACAGGCTTTCCTGCGGGAGAGGGTCGGGAGTGAGAGAAACGCCCATTTTGGCTCCGGCACGCTCGACGATCGGGCCCATCGTCGAATGTTCGGCGCCAAAGGCGATGACGTCGTCAAAGTCATAGGTAAGGATCGGCATGTCGAGATTGACGAGGCTGATCACCCGGCCGTCCACGACCGGATTACGGGCCAGAAATTCGGCGCCGAGAAGCCCCATTTCCTCGGCAGTGAGAGCGGCCAGGAGAATCGGTCGGCGTGGTCGCTCGCCCGACTGGACCATCTGCCGGGCAACCTCGATCAGGGTCGCGACCCCGGTGGCATTGTCGAGCGCACCGTTGCGGATCTGGTCGCCTTCGCCTTCGCCGACCCCGAGATGATCGAGATGCGCGGTGATGGCGACATATTCTTCCGCGAGTTCCGGATCCGATCCGGGCAGGACAGCAACGACATTGGCGCTTTCAAACCGTTCAAGATCCGCCGCCGTTCGCTCCACGCGTGCGGTCCCGGCAAGCTCGAACCCGCTCGGCCGTCCGCCTTCCTTTCCGGCCTGCTCCATAACCTGCCTGAGTGACGTCGGAGCGCCCTGGAAAAGGGCTTCGGCCACATCCTGGCTCGCGGTGATGGTGAATCGCAGGCCGTCGGCGACATCGAACGGCCTTCCATCCCTTGCCACCCAGCCTATGTCGCGCCGATTCAGGCTTGCTGCGGAAAGCTGGCGCCATTCGAAAGACTTGAGATCCGCCGGCCTCAGGATCTGGATCAGGCCGACCGCTCCGCGCTTCGCCGCCATCATTCTCTTGTCCGAACCCAGGTGGGCCGCGACATCGCTTGCCACCCCGGACGGCATTCCGTTCAGGACGACGACGATCTTTCCGCGAACGTCCAGGCCAGAATAATCCTCGAAGCCATGGGCGGGCATGTCGAGCCCATAGCCTGCGAAGACGAGCGGCGCGGAAAGGGCCAGGTCCTCAGCTTCCGCAGAGGGGCGGAACACGACGTCCTTGCCGTGCTGGAATTCGGTTCCGCCAATGGCGAGCGTAGGGGTTCCGGCGACCCCGTAGCGGACGAATTGGACGGGCTGATACCAGCTTCCGTCCACGGCCGGCTTCAACCCGAGCCCTTCGAACTGAGCAGCCACGTAGCGGGCCGCGATGTCATAGCCGCGAGTCCCCGGCTTCCGCCCTTCCATAAGATCGTCGGCCAGGAAGGCGACATGGGACCGGAAGGCTTTCGGGGTGAAGTCGGGACGATGGCCCGGATTGGCGATGGAGGCGGCCGCGGTACCAAGCGCCAGGAGGGGCGCCAGCAATCTTATCATCATGTCGGAAAACGGTTTCCTGTGGAAATGGAGCGAATCACGCTATTGGGAAGGCGTTCGCCCTGCAATGTCGGAAATTGCTGTTCCCATTCGGGACAGGGACCGGAAACACCAGCCCGACGCGCTTCATCGACGGAACTGAACGATTCGTCGCGGCGTTGAAGCCGGCGGAGGAGTAAGGAGATGCTGGAACATCCGCATGGCAAGACCGGCCAGGTCTATCCCCACGATCCCTCGCTTCGAGGCTATCATGTCGCCTATCGGGACAATGAAGTGAACCATTGCCCCGGTTGCGGCCGCTCCCAATGGTATGTCGGCCGTTTCTCGGCGGAATGTGGCTTCTGCAGCACTGCGCTTCCAAGGGTCGAAAGTCTCCGGATGGGCGAGGGCCTTTTCGTTTCGCGGGGCACGACCTCGACCCATCGCCTGGATGCCGCCGCCTGAAGGGCAGCCGGTGCCCGGCCGGACCGATCCGATAGATCGCGGCCGCCGGCGAGCAAATCCTCGCTTGGATCCGATGCTATCCTCTTGCTGGCGTTGACGCTGCCGCCTATAGACGCCGCCTTGCCGGCCGAAGCGGGCGTGGCGGAACTGGTAGACGCGCTGGATTTAGGTTCCAGTGGGCAACCGTGGGGGTTCGAGTCCCTCCGCCCGCACCAGCTTCGCGGCCTCTCGTGAAGTGCCAAAATCCGGATACAAGGTTCGATCATCCATGCAGACTGTTGAGACGTTGAACGAGGGCCTCAAGCGTGCCTTTCGCATCACCATCCCCGCGAAGGACATTGACGCGCGTGTCGACCGGGAACTGAAGACTCTTGCTCCGCAAGTCCGGATGCCCGGCTTCCGTCCCGGCAAGGTCCCGGCGAACCTCGTTCGCAAGATGCATGGAGCGGCGCTCGAGCAGCAGGCGCTCGAGACGGCCGTCCAGGAAGGCGTGCAGAAGCTGATGACGGAGCAGAATATCCGTCCAGCGATGCAACCCAATGTCGAGCTCGAGGAGAGTGGCTCAGGCAAGGATGCGGTGGTGAAGGTGGAGGTTGAAACCCTTCCCGACGTTCCCGCCGCCAGTATCGAAGGGCTCAAGATCGAGCGGCTCCGGGTCGAGCCTTCCGACGAGATGCTCGACTCCGCGGTTCGAAGGCTTGCCGAAGGCCAGAAGAGCTTCGACCCCGCTCCGGCCAAGCAGGCTGCGAAGATGGGCGACCTGCTGATCATCGACTTCGAAGGCAAGGTCGATGGCGAGGCGTTCGAAGGCGGCAAGGGCGAAGGCATGTCGATCGAGCTCGGCTCAGGCCGGCTGATTCCGGGTTTCGAGGATCAGCTGGTTGGCACCAAGGCCAATGATCAACTCCAGGTCAACGTCACTTTCCCCGAGGAATATCCGGTTGCCTATCTGAAGGGCAGGGAAGCGACATTCGACGTCACCGTCAACGAGGTCCAGTCGCCCCGCGAGATGAAGGCGGACGATGATTTCGCCAAGTCGATGGGCCTTGAAGGCATCGACCAGCTCCGCGAGCTGCTCAAGGGACAGGTCGAACAGGAGCTTGGCGGGCTTACCCGGACTCACATGAAGCGCCAGCTGCTCGATCAGCTTGCAGCGGCCCATGACTTTCCCGTTCCGCAGTCCATGGTCGATGCCGAGTTCGACCAGATCTGGCGCCAGCTCGACCATGAAGCCGGCCATGAGGACGATCCTGCGGCCGCTCGGGCCGAGATGGAGACGGAGCGTGACGAATATCGCTCGATCGCCGAGCGCCGGGTCAGGCTCGGGCTTCTCCTGTCAGAGATCGGTCAGCAGGCCGGGGTCCAGGTGAACCAGCAGGAAATGCAGCAGCTGATGGCCCAGGCCGCCCAGCAATATCGGGCCGAGGACCGGCAGCGCTTCGTTCAATATATTCAGCAGGACCCGATGGCGGCTGCCCAGCTTCGGGCCCCCTTGTTCGAGGACAAGGTCGTCGACTATCTCTTCAGCAAGGCTGAAACGACCGAGCGTGTCGTGACCCGCGAGGAGCTGGAAGCCGCGATCGAGGCCGATGACACTCACGTCCATGGCCCGGGCTGCGGTCATGATCATGAGCCCAAGCCGAAGGCCAAGTCGAAGGCCGCCAAGGGCAAGTCCGAGAGCAAGACAGAGAGCAAGACCGACGGGCCCGCCGAAAAGCCGGCCGCCAAAGCGAAGGCAAGGGCGGGCAGCGAAAAGTCGGGCAGCGTCAAGGCGGGCAGCGACAAGTCGGAAGCTTCGGACAAGGCCGAAAAGAAGGCTCCCGCGAAGAAGGCCGCTGCAAAGAAGGCGGCTTCGGACGAGAAATCCGCGCCTGCAAAGCCTGCCGCGAAGAAGCCCCCAGCGAAGAAGCCGGCGAAAAAGGGCTAGGCAGAACCCGATTTGCTTCCCGGTCGAAATCCCCGCGAGAGCGGGAAAGCCGGCTGCGTCATTCCCCGGACCACCCAGGAAGGTGGATTCCCGCGCCAGTGGGAATGACGTAGACAGGCACCGGACAGGCAACTTTGACTTCGGTCGCTGGCCAGCGGGAGAGGATGAGCGATGGGCGTCGAGCTAAGCGGTCTTGAGATCGCCATTCTCCTGCCCTGCTATAATGAGGAAGCGGCGATTGCCGAGACGATTGCTGGCTTTCGCTCTTCGCTTCCGACTGCAACTATCTACGTTTACGACAATAATAGCAGCGACCAAACGCGCGAGATTGCAACCGGGGCAGGGGCCGTCGTCCGAACCGAGCGGATGCAGGGAAAGGGCCATGTCGTCCGGCGGATGTTCGCCGATATCGAAGCCGACATCTATGTCATGGCCGACGGCGATTCGACCTATGATTCGTCGGCGGCGCCGGAACTCGTGGCCCGACTGGTGGAGGAGCGGCTGGACATGGTGGTCGGAGCCCGCCGGTCCGAGGTCGACGAGGCCTATCGGCGCGGCCACCGGCTGGGGAACCGCCTGTTCACCGGCCTGCTGGCAAGCCTTTTCGGTCGAACCTTCAGCGACATCTTCTCGGGCTACCGGGTCTTTTCGAGGCGTTTCGCCAAGTCGTTCCCAGCCTTGTCCAGCGGATTCGAGACCGAAACCGAGATCAGCGTCCACGCGCTCGAACTGGCCATGCCGGTGGGGGAAATCGTCACTTCCTACGGGGCCCGGCCGGAGGGTTCGACGTCCAAATTGTCGACCTGGAGCGATGGCTGGCGGATCATGAAGACGATCCTCCATCTTTTCCGGATCGAGCGGCCGATACTCTTCTATGGCAGCTTCAGCCTGTTCCTTGCAGCCATGGCCGTCGTCCTGGCAGTCCCGCTCGCCATCACTTATGCCGAAACCGGGCTCGTTCCGCGCTTTCCGACCGCACTGCTCGCCACCGGACTGATGATCGTCGCTGCCTTGAGCTTCATGTGCGGCCTTATCCTCGACACGGTGGTACGCGGTCGACGCGAGGTGAGGCGGCTTCACTATCTGAGCTTTCCGGCCGTCGGGGAGGGGCGGGGCCGAGCCGATACCACGCCTCGGCTTCGCCCGGAGGGGACGGCTTCCAGCTGACCGGCTAAACCTCTTCGGCTTCGCCGGGCGCCGGGAGGGCGACCGGGGTGACGATGAGGGTTGCTCCCTCGGCTCCAACGATCCTAACCCGGTTGCCGACGGCCGTGTCGGCACCGCGAGCGGTCCAGACGCCGTCACCCACCTTCACCCGTCCCTCGCCATTCTCGATCGCTCCGATCACGGTAACGGTCTGCCCGATCAGGCGCGAGGTACGGTTGTTCAGCCCGATATCGTCGCTGTCGACCGGGTTGCTCTCATAATGGCGGCGACCGCCATAGACGGCGGCGATCGCGAGGAGCCCGAAGATCGCGAGCTGGAAGGGAAGCGAGATCGGAAGCAGTGCAGCGATGATCCCGGTAAGCGCCGCGGCAGCGGCCATCCAGGCCAGGAAGACCCCGGGGATGAATATCTCCAGGATTCCCAGCAGGGCGGCCGCGATCAGCCACCACCAATGATCGTCGATCCCCAGCGGGCTCACTTCTGTCCTCCCTCGAACGGGCCGCGCCGGGCCGGCTGGCCGGGCTGAGGCGTGAGGGCGTCCCGCGCCAGTTCGCCGATTCCGCCCAGGGTACCGATCAGCTGGGTCGCTTCGACCGGGAACAGGATGGTCTTGGCATTGGGCGAGCGGGCGAATTCGCTGACGGCCTCGACATATTTCTGGGCGATGAAATAGTTGATCGCCTGGGCGTTGCCGCCGGCAATCGCGTCGGAAACCATCTGGGTCGCCTTGGCCTCGGCTTCGGCTTCCCGTTCACGCGCTTCGGAATCCCTGTAGGCGGCTTCGCGGCGGCCTTCGGCTTCAAGGATCCGGGCCTGCTTCTCGCCTTCGGCGCGAAGGATAGCAGAGGCGCGATTGCCTTCGGATTCCAGGATAAGGGCGCGCTTTTCGCGTTCCGCCTTCATCTGCCGTCCCATCGCGTTGACGATGTCGGCGGGAGGCCGGATGTCCTTGATCTCGACTCGGGTGATCTTGATCCCCCAGGCCTCGGTCGCCTGGTCGACCACCGACAGAAGCCGGGCGTTGATCTCGTCACGCTTGGACAGGGTCTCGTCCAGGTCCATCGCTCCCATCACCGTACGAAGGTTGGTGGTGGTGAGCTGGAGAATGGAAAGATAGAGATCGGAGACCTCGTAGGCGGCCTTGGCGGCATCGAGCACCTGGAAGAAGACGACTCCGTCGGTGGAAACCATCGCATTGTCCTTGGTGATGATCTCCTGGCCCGGAATGTCGAGCACCTGCTCCATCATGTTGACCTTGCGCCCGACCCGGTAGAAAATGGCCGGATAGAAGTTCAGCCCGGGTCGCGCCGTCACGGTGTAGCGCCCGAAATGTTCGATCGTATATTGATAGCCCTGGCGAACGATCTTCACGCTTACGAACAGGTAAAGCAGGATGAATGCCAGGATGATCGTGATACCGAGCGCCATGATTTTCCTCTCCTGTGTCCAGGCGCTCATCATGTAGAGAAAGCCCCGTCCATCCAAGTGGAATCGAGACGAGTCACATGATCGACCTCAGACTTTGTCGTTCCCTTCTGTTTGTGCCGGCTTCCAACCCCCGGGCAGTGGCCAAGGCCCGGACCCTGGAGTCCGACCTGATCGTCCTCGATCTCGAGGATTCGGTCCGGGCCGAGGACAAGGCGGATGCCCGCAGGGCGGCGAACGAGGCCGCGAGCGAGGGTTTCGGAGGGCGACCGGTGGCGATCCGGATCAACGCACCGGGAACCGTCCATCATGGCGAGGATCTCGTCAGCGTCAGGCGATCGAGTGCCGAGATCATCGTCCTTCCGAAGGTGGAATCGGCAACGCAGGCAAAGGATGCCGGCTGGCTGACCGGCAAGCCGGTGCTGGCAATGATCGAGACGGCTCGCGCTGTTCTCCACGCCGAAGCGATTGCGAGCGAGTGCCAGGGCCTGATTGCCGGGACGAACGATCTATCATTGAGCCTGGGAATCCCCTGGCGGCAGGGCCGGCCGGGCCTTGTCCTTGCCCTTCAGACCATCGTCCTTGCGGCGCGATCGGCCGGAGTGGCGGCCTTCGATGGTGTGTTCAACCAGCTCGAGGCGAGTGAGCAGTTGGCCGCCGAATGCGATCAGGGGCGCAGCTTCGGCTTCGACGGCAAATCGGTCATCCATCCAAGCCAGATCGAGCCCGTCAACCGCGCCTTCTCGCCCAGCGACAAGGAAATCGAGCAGGCGCAAAGGCTGATCGAGGCGTCCACCGGCGGAGCTCAGAGGCATGATGGCCGGATGATCGAGGAGCTTGACGTCGAAATGGCCCGGTCTCTGCTCGCCAAGGCGCGTCGTTGATCGGGCGGATCAGGTCGAATCGCTTGCGCGGCCGATATCGGCTACTTAAGCAGCCCCATGTTCATCCCAATGATCCGGGCTGCAGCGCCCCTTTTCCTCCTTTCCCTCCCGATTCCAGCAGCGGCCGAAGCACGGGCGCCCATCACCGCCGAGGATTTGATGAGTCACATCGAGATCCTCGCCAGCGACGAGTTTGAAGGGCGAAAGCCGGGGACCGAAGGCGAGACCCTGACGACCAGCTATATCGTCGATCGCTTGCGTTCGGCCGGGATCGAACCGGCCGGAACGAATGGCAGCTGGTTCCAGCCGGTCGAGCTGGTCGAGCGTTCGCCGGTTTCGAAGAAGCTTCTCTGGACGGCGAACGGACGGGAGATCGCGGTCGATCCCGGCAAGTTCTCGCTGATCGGGAAGGACGAGCTGAACCGGATCGACAACGCTCCTGTCCTCTTCGTCGGTCATGGCGCCCGGATCCCCGATCGGGGGATCGATCAACTGGCCGGCGCCGACCTTCGCGGAGCGGTCGTCCTCTTCCTTCTCCAGGGGCCCTCGATCCCCGGCTTCCCGTCCGTCGCCGATCGCCGGCGGGCGCTGATCGAGGCCGGCGCGGCGGCCGTGATCGGAGTGATCGATTCGGCTCATTGGGACACGGTGAAGGAAACCCTTGCCGGCCGGACCACAGTCCAGCTGGGGATCGAGCCGGTCGCCGCGATGACAGGAATGATCCCGCTCGACGAAGTGCAGAATCTGTTTCGATCGGCAGGCGCACCAGAGGGTGTACTGGACGAGTCGACCGAACCCGGCTTCCAGGCAGTCAACCTACCGCTTCGGGCGTCGCTGGAAGCGACGAGCCGGGTAGACCGCCACGCCAGCAACAATGTCGTCGGCCGCCTTCGGGGCTCGGGCGGAACGGATGAATCCGTCCTCTTCCTCAGTCATTGGGATCATGAGGGCATTTGCAGGCCTGAAGGAGCGGTGGACAGGATCTGCAACGGTGCCATCGACAATGCGAGCGGGATCGCATCGATGATCGAGATTGCCGACCGGCTGGCCAGGGGACCGAAGCCGGTTCGCGACATCCTTTTCCTGGCAACCACCGCCGAGGAACTGGGACTGCTGGGCGCGGAATATTTCGCCACTCACCCGGTCGTTCCGGCCCGGTCCATCGTCGCTGCGATCAATATGGACAGCGTCGCCGTCCATCCCGAAGGTCTTCCGGTGGCGATGATCGGCCGGGGTATATCGCCGGCGCTGGACCAGGTCGTGGATTCGACCGCCGAAGCGATGGGACGCGAGGTCGATCGCGATGAGGAAGCCAATATCATGATCCAGCGTCAGGATGGCTGGAAACTCAACCAGGCGGGAATCCCGACGGTCATGGTCGGCGGCTCCTTCTCCGACATGAGCATCCTGGGAGCCTTTCTCGAGGGCAGCTACCACAAGCCCAATGACGAGGTCAGCGACTCCCTCGTCCTCGGCGGTGCCGTCGAGGATGCGAACCTGATGGTGAAGCTGGCCTTTCGACTGGCCGATCCCCAAGTCTATCAGGGCGGGCAGGATTGAGGACATGAGCAGCCATAGCCGTCATCTCGACATCGAACTCGGACTGACGTTCGATGACGTTCTCCTCAAGCCGGGCGTTTCGTCGGTGGTTCCAAGCCAGGCGGATACGAGCAGTCGGGTAACCCGCGAAATCGGGCTAAACATTCCGATCCTCTCTTCGGCAATGGACACCGTGACCGAGGCGGACATGGCGATCGTCATGGCGCAGCTGGGGGGACTTGGAGTCCTTCACCGGAACATGGATATCGAGGACCAGGCCGCGGCGGTCCGGGCCGTCAAGCGCTTTGAAAGCGGGATGGTGGTCAACCCGATCACCATGACTCCGGACCAGAGCCTGGCCGACGCACTCGAACTGATGGCCAGGCACAAGATCTCCGGGATTCCGATTACCGAGAAGGATGGCCGGCTGGTGGGGATCCTCACCCATCGCGACGTTCGCTTCGCGGAAAATCCCCGTCAGCCCGTTTCCGAATTGATGACGAGCGAGGATCTGGTCACGGTCGGGCCCGGAGTGACCCAGGAGGAGGCGCGGCGAAAGCTTCACCAGCGCCGAATCGAGAAACTGATCGTCGTCGACGACGACCGGCGCTGCATCGGCCTCATCACCGTCAAGGATATGGAAAAGGCCGTGACCTACCCGAACGCCACCAAGGACGGTGCCGGACGGCTTCGGGTGGCTGCTGCGACGACGGTCGGCGACAAGGGCTATGAGCGAAGCGAAGCCTTGATCGATTCCGAATGCGATCTCATCGTCATCGATACCGCCCATGGCCATAATCGCGAAGTCAGCGCCGCCGTCGAGCGGATCAAGCGCCGGTCCAATTCGATCCAGGTCATGGCCGGGAATGTTGCGACCCGGGAAGCCGCCAAGGCACTGATCGGTGCCGGTGCCGACGCGGTCAAGGTCGGAATCGGCCCCGGCTCCATCTGCACGACCCGGGTGGTCGCCGGGGTCGGCGTCCCCCAGCTCACCGCGATCATGGATGCAGCCGAGGAAGCGGCAAGGAGCGGAACCCCGATCATCGGCGATGGCGGGCTTCGAACCAGCGGCGATATCGCCAAGGCCCTGGCGGCCGGGGCCTCGGCGGTGATGATCGGATCGCTCCTCGCCGGTACCGAAGAAGCTCCGGGCGAGACCTTTCTGTACCAGGGCAGGGCCTACAAGTCCTATCGCGGAATGGGCTCGGTCGGGGCCATGGCGCGAGGTTCTGCCGATCGCTACTTCCAGCAGGACATCAAGGACCAGCTCAAGCTCGTTCCCGAGGGGATCGAGGGGCAGGTGGCGTATAAGGGCCATGCCCGCGACGTGATCCATCAGCTGGTCGGAGGCGTGAAAGCGGCGATGGGCTATACCGGCGCGGCCCGGATCGCCGACCTTCAGAAGGCGCAATTCGTCCGGATCACCAATGCGGGCCTTCGCGAAAGCCATGTCCACAATGTCGACATCACGCGTGAGGCTCCCAATTATCCTACCCGCTGACTGCGTTCCCGGGAGGATCGGTTGACTCCGTCGGCCAGGATCCAGGCAGCGATCGAGATCCTGGACGAGATCCTCCGCTCGGCTCGCGAGGGCGGCGGTGCGGCCGACACGATCGTCGCCCGCTACTTCAAGACGAGGCGCTATGCCGGCTCGAAGGATCGCCGGGCCATTCGCGAGCTCGTGTTCCGGGCCGTCCGTCGCTTTGCCGAGCCCGAGAGCGGTCGGGCCGCCTTGATCGGACTCGCCGCCGAGGATTCCGAACTTCGCGACAATTTCGACGGCTCCGCTTTCGGACCGGCCCGGATCGACCCCGATGAACCAGTCGCCCGCCCGAAGGCGATCCCGGGGTGGATAGAGCCTCTCTTCGATCCGGAGGTGAAGCCGGGCGATCTTCCCGCCTTGCTTGCCCGGGCACCGCTTGACCTTCGGGTGAACCGGCTTCGAGGCACTCGCGAAGCCGCGATTGAGCAGCTTCCACAAGCCCGGAGAAGCCGGTTCTCGCCGATCGGCCTTCGTCTTCCCGAAGGGTTTCCATTGCTCGGAAGCGAAGCGTGGCTTGCCGGCCTGGTGGAGATCCAGGATGAGGGAAGCCAGCTGGTCTGCCTGGCGGCGGAAGCGAGGCCCGGAAATCTCGTCGTCGACCTATGCGCGGGAGGAGGGGGCAAGACTCTCGCTCTGGCGGCGGAGATGGGCGACCAGGGCCGGGTCATCGCCTCGGACGCCGATCGATCCCGGCTTGCTAGGATGGCACCCCGGCTTGAACGGGCCGGAATATCGATCGTCGAATCGCGCCTTCTCGATCCGGGTCGCGAGCTCGAGGCGCTGTCGGATATTGCCGGGAAGGCCGATCTGGTCCTCGTCGATGCGCCCTGCTCCGGAAGCGGCACCTGGCGGCGCAATCCCGAAACCCGCTGGCGGCTCACGCCGGATCGGCTGAAGCGAGTGGTGGATCTGCAGGCCCGGCTTCTCGACCTGGGCTCGGCCTTGCTCAGGCCCGGCGGACGGCTGGTCTATGCCGTCTGCTCGCTCCTTGCTGCCGAGGGAAGAGACCAGGCGAGCGCCCTCGAGGGCCGTTCATCCCTGGTTCCGGAGCCAGTCGCTAGCGATTGGGGAAGGGCTGCCGGTTCCGGCCTTCTGCTCAATCCGGCAAGCGATGGAACAGACGGCTTTTTCGTCGCACGGTGGCGAAGCCCATGCTAGAGCCGGCCGTGAGTGAATATGGAGATTGT
>CAYOJN010000029.1:0-15594 GCA_964404245.1 uncultured Sphingosinicella sp. | reverse complement strand
CGCGCAAAGTCACGCTGTCCTTCGGATCGGGGGAGGCGCGGGTCGATGTGCTGAGAGGCATCGACCTCGACATTGCGGACGGCGAGACGATCGGTATCCTCGGCCCGTCCGGTTCGGGCAAGTCATCGCTGATGGCGGTGCTGGCCGGGCTCGAACAGGTGACGAGCGGCGAGGTCCGGGTTGCCGATACCAGCTTCGGAGCGCTTGGCGAGGACGAACTGGCGAGGGCGCGGCGAGGACGGATCGGGATCGTCCTCCAGTCCTTCCATCTTCTTCCGACGATGACCGCGCTCGAAAACGTCGCCGTTCCGCTCGAGCTCGCCCGGCAAGAAGCGCCGTTCGAACGGGCTCGCGAAGAGCTCGAGGCGGTCGGGCTCGGCCATCGCCTTGGCCATTATCCGGCCCAGCTTTCCGGCGGGGAGCAGCAGCGAGTCGCCATCGCCCGCGCAATGGCGCCCCGGCCCGGAATCATCTTCGCCGACGAGCCAACCGGCAATCTGGACGGGGCGACCGGAGCCGCGGTCATCGACCTGCTCTTCGAGCGTCAGCAGGCGAATATGGCGACCCTGGTCATCATCACCCACGATCCCTCGCTCGCCGCCCGCTGCGGCCGGATCCTCGAAATGCAGGACGGACGGATCGCCGTGGACAGGCCGGCGTGAGCGCGATCGGCTGGAGGGCGGCCGCGATCTTCGCCCGGCGAGACCTTCACAGAAGCCTTCGCGGGCTTCGGCTCCTGTTCCTGTGCATCTTCCTTGGAGTGGCCGCACTGGCGACGATCGGAAGCCTCACCGAGGCGATCACGAGCGAGCTCGCCGCCCGAGGTCGGGTCATCCTTGGCGGCGATCTCCAGGTCTCCGTATCGCAACGTCTCGCCTCGGCCGAGGAACGGGAGGCGATGAGCGCCCTAGGCGAGGTCGGCGAGACGATCCGGATGCGCGCCATGGCCCGAAGCGACAGCGGCGGCGACTCGGTTCTTGCAGAGCTCAAGGCGGTGGACGGCCAATATCCCCTCTATGGCTCGCTGGTCGTCGATGGCCGCCCTGAGGCCGCGCCCGGGATCGACGAGATCTTCATCGCTCCGGAGCTTGGCGAGCGGCTCGGCGTCCGGCGCGGCGACCTGCTGAGGTTCGGCGAGGCGCCGTTCCGCATCGCTGGACTGATCGACGAGGAGCCGGACCGGGTCGGCGAAGGCTTCACCCTGGGACCGGTCGCCATGATATCCCTGGAAGGCCTGGAGCGGACCGGGCTCGTCCAGCCGGGAAGCCTGTTCACGGCCAAGTACCGGCTTCTTCTGCCTCCCGGGATGGAGCCCCAGGCGGCTGCGGACGGCCTTCGAGAGCGCTTTGCGTCAGCCGGTTTCGAGTTCCGGACCCGCGACCGGGCCGCGCCCGGGGCGAGCCGTTTCTTCGAGCGCATGGGCCAGTTCCTGACCCTGATCGGGCTCGCTTCGCTGATCATTGCCGGAATCGGAGTCAGCAACGGAGTGGCTTCCTATCTGGGCCGAAAGCGCGAAGCCATTGCGACCCTGAAGATGCTGGGAGCAACCTCTGGCGACATAGGCCGGGTCTATTGCCTGCAGATCGGGATCGTCGCCGCCTTCGCGGTGGTCGCCGGCCTCATCGTCGGGACCCTTCTCCAGTCGGTGGCGGTGTGGCTCGCGGCCGATCTGCTCCCGATCCGGCCTGGAATCGCTCTTCACCCCGGACCTCTTCTGACCAGCGCCGCCTACGGCCTGCTGATGGTGGTCCTGTTCGCTTTGCCGCCGCTGGCCCGCGCTCGGCGGCGGCCGGTCGCGGCGCTCTACCGGGAATCGCTCGTCCGGCCCGGCTCGGCCGGCTGGCGCGCTTTGGTCGGAGCGCTTCTTGCCCTCGCGCTGATCGTCGCCCTCGCTTTGGCAACATCGCGCGAGCCCCTGTTCTCGCTGTCGGTGCTTGCGGCCGTCGGCGCCATCCTCCTCCTGCTCGCGCTCGTCGGCCTGGGTCTCAGGCGGGCCGCCCGGACGCTTCCGCGTTCCAGTCGTCCGCTCCTGCGCCTGGCGGTGTCGGGCCTCCACCGACCCGGCGCCCAGACCGTCGGCCTCGTCGTCGCGCTCGGCCTTGCCTTCACCATTCTCGTCACCATCGCCGCGATCCAGACCAGTCTTTCCGCCGAGATCGAGCAAGCGGTGCCCGAACGCGCACCCGACCAGTTCGTGCTCGACATTCCTTCCGGCGGACGCTCCCGATTCGCGGCCATCGTCCGCCACGAGGCGCCGGCGGCCGAGATTGCCATCGTCCCCAATCTGAGGGGCACGATCACGGCGTTCGGCGGAACCCGGGTCGCCGATCTCGATGAGCTGCCGCCCGGAGCATGGTTCCTTCGGGGCGAGCGCGGAGTCACCTACAGCGCCGACTTGCCCGAGGGCAGCGAACTCGTTGCCGGCCGCTGGTGGCCGGATGACTATCGGGGCCCGCCGCTGGTTTCGCTGGACGTGGACGCGGCGCAGACCCTCGGCCTCGAGGTCGGCGACAGCCTGACCATCAGCGTGCTCGGCCGCGAAATCGAGGCCGAGATCGCTTCGCTTCGCGAGATCCATTGGGACACGATGGGATTCAATTACATCCTCGTCTTCTCTCCGTCCGCGCTCGAGCTCGCGCCCCACTCGCTGGCGGCGACGATCCATGTCGATGAGGAACGAAAGGCGGGCGTCGCCCGGGCACTGCTCGGTGCGTTCCCGTCGGCGACCATCGTCGACGTCGGCGAGATCGTCGGCGAAGTTTCGAACGTGCTCCGGCAGATGTCGGTCGCGATCCTGGTCGCCGCCTCGGTTGCAATCCTGGCCGCGATCGCCGTCCTGACCGGCGCGCTCGCCGCGTCCTGGCTGCAACGAAGCTATGACAGCGTCATCCTGAAGACCCTCGGCGCAACGCGGTTCCAGATCCTCGCCGTGCAGGCGATCGAATATGGCCTTCTCGCTCTGGTCGTTACCGCGGTCTCCCTCGGCCTTGGTCTTGCCGGGGCCTGGTTCGTGATTGTCCGACTGTTCGACTTCGGCTGGAACCCGGACTGGGCGGTCCTTCTGGCAACGCTCGCCGCCGGCGCGGTCCTGACCCTCGCCATCGCTCTTGCAAGTGCGCTCCCGCTCCTGAAACTCCGCCCTGCCACGGCCCTTCGAACGCTCTGAGCCGGATGCCTGGAGGTGGGGGCCCATACAGTCTGAAGTCGCCCTTTGGTTTGACGGCATCGTGACAAGTAGAATGAAGCTGATGCCGATGTCCCAGCGACATTGCCTGAGAAGCACCTGCGAACAGGGTGCTGCCCGCGCAAATTCGGACCGTCCTGGCCAGGTTTCGGCAGGTCAGCGTTCCTCGGCTATATCGGTCCTCAGCCGAGCCTCGGCGAGAGCCGTATCGCAATATTCACGGATCTCCACCATTTTGCCGTCAGTCATCCGGATCACGAAGCAGTAGCTATTGTTGTAATCTTCCCCACGGACGGTCTTCACCTCGCCGCGAGCGAGCACAACGACGCGGTCGTCTTCGGCGATGATCTCCTCGGCCGTGTTTCGATAGTCGGTGGCAAAATTGGCAAACAGTGCCGGGATGAGCTCATTCTGCACGGCGTACTTGCCTTCGTAACGGCGCGACAACATCGACTGTCCCTCGATAATCCAGGTGAGATCCTCGGACATTGCCTCGATGAAGGCTGTAGGATCGGCTTGAGCGAGGCCGTCAAAGGCTTGTGTGACTGTTCGCTTATTCTCCGATGCGCCCATTCTTCTTCCCCAGCCAGGAGCAATATACCAGTGAAGATCCGCTAACCAACCATAGTGGATTTCACCGTCGCGATCATCCTCTCGGGTTTCGCCAGGATGCGGTGGAGGAGCGCCCGGCAAGGGCGCTCCTCAAAGTCGTCACTATGCGGAGACGGTCCGCTCGCGCGCGCTGTTGTGGCCGCCGTTGCGATACAGGATCTCGCGGGTGAGCTCGCCATCGAAGCTGCCGTCGTCGCGGACGGAGACGAAGGTGCCTCCCTGCTTGATGCGATCCTCATAGTAGCTCGCGTCGCTCTCGTCGACGCCATGATCCTTCAAGAGACCGGTCAGACCGCCAGCAAGAGCACCGGCACCAGCGCCGATGGCCGCCGCTCCAGGAATCGCGCCGGTCGCAATGGCGCCCGCTGCTGCCAGTGGGCCGACGCCCGGGATCGCAAGCGCCGCAGCGCCAATCAACCCGCCGAGGGCCGCGCCGCCGAGGGCGCCCTTCCCTGCGTCCTTCGCTGCTTCACCCGTGTCTTCGCCGCTGCCATCCGTCGTCGTGGTGTGCCCCTCGTCGCGGGCGATGACGGACATGTTCCGGTCGCTTATCCCGGCGCCGCGCAGCTCAGCGATGGCGCGTTCCGCTTCCTCGCGACGGTCGAATATGGCTGAAATCACAACATTATTGTTCATTGTCTGCTCCTGCTTCGCAATTGGCCCCCGCTGTTGACCAAGCGAATGGTGAGCCTTCGCGTTGCGCCCACTGGCCGGTATATTTTTCTCCCGATCGGCAATGGCCGTTCTCTGCCCCGGTGCCGCCGGGGTGCGAACGTAGCGGAGGTCACCCATCGAAGGCGTGACCTTCGGCACTGGCAAGGCATCCTGCGCCGTTGAAAAAGCGCATCCTGGCAATTCGATGAATGTGCGGATCCGTCGGACAGTATCAGCAATCATCACAATATCTGGCATAGGAAAGACAAGGTCCATGATCGGAAGGTTCGCTGTCCGGAAACGGACACCAGTGTCCGGTGGCGGACAGGATCAACCAACGCCGCTGGTCGTGGGCAAGCCGTTGCCAGCTGAGCCATTCCCGAACCTCCCACTGCCGCCACTCTCGCTCAAAAATAAGAGCCGTTATGCCACGCATGTGGCACGTTCCTTGCGTTGCTAAGTGCTTGTGGCGCGGCGAATTCCGGGGGAGCAGAAGATGAAAGCGAATTTCGGGGCAGCGACGATCGCGCTTCTGGCGGCATGGCCGGTGCACGCCCAGGACCTGCCGGAAACCGGCGACGCCCCTGCCCCGGATCCCCAGCCCGTCGCCTCGGCTACCCGCTCGGGGCAGGTCTATACGAAGGCGGATTTCACCCGCTACGCACCGCGCAACGCCCATGACATGCTCAGCCAGGTGCCGGGTTTCACCATGCGCGACAGCGAACAGCTCCGTGGTCTCGGCCAGGCGACTGCCAACGTGCTGTTCAACGGACAGCGAAGCTCGAACAAGTCCGACAGTCTGGACACCCTGCTGACCCGGATCCCGGCCGAGAATGTCGATCGAATCGAAATTCTCGACGGTGCAACGCTCGACATTCCCGGCCTGTCCGGACAGGTGGCGAATATCGTCTTTCGGGCGAACCAGCTTTCCGGGCAATTCTCCTGGCGCCCGGAGTTTCGCGCTCATCATACCGATCCCTTGCTCACCCGCGGCGACGTTTCGGTCAGCGGTCGGCGCGGAGCGATCGAATATGAATTCGGACTCAACAATGGCGATTCGAGCCGAAGCGGAGCAGGCGGCGAAACGCTGATCCGTGACGGCGCCGGTGCCATCACCGAGCGGCGCTTCGAGGTCTGGGACACCCATTACGACTCGCCCAAGCTTTCGGGCAGGTTGACCTGGGACGGTCCGGGAACCAGCGTCGGTCATGCAAGCGCGCATTATCAGCGCATCTACAATCGCTATGACGAAGTCGGCGAACGGACCGGCGCCGGGCTTCCGGATCGTTCGCGAATCTTCATCGAGCGCAACGACACCTGGAATTACGAGCTTGCGGCGGATTACGAATTCGCCCTTGGGCCGGGCCGGATGAAGGCGATCGGCCTCAGGCGCTTCAGCCACGAACCCTATCTGCAGGAGACGATCACCAGTTCCGCTGACGGCTCCGCCGACACCGGCGATCGCTTCACTCAGACCGGCGACCTGGGCGAGACCATCGTTCGCGGCGAATATGGCTGGCGGATGCTGGACGGGGATTGGCAGCTCTCGGGCGAGGCCGCCTATAACAGTCTCGACAATGTCGCCGGCCTGTTCACCCTGGATCCGGCCGGCCAGTTCGTCGAAATCCCCTTCCCGGAAGGGAGCGGCGGAGTCACCGAATCCCGCTATGAGGGGATGCTCAGCTTCGGCCGCGGACTGACCGATACCCTCTCCTTTCAGATGATCGGCGGGGCCGAATATTCGACCATCTCGCAGACTGGGGTCAGCGGCCTCACTCGAAGCTTCTTTCGTCCGAAAGGGTCGCTCTCCCTCGCCTGGACTCCAAGGCCCGATTTCGACGCATCGCTGAAGATCCGCCGGCGCGTTCTTCAGCTTTCCTTCTACGACTTCCTTGCCCGCGCTTTTCTCAACGACGGCAATGAGAATAGCTCGAACACCGATCTCCGGCCCCAGCAGGACTGGAGCTTCGAGGCCGAGGTGAACAAGAAGCTGGGCCCCTGGGGCTCGACCCAGCTTCGACTGATCTATCGCGACGTCGAGGATTATGTCGACATCATACCGGTCGGCAACGGCGAGGCCGTCGGCAATATCGACACATCCTGGGCAGCCGCAATTGTCCTTTCGAGCACCATCAATCTCGATCCCGCCGGGCTGAAGGGAGTGAAGATCGACACCAGCCTGGTCTATCAGGGCTCCCGCCTGCGCGATCCGTTCACCGGCGAGATGAGACAGTGGAGCGGTTTCACGGACACCCAGGCGAGCCTCGCGCTCCGGCACGATATCCCGCAGACCGACTGGGCGTGGGGCGGCGAAGCCTCTTATTCGCACAACCAGCCGCGCTATCGAAGCAACCAGGTCGACCGCGTCTGGGAGGGCCCCGTCTTCGCGTCGCTGTTCGTGGAGCACAAGGACGTGATGGGGCTGACCGTCCGGGCTCAGATCGGCAACATCCTCAACGCGCGTTCGAGGCGGGACCGGATCGTTTATTCGGGACTCAGGGGCGCAAGCCCCGTTCTGTCGATCGAGGATCGCGACAGGCTGATCGGCCCGGTCTTTTCCTTCTCGGTGCGCGGCGGCTTCTGATTGCAAGGGCGACGGGATAGCCTCGACCTGGGCGGGTGCACGAAGCGCGCTTCAACGCCCGCTTCGAGGCCTTGGAACCTGCGCGCTACAATCCCGTGCAGGCATCGAAAGGCGCAGTCATTCCACGACATCGATGGACGGAGGGTGAGATGAAGTTTCTGCTGCTTGCAGTTCTGCTCCTCTCAGGCAATTTCGCGCTGAAGCGAGCGAGGAGGCGCGAATGTTCGTCGAGAGCGACTTTCTTGAACGGCGTTTTCTCGAGGGCAGTCTCGCGCCCGTGAACGCTCCGAGTTCCCTTTCGTGGAAGCGGATATCGGACGACGTCATGGAGGTGACCCAGCGCTGGCGGGACGGTGAGGGGCAGGAGCAAGGCTACACTCTGCGCCTCGAGCGGATAGCGCCGAGATAATGGCTTCGTGATCGACCCGTTCGCAAGCAGGCGCTTCAAGCCGGTTTGCGCATCGCCGCCAGCGAATAGATGTAGGAAAGCGCGACCACCGCACAGATGCAGGTCGGTCTCAGGGCATCGGGCGCGAGCCAATAAGCAAGATAGCAGCCGATCGAACGTCCGATCGCATGGCGCAAGCCCACCGGATCATTGGCTCCCCAGCCATAGGGTATCCAGATGATTCCAGCGAGGATTGCGACCCCGAGAACGAGGATGTCGGGATCGTCGGCAGCGTCGGCGGCGCCGATGATCAGCGGAAACATCAGGCCGATGCCGACGATCGACTGGAAGAACAATGTGGAGACGGGATTGTCGTCCTTCGCGAACGGATTGCGGCCCCGTAACCTCTCGATCGCGAATGCCAGCGGAAGGATTGCTCCCAGGGCGTAGACCGCCATCCAGCCTATCAGCACCTTCGGAACGAACAGGGCTGCGACTCCGATCGCCGACCAGACGATCAGTCCGGCGATCGGCATCGAGATCGTGCTCGTCGCGAGGAAGCGTTCGCGAAGGTCCGCCAGAGGGGTCATTTCGGCACGCTTAGGGTCGCTCATGGCCGAGTCAATGCCGGCTTTTCCCGCCTTGCGGCCACTGGCAGGTTCAGCGAGAAACCTGACCTTTCGCGATCAGGTCCCTCGGCCCGACTGACGGCACCACCCCGTCCGGATCAGCGCATGATGCAGTTCGTTCCGGCCCACAGGGCGGTCACCCGACCGTCCGGTCCGTCGGCGCTGAGCAGGCCGGAATAGCCGGCGGCGTGAAACTCGATTCCAATCGTCGACTCCTCGACTTGCGGCTCCTCGCCAAGGCCTGCCCGAAGGTCGCCTCGCCCAGTGCCGATAGTGGCTCCGCCCGGCGTTCCGAGCCAGGGCCGATCCGACGCCTCGCGCAATTCCCAGCCGACAAACTCCCCCGTCTGGAACATCAGAACGACCGGGCCCCAATTGGCGAATTCCATTGCCCCGGCGCCGCATTCCTGGCTTTCGTTGCGGTCGAACCCGGTTCCGAGAAGCGCCGAAACCGCTTCGACCGTGTCGAGGCTGTTGGCGCCGAATGCCAGCCGGCCTTGAGTCTCCCCGGCCACCGACACGCCCTCGGAATCGAGAAGGAGGGCCGGCCTGTCCGCCGGCACACCATTCTTGCCGACGGGTCCGGAAATTCGCCCATGCGGCGCTCCCTCCGCCGTTCGATCCGCCGACTCGTTCTCCGCCGAGACAGTCTCGCCCGATCCGGCGCTGCAAGCGGAGGTGAGCAGCCCCGCTAGTGCCAATGACAACATCATCCGCTTCATTCCCGTCCCCCCAATTCTAATTTTCGAACCGCCTTCGCGCGCCCTCGGAGTCAGCCCTGCCACGGTTTCGATGGAGCACCTACGCCAAAGGCGAGCTTCGGTGGCGTTCAGCACCGTCGATCCACATTCTTCATCAGCAACGGCGGCCGTGTCATCGGCCGATCTTGCGCCGGGGGAAAGGCACGCCAGGGCGAGCAGGTAGCCCAGGATCGCACTCCCTCCATAGCCGACCACGGGCGTGGGATAATTACCTGAAGCAGCGGCAACAATGCAGCCAAGCCAAACTGCGCCGAAAACGAGGTACGCATGGCCGAGGCCTTCACTGCTGCGCCAGCCGAGGATCGCCGGCACAAGCAGGAGCAAGGCGCCCAGCCAGACCGCCACACCCGCTAACAGGTGAATGTCGAAGGCCGTGAACAGGATCTGATCCACATAGGCTATTGCTGGCAGCGTGTCGGGCCGAATGATCGAAACGAGGAAAGCCGCGAGGGCGACCACCAGCGCGCTCGCGGACAATCTGCTCGGCCTCGTGATCGCCAGAACTGCCATTCCGAAGGCAAGCACACCCGCCATGCCTCGGTCCGGTTGAAGGGCAAGTGCGAGTGCGGCGATGGCAATTCCGAGACACCCTGCCGGAGTTGGATAACGAGCGAACGTCACGGCCATGAAGGGCACCAGGACAAGGCTTACCTGTACACTCAAAGGGCCGATCAATATCCATCGCGCCGCGCCATCGGCCGCTTCGCCGACCAGGGCCGTGACCAGAAGTGAAGAGGCCATGACGAGGAGCAGCGGCCCCGGGTAGCGACGAATAAGCGGCATCGCTGCGCCGATCGCGACGAGTGCCACGATCCCGATCAGGAATGCCGATCCATTGACCATTGAGAGGCTTGCCGGCGCTCCCGCCGACGTCAGATAGACAAGGCCAAGGCAGGTGGCTGCCAGTGCGCACGCGATATCGACCGTCCGCTGATGTCGTATCATTCCTGGCTGCCCACCTGTCACCAGCGACCTTCCCCGATCGCCTGCCTCACCGCAAGCATGTCAGCCTACGCGGTTTGCAGAAGATGGCCAGAGCTAGGCTGATGTCCGCTTCCCGCCAATGTGGATAATTGAAGACCGGCGATAGCACCGGCTTTTCCGGCGCCGGTGATGGACCGGACACGCTGGGACGTTTTCGGATTGTCCGGGGCCGCTGGCCAAGTCAAACCGGTGAGTGGGAGATCCATGGTGGATGAACAGGTGCCCGAAATGCCAAGCCAATTTTTCGGCCATGGACCTTCGGGTTGACGATATCTCCCTGATCCCGCGGGCCGTTCATGGAGCCCATGCGCGACGAAAGGAAGTGCAGGAATGAGCGAGCATCATGGAAGCTGCCATTGCGGGGGAATCCGCCTGACCTTGAGTGACGAGCCCCTGGACGCGGGCGAATGCAATTGTTCGGTATGCCGCCGGATCGGCGGGTTGTGGCACTATGGCCCGCCCGAGGCCGTGAAGGTGGAGGGCGAAGGAACCGCCTATCGGCAGGGGGACTGCGCGCTCGACCTTTGGCACTGCCAGAATTGCGGCTGCACGACTCACTGGACGCCGACCGATCCCGCCTATCGGCGAATGGGCGTGAACCTCAGGATGTTCGATCCCATGCTCTGGCACGAGCTTCCACGCCGCTTGATCGACGGCGCGAGCTTCTAGAGCGATCGCCGACTGAGCGGCTATTTCAGGGCGCCTTTGGCGGAACGCGAATATCGGCGGCGACAGTGACGGTCTAATAAGGGCCGTTCGCCGTCAGGCGATCAATTGCGAAGGCTCGGAAGTTCGGGGTTTCGGTAGCGGCAGGGTGAAGCAGAAGGAGGCCCCGCTTTGACCGGAAGTGGTCGCCCATAGCTGCCCTTCATGGGCCTCGACGATCGTTCGCGAAATCGAAAGGCCTATTCCAAGCCCGTCCGGCTTGGTCGAGACGAAGGCATCGAAGATCCTGGGCAGGACCGAATCTGCAATCCCCGGCCCGTCATCCGAAACGCAGATCTCGTAATGGGTCTCGCCGGGCCTGCCGCTGATCCGGATCTGGCACTGACGGCCGTCGGCAGCCTCGCAGGCGTTGCGGATGAGATTGATCAGGACCTGCTGGACCTGGATTTGATCGGCCTTCACCGCAGGGGCGTCCTCGACGTCGCAGCAAAGGGCGACGTTCGATTGTCCTGCAACGGCGATCCGGGCCGCTTCCCTGACCACCTGTCCGAGGTCCAGCTCCGAATAGCCGGCCTGCGCCTTCGCCGTCATGTCGCGAACCGATCGGACGGTCCTTCCGGCATGCAAGGTCGATTCCATGGCCGAATCGATGCATCGGGCCAGGTCCGGCGGGACCGAGTCGCGTGATGCAAGGCGGCGGGCCGCGGCCAGATAATTGGTGACCGCGGTCAGGGGCTGGTTCACCTCATGTGCCAGAGTCGAAGCCATCGCCCCCATCGCGCTGACCCGGGACATGTGGATCAGCCTGTTCTGAAGTGCGTGGACCTGATCCTGTGCCGCCTTTTCCGCGGAGATGTCCTGCTTGGTTCCGAAGATCCGCACCGACTTTCCGTCTTCCTGCTCGATTTCCGCGGTCAGGCGGATCCATCGGTCCGGCCCTCCGCCGGACTCGAGCTGGATATCGAGAATGAAGCCGATGCCGGTTTCGATCGCCCGGCTTCGAAGCCTCTCCATTTCGATCCGGGAGGCGTGCCGGTAGAGCTTGAGTGTCTCCTCCCGGCTGATCGCCGATCCCCGCGGCAAGCCGAAAAGGTCATAGACGGTATCGGTCCAGCTGAGCTTCCCCGTCGCCAGGTCGCATTCCCACACACCGATATTCGCCAGCTTAGAGACACGGTCGAACATCTTCCTGTAGTGAACCGCCGCTTGCCCGTTCTGCTTCAGCGTCTGATCCTCTTCACATTCGTCGTGGGCCGTTTTCAATGTCAGGCAATCTGGTGAAAGGACCGCAATGGCCGGCCCGGGCTAGCAGATCAGGCGGTCAGTGTCTGCCGTCCATCCCGGCGACTCAGCCGAACGACGACCGCGCTCGCCGGATTGCGTTCAACAGACCATTGCAGACCTGCGGAGCGGGTGAAATAGAAGCCTGATGAGGCACATAAGGTTCAGTGCAGGACTCGACAGAGCATTGGACCGGGTCTCGTCCAGCGGCTGCCGGGACGACGATCGGCCTTGCTGAGTCCGGTTTCCGATTCCGGGTATGACCGGCAGTTTGAACCCAGGGCCGGCCGGCACATGGTCGCGATCGGCCTCGCCATCGCCATCGAAGCGCTGATGATCCTTCTCTTCCTGTCCCTGGGATCGGGAAAGCCGCCCGGAGAAACGAAGGACGGTGCGATCGTGGTGGTGAACGTCGAGCCGGACGTTGCGGAACCTCCGGCGGAGCCCGTCAGCCCTGAGCGCGAGCCTCCGGTGCAGCAGGACGCCGTTGCGCCTTCACCCTCGCCCGCGCCGTCACAACCGCCCCCGCCGGCGGCGCCCGCGCCCTCCCGGCCGATCCCGCTGCCCTTTCGGCTGCCGGCGGCACCGGCGATCCCGACCGGGACTTCGGAACCGGCGCCGCCCGCGCCTCCGGCCGGGCCGGTTTATGGCCCGTCGGACCGCTTCCGAACGCCCGTCATGCCCGATACTCAGCGGGTTGGTACCGCGCCCAATGGCGAGCCGCTATATGCCGCCGCCTGGCATCGCGAGCCCAGCGACGCCATGCTTCGCGATTATATGTCCACCGCTCGCGAACCGGGTTGGGGCATGATCGCCTGCAAGACGGCGCCCAATTACCGGGTCGAGGATTGCGTCGCGATGGCTGAATATCCGGAAAGATCGCAGATCAGCCGAGCCTTGCTGGCCGCTGCCTGGGAGTTCAGGGTTCGGCCTCCGAGCATTGGAGGACGCCCGCTGATCGGCACCTGGGTCAGGATCCGGATCGATTACGAGCGGCGTCAGCAGTAAGGAAGGGGCGGCACGGACGATTGCCAAATGCCCGTTTCTGGAGCTCAATGCTGGTCTCACCAACCGCCAGCGGCGAAGGGAGAGGCGAATGGACTTGAGGCGGCGAGACTTCATCATCGGCGTTCCAGGCGGGGGGCTGGCGGTTATGCTTGCGGCAGGCGCAGCGCGGGGCTTGGCGACCCCGTCGTCCAGCGACGATCTCTACCGCGTCGAGGATCCGGAGACGATCCTGGCTGCCGCCCGCGAAATGATGAACGAGGACTGGGTCGGCGTTCTCATCACCATCGACGAAGCCGGAATGCCGCGCGCTCGCCCGGTCGGAGTCGGCGAATCTTCCGACGATGGCAGCCTTTGGATCTCGACCCGGCGAGGAAGCCGGAAAACGAAGCAGATCGCCGCCAATCCCAAGGCCGCCCTGCATTTCGGTTTCGACGACATCGAAAATGGGCACAAGAACAGCTTCTATGCGAGCTTCACCGGGCTCGCCTCGATCCATGTCGACCCGCAGACCCTCGAAACCTACGGACCGCCGGAACACTATCGGTCACAGTGGCCGGGCTATCCCGACGACCTGGCACTGATCCGCTTTCGCCCGCTCCGCCTGGAAGTCATGGGCAAGGGCATCCAGCCCAGCGAGCAACATTGGCAGCCCCAGGGAATGAGCTTCCCTCCCCGCGGCTGATCTATCCGAAAGGCTTCAGTCGGTGGTAACCACGCCCTCGACGATCCGCCCGTCGGCAATGACGGCGGCGAGGCTTCGGCTATTCTCGATCCGGTCGAGGGGATTGCTCGACAGAAGAAGAATATCGGCTTCGAAACCCACTGCGATCCGCCCAAGACGGTCGGCAGCGCCGAGGAAGGCCGCGCCTCCGAGCGTTGCTGCACGAAGCGCCTGGAGCGGCGTCAGGCCGGCTTTCGCCATCCAGGACAGTTCTTCATGGGCCGAATAGCCGGGATAGACGAAGGGATTGTTGACGTCGGTCCCAAGAGCGATCGGCACCCCGGCCGAAGCGGCCTTGCGAAGGTTCGCCGAAGCCTTTTCTAGATAGGAAAGGGCAGTCGCCTCATCCTCTGCAGCCGCTTCGAGAAAAGGCGGTGCGGCAAGGCTATCGATGACCGACGGATCCACCCCCTTCAAGGCATAGGGATCGGTTTCCCGAGCCTTCCGGGCCCAGGCGAGAATGCCGTCAAAGAGTGAGAAGGTCGTCACATACCACATTCGCCGCTGGGCCATCGCATTCACCAGTGAATCAGGCATGTCGTCGATGGGCGCGTGAAGGATCCCGTCCACGCCCGACTTCAGCGCCGCCTGGGCGAGACTGGAGGCGCTGACATGGGCGAAAACCGGAAGCGACCGGGCATGAGCGGAGCGAACGATCGACCGGACGTCCTCATCGGAAAGCCGGGGTCTGGGGAACCAGGGCGGGGGGCCTTCCTCGACCACGATCTTGATCGCATCCACGCCGGATTCGGCCTTGCGGGCGATGAGCCCGTCGACATCGTCGCCCGGCCCGAGGAGGGTAACTCCGAGCGCTTCGACCCGTTCGGGGTCGACGTCGTCCGGCATTGCAAAGATAGTGCCCACCGGATGGCTTCCCGGCGCCGTGATGAGCGATCCCGAGCCATGAAGACCCGGACAGGCGATTTCGCGGGCGCTGCAGCGTTGCCGGAGCGCCGGAAACTCGGAATCGCCGGCACCGGTTGCGCCCGGAACGAAAATCGTCGTCACCCCGTAGCGAAGAAACTGGCCGAGCGCCCGGACGCGCTCTTCATCCCCCTCCGGCGTGGCCCCGCCCAACCCGACATGAGCATGAACATCGATAAGTCCAGGAAGAGCGAAGCGGCCCGAACCGTCCAGGTGCGGCGTTCCGGCCGGAACCGACAGGGCGCCCGAAGGGGCAAGCGCGGTGATTCGCCCGTCCTCGACCAGAATGTCCGTCGGTCCGGACACCTGGCCATCTTCCGTATCGATGACCGAAACATTGGTGATGAGGAGGGTCGCTTCGGGTGCCTTTGGCAGCGACGAAGCTAAGACGCTTCCAGGGGCAAGGAGAGTAGCCAGCGAAAGGATTCCGGACCACCATCGGCGCATGGATCGACCCTCATCGTTCCTCGCCATCCTGCCCGAAACACATGCAGGTGGCGACCCGGATTCGGAAGACAGGAAGGCGCTGACGGCGGAGCAGCGCCGAACGGGCGCTTCATCACCGATCCGTCGTCCACTTCCACTCCACCGATCTTTGAAGACACGCGTCGTTCGCGGCCCTCTCGCCCACGGCACCCTTGCATTTGCCAGGCGTTGCTGGCCATTGGCGGGGTCAGGCACAAGGCGCAACCGCCTTTTACAGCTCCATAGCCGAGGAACCGATGCCCAAGACCTTGAAGATCGAACTGACCGAAGACGAGGCCGAAATCCTGATCGATGCGCTCGAAGCCGACCTGGAAGGCTATGTCGAAGCCGCCAGGGATGCTCGGGCGAACAGCAATCGGGCCGATGTGGCGACCTTCACGGAAGCCGCGAAGCGGATCGAAGCGGCGCTTGCAAAAGTGCGCTCGGTGCTCGCCTAGAAGCCGCCTTCCTCAGAAAGGCATCTTGAAGCCGGGCGGAAGCTGAAGACCACCGGTGACGTCGCGCATCGCTTCCTGCGCGGCGACGTCGGCCTTGGCCCTGGCATCGTTGATCGCGGCCGCAATCAGGTCCTCGACCATCTGCTTTTCAGACGGCTGGAGAAGGCTTGAGTCGATGTCGACTCCGATGATCCGGCCCTTCGCCGAAGCGCGGATCTTCACCATTCCGCCGCCCGAGACGCCTTCAACCTCGACCTTGTCGAGATCGTCCTGCG
>CAYOJN010000028.1:0-15694 GCA_964404245.1 uncultured Sphingosinicella sp. | reverse complement strand
TGCGCCTGGGCCGCCTGGCCCTCCCGCCTGTTGCGACTTCCTTTTCTTCTCCTGAATATCCTGATGGCAATTTCCGCCATCTCCCACGGTGGACATTATCTTGTCGACGTCTTTGCCGGACTTGCGGTTGCAGGGGCTACGATCGTCGCCGTGTCCAGGTGGACCCGAAAACCACATACGGGACTCTCTGCAGAAGTCCTTCTGGCGAGCCAGTCGCCGGACTCCAGGACGATCAGGCGGATGCCGAATTCAGCATCGAGAGAGATCTCAGTATCCTGTCCACTCGTGCTCGAGCCGGAGCTACGTGACGTGGCGTGACCGCTGCTCCGGTCCACCCGCCTGTTGGCTACTGGGACCCCCGACGTGCTAAGGCTCCCACTCATGTCCATCGGGATCATCTTCATCGACCTGTTCGCCGTGCTGGCGATGATGGCCGGGGCATTGATGGTCTTTCGGCAGCGGGATCTTCGGCGACTGTGGGCCCAGAGGAAGGGTTTGCCCCCTCCCACGGCCGCCGACGCCGATCAGGACGGAGCGCATTATGCGCTGGCGATATTCGGGATGATGCTTCTGGCTTTCGGACTCATCATCTTCGCCTTCTTCACATCCTATGCCCTCCTGACCGGATGATCGGCAGAGACCCTTCCGTGCCCGCGCTCGCTCCCTGCCGCTAGGGCTGGGTTCCGATCACCTCGTGGGTCGGAACGAGCCTCACTTCGTGACTCATCGGGAGGTAGGCGTCGAAATAGGGCTTGTGGGTGCTTCCGACGATGACGAGGGCGCGCGTGCCGGGCTCGCGCCCGAGCGCCTGGCGGATGTTGGCGACCATCCTCAGGTTGCGGGCCTCCCACCAGGCGACATAGCGGCGGCCGTGATTGCCATCGGAGGGGGTTGCAAAGGCCTTGCCCATGTCGCCGCGAACGGCTTCCTCGCCAACGTCGGCCCGGTTGACGAAGCGGTAATAGGCCAGAAGGTCGGCGCCTCCCGCCAGCGCCTGTTCCATGGCCTGGGCCTGGAGAGCGAGTGGCGGGCGGGTGCCGCTCCAGATCTCGCGCATCGCCGCTTCGAGGCCAAGCGGGCCTTCGGACTGGAGCCGATCCGAAAGATGATCGTCGGTCGGATGGATCCGCTCCAGCCCGAGCCGTGCAGCCAGGGCCGCCGCGATCCAGTAATTCTCGTTGCGGCGGACGGCGAGCCTATCCAGCGCCTCGGCGAGCTCGGGGCTCACGCTGTCGCCGGAGCGGCGTTCCTCCGAAGGAAGCCTCAGCCACTGGACCGCCGCCGAGCCGAGATTGCCGGCCGCTGCAAACAGGGCCGCCATCCGGCGCCGATCGGCCGCCCTGGACTCGGCATTCAGCCTGGCGACGGCGAGCTCCGCCTCGGCTTCGGCGGCCGGCCGGTCGAGCCCGGTCGCCTTTTCGCCCAGTGAAGCGATCCTCTCGACCGCGGCGCAATAGGAGTCCGCCGTCTCCGGCCAGCTTTTCTCGTACAGCCGAAGCAGGTGACATTCGGGACCGGACAGGCCCTCGATCGCGATCATCCGCGGGTTCCAGGCCGCCAGCCGGTCGAGAAGCGGCTCCAGCCATTCGGCGCGCAAATGGTCGATCCCGGAAAGATGGGGCGTGCCGAGGACGAGGACTTCGGTCGGATCCTCGACCGGCCAGGGGCCGACCAGCGGATCGGCCTTTGCGCAGCCCGCCCATGTAAATGCCGCAACGGCTAGCAACAGCCCCCTCATTCGCCCTCCCCCTTCATCTCACCAGGACATGGGCGACTGTATTACCCGGCTAAGCCACTGGGGCAAGAAACTTCGACAGGGCGGCGGGCGGGACCGCGAACCTATGGAAGCCCTCCCCCTTGATGGGGGAGGGTTTGGGTGGGGGTGACGGCGGAGCCCACTCTGGCCTCTCCGGAGACTCCACCCCTCCCCAACCCCTCCCCATCAAGGGGAGGGGCTTCCGGCATGACAGGCGGAGCCTATGGGTCGATTTCGGCCAGTCGGCGCAGATAGGCGTGGATTGCGGCGATCTCGGCGTCGGTGAGATGTCGGTATCGGCCTCGAGCCACTTCGCTCATCAGGCTGACTTCCCGGTCGCCGGCGGCGATCCCGGTTCGAAGCAATTTCGTGAATTGCTGCGGATCATAGGCTGCCGCCATCCTCAGGTCGGGCCTCGGGACCGCGGCCGGGTTCGGCTGGCCTCCACGAAGGTCGAGCCCGTGACATTCGGCGCAGGTCGCACGAACGATGTAGCGGCCCAGGCCGAGCGCCTTGCCGGCATCCGGTGGCCACACCGCCCCTTCCCTCTTCACCTGCTCTGCCGAGGAGAGGAACGTGCCGCTTTCGATCTCCTTTCGGGTCCCTTCGTCGAACCGGGGTTCCGGATGGACATTGCCGCGAGGCGGAACGCTTCGAAGGAAAAGGACGAGCGCGGACATGTCCTCGTCCGTCAAATGGGTGAACAGGTGGGACGGCATTTCCCAAAGGGCCCTGCCGCGGCCTTCGCCGCTTCGGATCATTTTCGCCAGCTGCTCGTCCGTAAGGGCCGGAACCGTCCGGGTCAGATTGGCCGTCCACAATCTTCCGAACCCTGGCTCGCTCCAGTCCTCGCCGGTGAGATCGGCGCCGTGGCAGCCGGTGCAGCCGAGCACGTCGGCAATCCGCTTGCCATGGCCGACAAGGTCCGCCGAGGCGCTCTGGAACTGGACCGGGGGCTCGGCCGGCGCGCTCTCGCGTTCCTGTGCGCAGCCGGCGCCAAGGAGAAGAATCGCTGCAATGGCCCGGGTGATCCGCATCCAGCCATTCCCCTGCCGCCACTTGGGGGTGTCCTGAAACGTCGAACTTGCCACAGGAGAAAGCGCGCCCGAAGCGAAAAATCACCTAGGGTGAATCGTCGGAACCGATGATCCCCCCTTCATTTTCAAGCCGCATGATCTGCCGGACGTCGGCGCGGGTGAAGTTCAGCCGGACCCCGGCACCAAGGCCGTCCGATTCCTCGACGATCAGAAGGCCGAAATGGTCGAATCCCCGCTTGATCGCCTCGATCTGCGCAGTCGATCGAAGCCAGGCGCTTCCGCCTGCTTCAAGCTGGCTCAAGGTGTCGACATCGAGGCCGGCCGCGGCGGCGAAATGGGCCTGGCTCACCCCGGCCAATGCCCGTCCGGAAGCGATCAGGCGCCCGCTCATCCTGGTCATGCCACTCATTTGAAACCCCGTCCTGCCAGCCGGAAAATCGCGGCCGCCTCATCCTAGTCCCGATCGACGAGCGGCAGCAATGTCGTCCTGGCTATTGGCCGGCTGCCTGCGCCATCATTCCGGGGTTTTCACGTCGTCCTGTGGCCCGGTTTCCCGGTCGGCCTCGTCGATCGCTCGGAGCAGGTCCTCGAAGCAGGGGGTCGGGTCGAGCGGCCACACATGCTTCAACCCCTGGCCAAGGATGTCCAGGTCCCTCTGGGTCAGAAGGCCGACGGCAACGATACGTCCGGACATCCAGGGTTTCCACTTGCTGTTCCGGTCAATAACCTGCCGGAACCCAAGCAGTGCCAATCGTTCCGCCGAAGTAAGTTTCGAAAGCGGGGGGGACTCTGGTGCAGGTTTGGACGCTCGCGGGGCGCGGAGCCGAAGGATCAGGGCAGGGAGTCGGCTTTCAGCTGCTCGCGCTCGAGCACCTTTTCGGCCATCAGTTTCTCGCGCATCGTCTCGGCGCGAAGGCTCCGATCGGCCATCTCAACCCAGGTCGCCTCGGCGCGAAGCCAGCGATCCCGGACATTGTCGAGCACCGCCGCACTGGCTCCGGCACGGGCCTCTGCCGCTCGCTCCATATAGAATTTGTGCTGTGCTGACATTTGAACCTCCGATCCGACAAAAAAAGAGGCGGGCGCCGAGACACCCGCCTTTCATTCCCACCTCCGCCCTCAAGCGGAGGCTTGCAGCTCAGGCGGCCTGAAGACTGACAGCGCTGGTCTTTCCGCGCGCGTCGGTCTCGAGCTCGTAGGAAAGACGCTGCTCCTTCTCCAGGCTCTGCATCCCTGCGGCCTGAACGGCGCTGATGTGAACGAAGGCGTCGTTGCCGCCCGCTTCGTTGGCGATGAAGCCGTAGCCCTTGGCAGTATCGAAAAATTTCACGATGCCGATCGGCATGACCAATTCCTTCCTCATGGACGGGACCGGAAAGACGGTCCCTTGCGCTAGGAGAAGCGAAAGAAGGAATGGGAGCCGCAAAGCGCCGAAGACCGTCAATTTGCGACTATAGCCGCCTCTAGATGGGGACGATGGCGCGAAATGTAAGGGACAAGCGCCGACTGGCGGCCGGATGTCAGGGACTCTTCAAGGCGCGTTCGAAGCCGCGGCGGCGAGCCTGAGCGCCTCGACGACGAGGTCCGGATGACTGTGATGGAGCATGTGCCCCGCCCCTTCCACTTCGGTTAGGCTTCCGGCCGGAAGCTGCCGGGCCAGGGCCTTGGCCTGGCGTTCATCCTCGACCACCCGGTCGGACGTTCCGGTCAGCACCTGGGTTCGGGCCCCGATGGCCCGCATGTCGATGGTCCCGGCCGGGGACATTGGAAGCATCGAGGCGGAATCCTCGGCCTCCGCGACCATCGCCCCAGAATTGAGGATCAGCGGATAGGGATAGGTGGCTTTCCACTCTGAAGGCACCGCCGCCGGAGCGAACATCACCGGATGGAGGAGATCGACCAGTGGGCGGTCGATCTGGGTGAACTGGGCGAATTGCGCGAAGAGCGGCCCAATGACGGGAATCGAGCGCGGGGCGAGCAGATTATGTTCGATCAGCCTCGGCTCGGGAAAGGCCAGCGGCGCCACAAGCACCAGGGCCTTTGCAAGGTCCGGGTGCCGCTCGGCCATGGCAAGCGCGACAAGGCAGCCAAAGCTGTGGGCACCGATGGCGGCGGGCGCGATTCCAAGCTTCGTCAGACCCTCGGCGATCTGGTCGGCCTGCTCGCGCGGCGAGCCGCCGAAGCGAGGCCTTCGGCTGAGGCCATGGCCCGGACGATCGATCACGCTGACCCGGTGCGAACGGATCAATGTGCTGAACACCTTGCTCGCCATCCAGTCGTGCGAAGTCGCCATCGCACCATGGATCAGGACGAGGTCCGGGCCCTTTCCTTGCTGGTGAACGTGAAGCGTTCGGCCGGAGCCGAGGTCGAGCGTCTGTTGTTCGGGCATCGCGGCCAAACGGCCCAGTTGCCGCAAAGGTCCCCGGCCTCCAACCAAAGCCTTCCAGTCACTGCGCCGATCGGCCGACGGGCAGAAGCTCGCCGAGACTTGCCTTCAGATCGGCCTGCCGAAACGGCTTCGTCAAACGGGGAATGTCCGGCGAAATGCCGTCGGCATCGGCATAGCCCGAGACGATCAGGACCGGTGTTCCGGACCATCGGGTCCGGACGAGCTGGGCAAGCTCGGCGCCATTCATTCCGGGCATCAGATGGTCGGTCACCACGACATCGAACGTCCTGCCCGATTCGAGCAATTCGAGCGCCATTTCCGCCGACGTCGCCTCGACCGGCTCGAGCCCGAGATCGGCGAGCATGTCGGCGGTGGTCATCCGGACGATGTCCTCATCATCGACCAGCAGGGCCGTGCCGGCCGCATTCGACGGCTCATCGTCCGGCTGCACCGGCTCAAAAGACCCCGAGGCCTGGTCGCTGACCGGTAGCCACAGGTCGATCTTGGTTCCGGACCCGGGCTTGCTCCAGAGCTCGAGCACCCCGCCCAGCTGCGACGCAAGGCCGTGAACCATCGAAAGGCCAAGGCCGGTCCCCTTTCCTATTCCCTTGGTCGAATAAAAGGGCTCGATCGCCCTGGACAAGGTCTCCTCGTCCATTCCGACGCCCGTATCCGCGACGGAGAGCCTTATGTAGTGGCCGGGGGCAAGATCCGACGCGCCTTCGCCGACCTCCTGGCATCGAGCCAGGATGGTCATCGTTCCGCCGCCCGGCATGGCATCGCGCGCATTCACGCTCAGGTTGAGGATCGCCATTTCGAGCTGGTTGGGATCGGCATTCGCAGGCGGGAGATCCGAAGGAACGTCGATGACCATCTCGATCTGGGGTCCCGACGTGCTCGCAACCAGTTCGGCCATTCCGCTGATCAGGCTCGATATGTTGACTGCGCTCGCCTGGAGAGGCTGGCGGCGGGCGAAAGCGAGAAGTCGCTGGACGAGAGTCTTTGCACGTTCGGCGGACTGAAGAGCCCCATCGATCAGGCGCTGCTCCCGCTCGCCGCCCAGCTTGCGGCGATGGAGCAGATCAAGGCTTCCAACGATCGGTGTCAGGAGATTGTTGAAATCATGGGCAACGCCGCCGGTAAGCTGTCCCATCGCCTCCAGTTTCTGTGACTGGCGAAGGGCCTCCTGAGCGAGTTCGAGATCGGCGAGGCGCTGCTTTTCGATCGTGACATCGCGGCCATAGGCAAAGACGAGATCGCCCTCCGTGGACGTATGCCAGGAGATCCATCGGGGGCTTCCGTCCTTGTGGCGATAGCGGTTCTCGAAATTGGTGAGGTCGCCCGACAAGGCCTCGCGGACGGCCCATTCCGTGCTCTCGACATCGTCCGACCAGACGAACTCGTGGAAGGTCCGGCCGACGACCTCCGCCGGGTCATAGCCAAGGATGTCGGCCCAGGCCGGATTGACTCCGCGAAGGACGCCCTCGGGGTCGGTGATTGCGAGAAGATCGCGCGAGTTGCGCCAGACCCGGTCGCGGTCGGCGGTCCGTTCCGCGACCTGCTGTTCGAGCGTCCTGTTGAGATCCTCGAGCGCGGAGGCGGCCGTCTTCTGGTCCTCGATGTCGGTGTTGGTCCCGATCCAGCGTTCGAGCCCATTCTTCCCGCCGCTGATCCGGACGGCTCGGGCAATGTGCCACCGGTACGATCCATCGGCCGCTCTCAGCCGGAATTCCGCCTCATAGGTTTCGCCCTCGGCAAGCGCTTCGGTCCAATCGGCAAGAGCCGCGGGAAGGTCGTCCGGGTGAACCATATCGGCCCATCTGCGGCCCTCAAGCTCGGCGAAACTCTTCCCGCTATATTCCAGGACCCGGTCGTTGAACCAATCCAGCATTCCCTCGGCATCCGAGGTCCAGACGTGGTTGGGCACCGCCTGGGCAAAGGCCCGGAACTGCTCCTCGCTCTCCCTGAGCGCCGATTCCGCCTTGTGCTCGGTCGTCCGGTCCCGGAAGATCTTGAGGAACCCGCCTTCGACCGACATCATCAGGCCCGAGCCCCAGAAACGGGATCCGTCCTTGCGCTGGTGCCAGCGTTCGTTGACGAAGCGGCCGTCCTGCTGGGCGCGATTCATCTCATGCTCGGGAATGCCCGCTTCCCTGTCTTCCTCGGTAAAGAAGATCGAGGAGAATTTCCCGATCGCTTCGGCCTCGGTAAAGCCGGTCAGCCGCTCGGCGCCGCGGTTCCAGGTCTGGATGATCCCCTTCTCGTCCTGCATGACGATCGCGAAGTCTTCGGCACCCTCGACGATCTGGCGATAGCGCTGTTCGCTGGTTCGAAGCGCTGCCTGCGCCTGGACCTGTTCGCTCACGTCATGGCCTTCGCAGAAGATCCCGGTCACCTGCCCATTATCGTCCATCACGGGCTCATAGATGAAATCCAGGAACCGCTCGTCCAGGGCCTGTCCGCCCGGCGCCTGGAGCTGTACCGGAACGTGGTGCGCGACATAGCGTTCGCCGGTCGCGAAGGCCTGGTCGAGGCGTTCGAAAAAGCCCTGGCCCTCGAGATCCGGGAAGACCTCCCTCACCGTCCGGCCAATGAAGTTGCGATCGCCGAAGAGGCGGGTATAGGTCCGGTTGACGAATTCGAACCTGTGTTCCGGGCCGCTCAAGATGGTGATGAAACCGGGCGCTCGCTCGAACAGCCGCCGCTGCCGCTCATTCTCCTTCGCCAGGCGCCTCTCCGACATCACCTGCTGGGTCGTCTCCGTACAGGGACAGAAGAAGCCGTCGATCCGGCCATGCTCCCCGCGCACGGGGGTGTAGGAGAAGGCGAAGTGGGTTTCCTCGGGATAGCCATGCCGTTCCATCATCAGGGTGATGTCGTCCATGTGCACCGGGGTTCCGCCCATCGCTTCAGCGACGATCGGGCGAAGATCCTCAGCGATTTCCGACCAGACTTCGAGGAACGGCCGGCCCATCGCTTCCGGGTGCTTGGACCCGAGAATCTCGGCATATCCGTCGTTGTACAGGAGCACCAGATCGGCGCCCCAGGCGATGAACATCGGTTGCTTGGAACCCAGCATGACTCCAACCAGGGCCTTGAGCGACTGCGGCCAGCCTTCCGGCTCGCCAAGCCTGGCCCTGACGGAATCGCCCTGTCGAAGAAGGTCGCCGGCTTCGCCTCCCCCAGATAAGAAACTGAGCATTCCTGTCCTTCAGCTTTTGCAAAGGTCCCGGCTTCGTAGGAGCCATCCCGCCACAAGCCAAACGGCCATCCCAGGGGATGGGTCCAACCGTAGGTACGGGTTTTTGATCGAACAAGACCGGCGTTCCAGGAGATTCGAGCCCGAGTCCGCTTACGGGACAGTCAGATCGGCCTGTTCGCTCTTCGGCCGTGCGCCTTAGGCCTGGTCCGGACTCGCGCCCGATGTCCTGTCAGCGAAACAGGAGGACCGGCAACGTCACGCCCCTCAGAACGGCCGTGGTCGTGCTTCCGACGATCAGGGTCCGAAGCGGCGAATGGCCATAAGCGCCCATCACCACGAGGTCGGCTTTGGATTGCGCCGCCTCCGCGATCAGGACCTCGTCGGCGCCGCCCCCGATGATCTCCGAGCGCCGTGAACGATCGCCAAGCACTTCCCGGGCCCAGCGAAGCCCGTCCTGGTTTCGGGGAGTCTCGCTGCCGGCAATCACCAGGTGAAGCTCGACCTTCTCGAACAGGGGCGAGGTGGCCGCGAAGCCGACGGCCTTGCGGGCGCTCGGCCCTCCATCGAAAGCGATCAGCGCGCGTTCGATCCTCCGGAAGGCGCGAGACGCGACCAGCACCGGCTTCACGCTTTGCCGGACGACCCGTTCGACCTTGCTTCCGAGATGCCCCTTCGCGAAATCGGCCGAGGCACCGCGCTTTCCGATCACGACCAGGTCCGCAACGGCTTCGCGCTCGATCACCGTCTCGACGATCCCGCCATGGCGGTGGCAGACGGTGACGGCGACACCGGCAGCCTCGAGCCGTTCCTCGGCAGCCTGGAGCAGGATCTTGCCCTGTTCACGGGCAAGGCGGCCTTGGGCTTCGTCGATCCGGGTGAGCTCCTCGAGGAGACCGCTTTTGGCGCCGAGCCCGACCGCTCCGCTGAGATCGTTCCGGGCGGAAACCGAATCCTTGCGCTGGATGACGTGAAGGATTTCGACCTCCGCGCCCAGCGGGCGCGCGGCCCAGGCGGCATGGTCGACCACGCTGGTCGCATATTGGGAGGCATCGATGCAGGCGATGATCTTCACATCGGTCTCCTCAATGGCCGGTCCGGGATTCGCCCGTGACCGCTTTGTCATGGATAGCGAAGCGGTCGATCATCGTCGCGCTCGCTTCGTTGAGGCCGATGATTTCGACTTCGGTTCCCTCGCGTCGGAACTTCAGGACCGCCTTGTCGAGCGCCCCCACCGCAGAAATGTCCCAGAAATGCGCCCGGCTCACGTCGATGGTGACCGAATCGATCACCTCCTTGAAATCGAAGGCAGCGAGAAAACGCTCCACCGAGGCGAAGAAGATCTGGCCGGTGAAGACATAGGTTCGCCGGGTCCCATCCGGCGAGGGTTCGGACTCGACGGCGAACAGGGTGCGCACCTTGCTCGCGAAGAAGATCCCGCTGAGCAGGACTCCGACCAGGACCCCCTGCGCCAGATCGTGGGTCCAGACGACCACCACCACGGTCGCCGCCATCACGACCGACGAATGCCAGGGATGGGACTTCAGATTGCGGATCGACGACCAGCTGAACGTGCCGATCGACACCATGATCATGACCGCGACGAGCGCCGGCATCGGGATCTGGGCCACCCAGGGCCCGAGAACGACGATCAGGAACAGGAGGAAGAGCCCGGCGACCATCGTCGACAGCCTGGTATGGCCGCCGGACTTCACATTGATCACCGACTGGCCGATCATCGCGCAGCCGCCCATCCCGCCGAAGAAGCCGGTGACGAAATTGGCGATCCCCTGCCCTTTCACCTCGCGCGCCTTGTCGCTTGGAGTGTCGGTGAGATCGTCGACGATCTGGGCCGTGAGAAGGGATTCGAGAAGGCCGACCGCGGCCATCGTCAGCGAGAAGGGAAGGATGATCCGAAGAGTCTCGAGTGTCAGCGGAACGTCGGGGACGAAGAAGAAGGGAAGCGCCGAGGGCAGTTCGCCCATGTCTCCAACCCGGTTGACCGGAAGCCCCAGCCAGATGGCGATCAGCGACAGGATGATGATCGCAACCAGGGGCGAGGGAACCATTCGGGTCAGCCGCGGGAACAGGTAGATGATCGCAAGCCCGCCGGCGACCATGGCATAGGTTTCCCAGCCGACTCCGGTGAGCTGCGGAAGCTGGGCGAGGAAGATCAGGATCGCCAGCGCGTTGACGAAGCCGGTGATCACCGATCGCGAGACGAACTGCATCAGAAGATCGACCCTGAGGAAGCCTGCAATGCCCTGGAGGATCCCCATCAGGATCGTCGCTGCGAACAGATACTGGACTCCATGGTCGCGAACGAGCGGGACCACCAGCACCGCGACTGCAGCGGTCGCTGCCGAGATCATTCCCGGCCGGCCGCCGACGAGGGCGATGATGACGGCGATCGAGAAGGACGCATAGAGCCCGACCCGGGGATCGACCCCGGCGATGATCGAAAAGCCGATCGCTTCGGGGATCAGCGCCAGAGCGACGACGATCCCGGCGAGAATGTCGCCGCGCGGATTGGAAAGCCACTCACGCCTCGGCGAAGCGAAGGATTGCATTGCAAATTACCTGAACGGACGGACGAACGAAGCGGTCGATCTGGTCGGACCAGTCGGGGCAACGCTTCACTCACGAATTGTCCGGGGGATAGGCGCCCGGCCGAGCCACCCGGAAGGACCGGGTCCGACGGAAGACGCGCCGCCTATCGCAAGTCCGGCCGGGTGACAAGGCAGCAAGGGTCCGGCTCGATCGCCCTGCCGGGCCGCTCCCTGGAGGCGGAACGATGGGGTCGAAGAGCCGTTGGTCGGAAAGCTCGTGATGAAAGACAGGCCCAGGAAGATTGAGTTCATCGTCCCCGCCGGGGATTCGACGGCCATGCCGGGCCCGAATGATCCGGGCCTTCAATCCGCAGGCAGGCGCAGGCCCGGGCCGCCTGGCAAGGAAACCCGATGACATCGGCCGAGACTGACGCGCCCGAGCCGGTCATCCTGATCACCGGGGCCTCAGGCAATCTCGGCCAATCGATCGCCGAAGGCCTTGCAGATGGCTACCGGATCGTCGGCATCGACCGCCAGTCGGGCGATACCGATTTCCCGGTCATCGAGGCCGACCTCACCTCCGAAGAAGAGATCGGGAAGGCCCTCGACCAGGTCCGCGAACGATTTGGAAATCGGCTTGCCGGGGTCATCCACCTTGCCGCCTTCTTCGATTTCACCGGCGAGGAACACCCGCTTTACGAGAAGCTCAATGTCGAGGGCACACGGCTTCTCCTGCGCGCGCTCCAGGGCTTCGACGTCGAGCGGTTCGTCCACGCAAGCACCATGCTCGTTCATTCGCCCTGCGAACCGGGCGAGCGGATCGACGAGACCTGGCCGATCGGCCCGCGCTGGGCCTATCCCCAGTCCAAGGCGGCGGCCGAGCAGGCGGTATGCGAGGAAGCGCGCGCGATCCCCTACGTCCTTCTTCGACTGGCCGGAGTCTATGACGAGGCCAGCATGGTGCCGACGCTCGCCCAGCAGATCGCGCGCATCTACGAACGCAACTTCCAGAGCCATTTCTATTCCGGACGAACCGATGTCGGCCAGTCCATGGTCCACCGCGACGACATGATCGACGCGTTCCGCCGAACGATCGACCGGCGCACCGAGCTTCCGAATGATATCGCGATCCTGATCGGCGAGCCGGGCGCAATGTCCTATGACCGGCTCCAGAACGAGATCGGCTATCTCGTCCACGGGGCCCGGGACTGGCCGACCCTTCGAGTGCCGAAGCCGGTCGCAGCCGCCGGGGTCTGGGCGCAGGACAAGCTCGAACCCGCAATCCCCGATACGTTCGACAAGGGCGAGGAGCCCTTCATCAAGCCGTTCATGATCCGGATGGCCGACGATCATTATGCTCTCGACGTCTCGCTCGCCGAGGCCTGCCTTGGATGGGTTCCCGGTCATCGGCTCGAGGACGAGCTTCCGGCGATTGTGGCGGCTCTGAAGCGCGACCCGCTCGGGTGGTACGAGGCGAACGGGGTCACGCCCCCCGACTGGATCGAGGAAGCGGCCCTGATCGGCTTCCATCCAGGAGAGTTGCGCGCCCGCCACGAGGAAAGGCTCAAGGCGGAGCACCGGTCGTGGCGCTGGGCTCATTTCGTCAACATCGCTCTGGGGACCTGGCTGGTCACCCAGCCGCCGCTGATCGGGGTGGGGAATTCCTGGGCGGCCTGGCTCGATGTCCTGCTCGGCACCGGGCTCATCGCCTTCGCCTCGCTGTCCCTTTCCTGGCGCTTCCAGTGGGCGCGCTGGGTCTGCGCGGCGATCGGTATCCTCGTCATGGCCGTGCCGTTCCTTTTCTGGACCGACAATGCCGCCGACTATCTTTCCGACACCCTCGTCGGAATGAGCGTCTTCGCGCTTGCAATCGCAAGCAAGCCGGATCCGGGCGTGTCGCCGATCGCGGCCCTATCAGGCCCCACCTGCCCACATGGCTGGAGCTACAATCCCTCGACCTGGTCGCAGCGCCTTCCGATCATCGCTCTGGCCCTCGTCGGCCTTTACGTGTCGCGCTATCTGGCCGGCTATCAGCTCGAGCATATTGACGGCGTCTGGGACCCGTTCTTCAGCGGCGATCCGGCCGATCCGCAGAACGGCACCGAGGAGGTGATCACCTCAAGCGTGTCGAAGGCCTTTCCGGTTTCGGACGCCGCGCTCGGCGGCTATGTCTACGCGCTCGAGATCGTGACCGGGGCGATCGGCTCCACCCGGCGCTGGCGGACCATGCCCTGGCTGGTCATCCTGTTCGGGCTCCTGATCGCTCCGCTCGGGATCGTCTCGATCCTGTTCATCGTCATCCAGCCGATCGTCATCGGCACCTACAGCATCATCGCCCTCATCGGGGCCGCGGCGATCCTGATCCAGATCCCTTATTCGCTCGATGAGCTCCTCGCCTCCATACAGTTCATCCGCCGACGGGCCCGGGCCGGCAGGAACTGGGTCACCGTCCTCCTTCGCGGCGACACCGACGAAGGACCAGCTGCGGACCAAGGCAGAGGCGACGGCGGCGCCGACGAATTCGACACTTCGCCCGGAAAGGTGCTTCGGGAGATGTGGGCCGGCGGGGTAAACCTGCCCTGGAACCTGGCCCTTGCAGCCGCGATCGGCCTTTGGCTGCTCTTCACCAGGGTTACCCTGGGGAGCGAGGGGGGGATGGCCGATACGGACCATCTGATCGGGTCGCTCGTCCTGACCATTGTGTCGGTCGCCGCCGCCGAGGTGGCCCGGCCGGTCCGCTTCCTCCTCGTCCCGCTTGGCCTTGCCCTCGCCGCACTGGCCTTCATCCAGGAGTCGACCGCCCTTCAGACCGGGTTCGGGATCGCTGCTGGCCTCGCTTTGGTTCTTCTCTCGCTGCGCAGGGGCGCGATCAGGGCGCGCTATGGCCGCTGGAGCCGCCTGATCGTTTGAGGAGAGCGCTCAGCCGTGCCGTTCGCGATGGGCGTCCAGAATCCTTTCGACTCTCGCAAGAGCCGCGAGGATCTCCGTCTTCCAGCCTCCGGGCCGAAGCTGTCGAACAGCCCAGTGAGCGGTACAGACGATCCGCGTTTCCGCCCAGTCGTCCGCCAGTCGCGAGGCCCAGCCGGCAAAGTCGTCGGCTGAACCGGGCCGGGTTTCCAGGGCCTTTGGGAGGCCGGGATGAAAACGCAGCTTCGGCTCCGGAAAGACCGGGGCAAGCCAGCGCGGCGGCTTGAACAGGTTCAGCGTATCGTCGACATGGACAATCCCGCTCGAGCGGTGGCGGACCAGGACCGAAGCGACATGGACGCTCTCGTTCGCGCTGATGAAATCGACCCCGGAAGGGATCGTGAAGTCCAGATCTTCGGCATAGTCCGCCCACAAGGCGGGGTCGTCGCTCGTTCGTTCATCCCAGCGCAAAGCGGGCCACTTTTCGCGGTGCCGGCGGGTGCCGATCAGCCGGGCGTTCGGAAACAGATGCGGAATGGCGGCACAGTGGAGCGTGTGAAAGGGGTGAAGGTTGAGGATCGCCTCGACCTTCTTGCCGCCGTCGGTGAGGGACAGGAGCTGCTCCCTCGCCTCGCTCATGAGCGGATAGCTGTCGAGGAGGAGGAAGCGGCCATCGGCCCGGCGAACGAGCGACATCTGGGTGCCGACATCGAGGATCCCGGCGATCCGGAAGCGGCCGCGAAGATTCCAGAAGCCGTCGGCAAGCCGGATGAGGGAAGGGCTGGAGGCCATGACCGCGCCTCTCAGGACATCGGATTGGGGGGTGCAGCCGGATCGGGCGGGAGCGGGATCCACTCCTCATTGTCGAGATCGGGAAGCTTCATCCTTCCGGCGCTCCAGTCGGCCTTGGCCTGAGCGATCCTCTCCTTCGAAGAAGACACGAAATTCCATTCGATGAATCGAGGACCGACCGGCTCGCCCCCAATGGCAATCAGCGACGATTCACCTTCGGCAAGGATATCGACTGAGCGGCCCGGCTCGAGAACCGCCATCTGACCGGGGCTAACCAGCTGATCGCCGATCCTGATCAGGCCCGAAGCGACATAGACGGCCCGCTCCGAATAGTCGGCCGGGATCGAGGTTCGGGTTCCGGCCGCCAGGTCCCAGTGGACGTAGAAAAGCGGCGAATGGGTCTTCACCCTCGACTTCAGGCCCATCGCCTCGCCGGCGACCAGCCGGCCTCGAACGCCTCTGTCGGAAAAGGTGGGAAGTTGATCGCTTCCATAATGGGTGAAGCTGGGGTCGACTTCCTCCTCTCCGTCGGGAAGCGCGACCCAGGCCTGGATCCCGTCGAGCGGACCGCCTTCACGCCTTGCCTGCTCGAACCGCTCCGAATGGGTGATACCGCTTCCCGAAGTCATCCAGTTGACCTCGCCCGGAAGGATCGGCTGTTCCGAGCCGACGCTGTCCCGGTGCATGATCTCGCCGTCGAACAGATAGGTGATCGTCGCAAGCCCGATATGGGGATGAGGCCGGACGTCGACATCGCTGGGAATTCCGGGCTCGAACCGGTGCGGCCCCATATGGTCGAAGAAGATGAAGGGCCCGACCATCCGCCGACTGGCGAAGGGAAGCACCCGCCCGACCTCGAATCCGCCCAGGCTCTTGCGGCGCTGCTCGATCACCAGTTCGATCATGGGATCTTCCTTTCCGTTTCCTGTTTCCGCCCCCATCCTAGCGGTTCAACTCGAAATCCGGAAACGGCTCAGTCAAGCCCGGATCGGTCCTCGAAATCCATGCCGGGCCCGACGGGCACGATCCCGGTCGGATTAATCTGGCGGTGGCTTTCGTAATAAT
>CAYOJN010000027.1:0-15867 GCA_964404245.1 uncultured Sphingosinicella sp. | reverse complement strand
CGACGAGGATGACCGAAGCGCCGCTTTCCTTGGCGAAGCGGATCAGTTCCTGGGCCGATGCCCTAACCTGGCTGACGGTTCCGGGCGCGCCTTCGATGAGGTCGGAATACATGGTCTGGATCGAATCGATCACCACCATCGCTGGGGGTTCCCCTTCGCTCAGGGTCGTCAATATGTCCCTGACCGAGGTTGCGGCAGCGAGCTGGAGCGGCGCCGAGCCAAGTCCGAGCCGCCGCGCCCGGAGCCGGACCTGATCGGCCGCTTCCTCACCGGATATATAGGTGACCCGATTGCCCCTGGCGGAGATCCGGGCAGCGATCTGGAGCAGAAGCGTTGACTTGCCGATCCCGGGATCACCGCCGATCAGTGTCGCCGACCCGGAAACCAGTCCTCCCCCGATCGTGCGGTCGAATTCGCCGATCCCGGTGACGAGCCGGTCCGGAAGCGCGACTTCGCTGTCGAGTCCGACCAGTTCAACCCGCCGCCCGCCGGAACGAAGGTCATGCCTCGCCGAAAAAGGCGTAACCACATTGGCCGAATCCTCGATGAGGCTGTTCCATTCCCCGCAATCGGCGCACTGCCCTTGCCAGCGGGTACTGACGCTCCCGCACAGCTGGCAGACATATTTCTTCCGGACCTTCGCCATGGCCGAGACGTACTGAAACGAAGCATGAACATCCAGACAAAATTCAGGTTCGGGAACGTAAGTCGAGTCGCCGGCATTATCCTCCTGACCAAGGAGTGGAGGCAGAATGTTCGTCCAGATCAATACCGACAACCAGATCAAGTCCGACGCAGAGGCCAATGAGAGGCTCGAGGAAAGGGTCCGCTCCAAACTGAGGCGATTCGAGAGCCGGCTTACCCATGTCGAAGTCCATGTTTCGGATATTAACGGCGCCAAGGGCGGCACCGACAAGAGGGTGAGCCTGGAAGTTCGGCCCAACGGCTACGACCCGCTTGCCGTCCATGCCGACGGTCAGCGAATCGAGGACGCCGTCGCCGCAGCCGCCGACAAGGCGGCCAAGGCACTCGACCATTCTCTCGGCCGGATCAGCGACAGGCGCTAGAGAGCCGCTTGCACGGCGACTGGCGGCCCCTCACATGGATTTCTGAATGATCCGGGTCGCCAGCTACAATATCCGAAAGGCCATCGGCACCGACCGGCGCCGCCGTCCGGAGCGGACGATCGAGGTTCTCAACGAACTGGGCGCCGATGTCGTCGCGCTCCAGGAAGCGGACCGTCGGTTCGGATCGCGCTCAAGCGCGATCCCGCTCCAGCTTCTCGAGGAACATAGCGACTACAAGCCGGTCCCGCTCGACAACAGAGCGGGTAGCATCGGCTGGCATGGCAATGCCTTGCTGGTCCGAAAGTCGGTGGAGATATTGGAGCATCATCTCTTTCACCTCCCGTCGCTGGAACCGCGCGGAGCGGTGCTCGCCGACATCAGGGTCGATGGCTCGGACCTTCGGGTCGTCGGGATGCATCTCGATCTTTCCGGACTGTGGCGGCGGCGCCAGGCCCACGCCATCCTTGCTCATCTGAAGGAACGGCAAGGCGATCCCTCGACGGTCCTGATGGGTGATCTCAACGAATGGAGCATGAACGGCGGCTGCCTTCGCGATTTCGGCGACCGGCATGTCTTCGCCCAGTGCGGCCGAAGCTTCCATGCCCGGCGGCCGATCGCTCAGCTGGACCGGATCATGGTCACTCCCGATCTCGAAATCCTCGACAGCGGGGCCCATGCAAGTTCCACTGCGCGAAGGGCGTCGGACCATCTGCCGATCTGGGCCGAGCTCCAGAGAGCGGGATAGGCCTCGGCTTCAGTCGGGACTTCAGCTGCCCTCATTCTCAAGCTCGGCCGTAGCTTCCGGCGCCGGCACCGGCTGCCCTTCGTCGATCCGAATCCAGTCGCGGAAGGGCAGCCGATAGATCATGTCCATCACTTCATATTCGATCCCGTTGGGCTGGCCGGTCGAACCGTTCCAGAGCGCAACCACGCCCGAACGTCGCTCCGGATCGAACAGGATGAGCGAACGGTAGCCGCGCACTCCGCCACGATGACCGACGACCTTGTGGCCGGCATAATCGAAGACCCGCCAGCCAAGGCCGTAGGTGAATTGCGACGACCGCTCCTGGAACCGGCGGCGCCGGGACGCCTCACCTGGGGTCGCGGCGATCGACTGATGCGCCATCGTCAGGGCAGCAGGCGGAAGGACGTCCTTCGCCATTCCCATCTGGGCGAGCATCCACAAGGCGAGATCCTTGATCGATCCGTTGACTCCGCCGGCCGCTGGAACCCGATAATAATGCTCGGTCACTTCGACCGGCCTTGATGTCTTGCCGCCGACATGGGGCCGAGCCCAGCTCGGAGCGCTGATCAGCGCCTCGCGGGTCATGCTTGCGCTGTTCATTCCAAGCGGAAGGAACAGCTGTTCGCGGACCGCCCGGGCATAGCCGATCCCGGTCACCCGCTCGACGATCTCGGTCGAAGCGTCGAAGGCGACATTCTGGTAAGCGTGGCACTGACCAGGCGAGCAGATGCTGTCGAGAGTCACTAGGCTTGCCCGCAACACCCGCGGATCCTCGCCATCCTCCAGCTTCGGATCAAAGGCATGGGCAAAAAGGCCAAGCCGGTGGGTAAGGAGGTCGGAAACCGTCGCCACCGATTCATGGCCGTTCGGAAGCCGGAGCGATGTATATTGCGACAGCGGATCGTTGAGGGAGAGACGCTTCTTCTCGGCAAGCAGGGCGATCATGTCGCCGGCGACACCCTTGGACAGGGAAGCCCAGCGGAAAATGGTATCCACCGTCACCGCCTCGCCGCTTCCAGCGACCGTCTCGCCATAGCCCTTGAGGAAGCTGATCTCGCCATCCTCGACGATCCCGACGGCAAGGCCGACCATGGCCGGCTCCTGGATCAGCCGCTGGAGCCGCGTGTCCAGCCGTTCATAGTCGACCATGGACGGCCGCGATGGTCGCTGTCCGACCGTCACCTCCACCGCCTTGGCCCGGAACGCCTCACCCGGACTGGTCTCGACTCCGGCCGAGGGGAGACGGCTCACCGTTGCCCAGAGCAGTCCAGCAAGGCCGAGGCCGATCATCAGGAAATAGAAAATACGCCTCAACAACACCGGCCGGTCGTTCCGCTCCAACTCGCCGGTGACGACATATTCCGGCCCAGCGAACCTTAACGGCGCAGGTCCGCCCTGAACAGCAACTTTGCCATCGGCTCGACAGCCGGTGATCGGCCTGCCACCTTCCCGGGCGATGAAAGAGAAAGAACTCCGCATCGCCCTGGTCTGCTATGGCGGCGTCAGCCTTGCCGTCTACATGCATGGAATTACCAAGGAGATCTGGCGGGCGGCAAAGGCCAGCCAGGCCTTTCATGGCGGGGAAGTCCCCGATTCCGGAAGCGAGCAGGTCTATCACCAGCTGCTCCAGACGATCGCCGACGAGAGCGGAACCGAATTGCGGGTGCTCGTCGACATCCTCGCCGGGGCAAGCGCGGGCGGGATCAATGCCGTCTTCCTGGCCCATGCCATCTCGAGCGGCTGCACGCTCGACCCGCTTACCGAACTCTGGCTCGATTCGGCCGATGTCGACCGGCTGATCGATCCTGACGTCAGCGGCGTTTCCCGGATGGCGAAATCGGCCGCAATCCCTCTCGCCTGGGCGCTTTCGGCCCGGTCGGGAACCGTCGAGCGGACAGTCGAGCCGGCGCATCGCGGAGAGATACGCTCCAAACTCGCCAATTTCGTGAGGGGGCGCTGGTTCGCGCCGCCCTTCGGCGGAGCCCGGCTCACCAATCTGATCCTCGACGCCTTCGACGCGATGAATCAGGGCCGCTGCACCAAGCCCCTGCTTCCCGACTATCAGCCGCTCGACCTGTTCGTGACGGTGACCGATTTTCACGGCTATCCCGAAACACTGGAGCTCAACTCGCCACCCGAAGTCGAGGAGACGGAGCATCGGCTGACGCTCGCCTTCAGCGACAAGGGCGGGACGGGCCGACGGCTCGCCGATCCGGCCGAGCTGACCTTCGCAGCCCGGGCAACGGCGAGCTTTCCCGGCGCCTTCCCTCCCTTCCGGGTGGACGAACTCGACCAGGTGCTGGAGGAACGAGAGGTGGACTGGCCCGGGCGAAGCGCCTTTCTGGCCCGGTCCCTTCCACAGCATGCTGCTCGGGGAGAAGCGGAGGCCGCGGTGCTCGTCGATGGCTCGGTGCTCGCCAACGCCCCTTTCGCTCCAGCGATTGCAGCTCTCGATGGTCGGCCGGCACGGCGGGAGGTCGATCGCCGCTTCGTCTATATCGATCCGAAGCCGGGACTTCACACCGTCCGGCTCGTCAGCGGGGCAGACAAGGTCGTTCCGGGCTTCTTCACCACGATCTTCGGGGCGCTTTCGGATATTCCCCGCGAACAGCCGATCCGGGACAATCTGGAAGCGATCGAAAGCATTTCGGGTCGGGTTAGGCGCCTTCGGAAGATCGTGGAATCGATGCGGCCCGAAGTCGAGGCGGCGATCCAGCGCGCGGTCGGGACGAGTTTCTTCCTGGTCAGGCCGACCCCGAAGCGGCTGGCCGCCTGGCGGGCCCGGGCCCATGATCTGTCCGCTCGCGAAGCGGGCTATGCCTATGCCGCTTATGGACAGCTGAAGATCGCGACGGTCGTCGAGCAGGTTGCCGAGATGATCGCTCTTCGCGGTACAACCGGCGACCGCCAGGGAATCGAGAGCGTTCGGCAATCGGTCTGGAGGCAGATCCGGGCGGACGGCCTCACCGGACCCGACGCCGTGACGTCGCTTGGTGCCCGCCCGGACGTGATCGACTTCCTCGTCGATTTCGATGTGGACTTCCGGACCCGGCGGCTTCGCTTCGTCACCCGGCAGCTGACCGAAATGGGTCCTGACATCGAAGGCGCCGACCCACTGCGCCGGGTCATGGACGAGATGATCGCCTTGTATCGCGAGGCCGCCAGCAAGGATGTCGACGAAGAGAAGCGGGCCTTGCTTCGAAGCGCCGGAAGCGATCCGAAAGCCGCCATGGCCGCCCTTGCCGACCATCTCGATCTTCGCCGCCTCGATCATGAAACCGACCTTCGACTGACCGACGCCCTCTCACGGCTCCAGAGGGCCGACCGGCGCACCCTGATCCTCTCCTTCCTCGGCTATCCCTTCTACGATGTCGCGACCCTTCCCTTGCTCCAGGGCGACGGGCTCGATGAATTCGATCCGATCAAGGTCGATCGGATCTCCCCCAGGGACGCTACGGCGATCCGTGATGCAGGGCCCGAGGCGACCCTGAAGGGAATCCAGTTCAACAGTTTCGGCGCCTTCTTCTGCCGCGCCTACCGCGAGAATGACTATCTGTGGGGGCGCCTCCACGGCGCCGACCGGATGATCGACATCATCGTTTCGGCCATTCAGGATGGCGGCGGGATCGATCCCATCCGGGTGAAGGAGATGAAGCGATCGGCCTTCCGGAAAATCCTGGAGGAGGAGAAAGAGCGGCTGGGCGCGATCCCGGACCTTTTCGAGGCGATCGAGCGGGAGATCGGGGCCTGAGGCAACATGGTCTGGACGCGCCCGCTTTTTTGGGTGAGGAACAGGGGATGCAGTTTCTGAAGACACTGTTCTGGGTCATCCTGGCTGTCGTGCTGGTCCTGTTCGCCCACGCCAACTGGACGGTCGTGACCGTGAATCTGTGGGGAGGGCTCCAGGCGGACGTCAAGCTTCCGGTCCTGGTGATCGGCGCGTTCCTGCTCGGTTTCGTCCCGACCCTTCTCCTGTATCGCGCCCGCTTGTGGTCGCTCAGGCGCCGCCAGGACATCCAAGGCCAGGTCCATGTCGCCAACTCGCCCGCGGCTTCGCCCCGGCCTGTCTCCTCCGATCCGCAGGGGGAATCAGCAAAGCCATGAAGGGTCCGGTCTTCGTCGCTCTCGACATGCCGGATCTCGATCAGGCCAGGACCCTGGCGATGCGGGTTCGGAACCATGTCGGTGGACTCAAGCTGGGACTCGAATTCTTCGCTGCCAATGGACCCGAGGGCGTTCGCGAGATGGCGGCCCTGGATCTGCCCATCTTCCTCGATCTCAAGCTTCACGACATTCCGAACACGGTGGCCAAGGCCATCCAGGCGCTTCACCCGATCGCTCCGGCGATTCTCACCGTCCATGCCGCCGGCGGTCGGGCGATGCTTGAAGATGCCAAGGCTGCCGCGCCCAGCCGGACCAGGGTGGTCGCGGTCACCGTTCTCACCAGCCTCGACAGTTACGATCTGAAGTCGATCGGTACCGATGACGATCCGCACCAGCAGGTCACCCGGCTCGCCGCCCTTGCCCGTGAAGCCGGCCTCGACGGGATTGTCTGCTCGGGCAATGAAGTGAAGGAGGCCCGGCGATCCTGGCCGGACGGCTTCTTCGTCGTTCCGGGCGTCCGGCCGGCCAATGGCGATTCAGGCGATCAGAAACGGGTCATCACTCCAAGGCAGGCGCTCGACAATGGCGCTTCGATCCTCGTGATCGGAAGGCCGATAACCCGGTCTCCGGATCCCGATCAGGCTGCCCGCGAGATCGAAGCCACGCTCTGAGCGCAGAGCGTTCTTCCCCGGTGAAGGCGGGGGCCCCGAACGCCTTTCCCGGTCCGGAAAAACGGCGCGCGCCGGGCTCTGCGAAACCCGGTCGGAACGGTGCCCACGGGTACTGGCCCCTGTTGGGAACCGCGTAGAGGGCTTCGCCCGGGGATGCTGGACAGCTTCCCGCTCCAGTCCTATCCGACCCCTCTGGACCGGGCTGTTCCGGCAGCGGAGCGAGGCCTCGCCCTCGGCTCCAGGGAGTAGAGAATGAGCTGGCTCGATCGCGTTCGCAACAGGATCCCCTTTCTTCCGAAAAGGGAAACCCCGGAGAATCTGTGGCACAAATGCCCCCAGTGCGAGACGATGGTCTTCACCAAGGAATTCGAGGAAAATCTTTCCGTCTGCCCGCGCTGCGATCATCATGGCCGGATCGGTCCCGCCCGCCGACTGGAGATGATTCTCGATCCCGGCTATTCGATCCTTCCGGCCCCCGAGGTGCGCGAGGACCCGCTCAAATTCCGGGATTCCAAGCGCTACACGGATCGGATCAAGGCGGCCCGGCAGAAGACCGGGACCAGCGACGCCCTGATCAACGCCCGCGGCTCGATCGAGGGCCGGCCACTGGTGCTTGGAGTCCAGGATTTCGCCTTCATGGGTGGATCGATGGGGATGGCGGTCGGCGCAGCCTTCGTTGCCGGCGCCCGCACCGCCCTCGCCGACAGGAGCGCCTATGTCATCGTCACCGCGGCTGGCGGGGCAAGAATGCAGGAAGGCATCTTGTCGCTGATGCAGATGCCGAAGGCGACGGTGGCGATTGCCGAACTGAAGGAAGCCTTCATTCCCTATATCGTCGTGATCGCTGACCCGACTACCGGCGGAGTCACCGCGTCCTACGCGATGCTCGGCGACATCCAGATCGCCGAGCCCGGGGCGCTGATCGGCTTTGCCGGTCAAAGGGTGATCGAATCGACGATCCGTGAAAAGCTTCCAGAGGGCTTTCAGCGCGCCGAATATCTTCACGAACATGGAATGGTCGACATGGTCGTCCATCGCCAGGCCCTGAGGGCTCAGCTCGCGCTGCTGCTCGACTATCTGTCGCCCGGGCGCGAAGCCGCCTGACCGTCGGTGACCGACCGAGCGTCCTCCGACCATCCCGATGTCCAGGCCCAGTTCGATCGGCTGGCTGCGCTGTCGCCGGGCCCGGACAGTCTCGGGCTTGGGCGGATCACCTCCCTGCTGGTCCGGCTGGGCAATCCGCAGCACCGCCTGCCACCGGTTTTCCATGTTGCCGGGACCAATGGCAAGGGCTCGACCTGCGCCTTTCTCCGGGCCGCTGTCGAGGCAGCCGGACTCAAGGCCCATGTCTATACCAGCCCCCATCTGGTCCGGTTCAACGAACGGATCCGTCTCGCCGGCGAATTGATCGACGATGAGGCGCTCGCTTGCGTTCTGGGCGAGGCGCTCGATCGTTCGGACGGGACGGAGATCAGTTTCTTCGAAGCGACCACCGCTGCGGCCTTTCTCGCTTTCTCGAGGACTCCGGCGGATCTCTGCATCATCGAGGTCGGCCTCGGCGGCCGGCTGGACGCGACCAACGTGATCGAAAGGCCGGCTTCCTGCGGGATCGCCCAGCTCGGCCTTGATCATTCCGCCTTCCTCGGCACCCGGCTGGAACAGGTTGCATCGGAAAAGGCCGGAATCGCCCGATCGGGCGTTGCGCTCGTTACTCAGCATTACCCACACCGGATCGCCGACCGGGTCGGCGAGGCAGCGGCCAGGGCAGGCGCGGTCTGGCTTCCCCGGGGCGGACGATGGGACGCGCTTCTCCACTCCGGACGCATCCATTATCACGATCAACGGGGCGAACTCGATCTTCCGCTTCCCAGGCTCGCGGGGGCGCACCAGTCGATGAATGCGGCGCTCGCGGTCGCCATGATTCGTCACCAGGAGCAGATTCGCGTTCCGGACTCCGCGCTGAAGGCGGCGATGGGCTGGGCCGACTGGCCGGCGCGGCTTCAGCGGCTTTCGGCCGGCCCCCTTCACGATCTCCTCCCCGGCGGCTCGCAGCTCTGGCTCGACGGTGGCCACAATCCGGCCGCGGCCCGCGCGGTGGCCGATCATTTCCGGGCAGCGGTTCCGAAGGACCGGCCCTTTCACCTCGTCATGGGACTATTGGCCAACAAGGACGCGCCGGGCATCATTCGCCCGTTCACGGCCCGCCCACCGATCTTCCGGATGATCCCGGTGCCGGGCCACGACCATCATTCCCCGTCTGCGCTCTCGGCAGCTGCTGGAGAGCTCGGCCTTGCCGCAAGTCCGGTCCAGGATGTGCGGGATGCGCTTGAAGGAATCGCTCGCGAATCCGATCCGGACCGGCCCCCGATCGTCCTGATCCTGGGCTCGCTCTACCTTGCCGGCGAAGTGCTCAGGATGAACGATCAGCCGGTCGTCTGAGGGTTGCGAGCCTGAAGGCCTGAACGAATGAGATGGCCCGACCCCGGACCATCGCCGCCGTGGCGACGAACGGCATATAGAAGCTTCGGACAAGGCAATGGGGATGATAATCGAGCTCGGGCACCCCGAAGCTCAGCGACTCGCGCTTCGCTGCCGGCACATAGAGCGTTCCGAACAGCCAATCGAAGATTGCAAGGCTGTTACCGAAATTCCGGTCATGATGAGCAGGATCGGCCGAATGGTGGATCTGGTGATGCGCAGGGCTGAGCAGAACCCGGCCCCAGCGCTCGCCGAAGCTTATCCACAGATGGCTATGGTGGAGATGAGTCAGAAGCACCGCTGCCGCCAACAGCAACACGTTACTGCCGGCGATCGCGAAGGGCAGTGCTCCTCTCCCGAACGCAAGGTCCAGAAGCCCTGCCGTGAGTCCGGTGAACACGGCTACCAGATTGTAGAAAACGATCGTATCGACCGGGTGAACCCGGAAGTTGGTCGCCAGCGAAAGGCTCTCGGCGCTGTGATGAACCTGGTGAAATTGCCAGAGGAACGGCAGCTTGTGGCTCAGATAATGATCGGCCCAGTAAGCCAGTTCATAGGCAAGGAAGAGGGCGATGGTGGTGATCGCTGCGACCGCTGCCGGAGAGGAGATCGGCGCGTGGCCCGTTCCGAGAAGAGGGAAAAGTGCCTGGCTGGTCCAGGAAGCGACAGCCGCCTGGCCGACGATCGCCCATCCGAACAGCATCATGCCCAGAAAGACGTTGAACAGGGTGAAGAGAAGATCAGCCCTCCCGGACTCGCTTCGCCAGAGCCGACTTGGCAGCAAGGCGCGCATCAGGGCGCGGATCGGTACCGGCCGCTTCGACTGGCGCTGCCACAAGGTGAAAGCCACCGCGATCGAGAGCGTCACTCCAAGCCCGATGAGCGAGTAGCTCGAGCCGGGTGACAGAAGCATATGGGCCCCCGTCGCGAAGACGCCGTCTGCGACATCCCGAACGATATTCCAGCCGTGGGCAACTATCGACGACGCAGCCATTGCGGCTGTCTACCGTCTTCTCGTTAACCAGTCGTTCCCGCGGATGAGGGCTGTATCCGACTGAACGGACTAGGTGACGCCGTCATCTTTGCGAAGATCGCCCTCGCCCGCTTTGCCTGCACTTCCGATCGAATCGTCGGCAAGACCGGTGCGCATCATGACCCAGAACAGGATGATGCCCGGAAAAGCGATTGCCGTGGTGAGCAGATAGAAATTCACATAGCCCATATAATCGATCAGCGATCCCGCGGTCGTCCCGGTCAGGAATCGCCCGGCAATGCTCGCCAGGGCCGACAGGAGTGCATATTGGGTGGCGGTGAAGCGCAGATTGCACAGCGCGGAAAGATAGGCGACCACGGTCACTCCGCCGATCCCGCTGGCGAAATTCTCGAACGCCATCACCGACGCCATTGCGAGATTGTCGTGGCCGATCCAGGCCAGGAGAGCGAAGCCGAAATTGGAAACGGCCATGAGGATGAGGCTTATCAGGACCGCCTTCTTCATACCGAGCTTGGCGAACAGGATTCCGCCGACGAAGACTCCGACCAGAAGAGCGATGAAGCCGACGAAGACGTCGTAAAAGGCGACTTCGTCGTTGGTGAACCCAAGATCCTCGAACAGGAGCCGAAGGGTAAGATTGGCGAGCGTGTCGCCGATCTTGTGGATCAGGACGAAAATGAGGACGACAAGAGCGCCCTGCCTCTTCAGGAACTCGGCCAGAGGCGCGAAATAGGCGATCACGGCCTGGACCGGGCCGCGTATCGGAGCCGGTTCGCGATGCCTTTCGGGTTCGCCCATGAACAGGCCCACCGCCATTGCGGGAAGCGCAAAGACGGCGCAGGCGGCATAAGCGATCCCCCAACCGTAGCGGGCTGCAAGGACCAGGGCCAGGGCGCCGGCCGCAGCCGATCCGATCCGCCAGCCATATTGCGACATTCCCGAGCCAACGCCGAGCTGCCGCGGCTCGAGCAGCTCGATCCGGTAGGCGTCGATGATGATGTCGTAGGTCGCGCCGGCAATCCCGACCAGGATTGCTGCGATCGCGACCATCTGGATGTCGGCTCCCGGATCGAGGCTTCCGAGGAAGAAGACCGCCGCCATGACAAACAGGCCGATCACCCATAGCCAGGACCGGCGCTGACCGAAGCGGTGGAGATAGGGCAATCTGACCGTGTCGACGATCGGCGCCCAGAGGAATTTGAAATTATAGGCGAGGAAGGTCAGGGCAAACGCGGTGACCGTGCTCTTCGTGACTCCATATTGGGCGAGCCTCGTCGTCAGTGTCGCTCCGATCATCGCGAACGGAAAGCCCGACGACATCCCGAGGAAAAGCGCAGCGATTGGCGCCGGTTCGAAATAAGGCCTGACTCCGTCCGGGAGACGGCTTCGCCAGCCGGACGGCGCGCTCATGCTCGTGTCACTCATCCGCACCTTCTAATGGGGTTTCCTGCCAGATGGAATCAGCCAGTTCGACGCTCGACGCCTTTTCAGGCGGAGGGTTCATACAGGGTCAGTTGTGGCGGAATCTTTCGAAGCTTTCTGCCTTTCAGATGCGCTTCGAGCGCCTCCAGAGCGCCTTTCAGAACCTTGTCGGTATAGGGCTTGGCAAGGCAACCGAGCCCCAGGCCCCTTGTCTCGTCGCTTGCATGCGCGGTCACGAACAGGACCGGAACGCTTCTTGCCCGTGCGACCGCTGCGACCCCGGTCCCGTCGCCCTCGCCATTGAGCCTGATGTCGGTGAGAACGAGATCGAGCTGCTCGGCCTCGATGATTTCGCGGGCGGCGATCAGATTGTCGACCGTTGCAACCACTTCATAACCGGCGTCGGTGAGCAGATATTCGTTGTCGAAGGCGACCAGGGGCTCGTCCTCGACGACGAGGATTCGTCTGATCTGCCTTTCGCGCTTACTGAAGAGCATGATAGGGGCGGGTCTTTCCAAGCAGTCGATCTGTAACCGTAACGAGCAATACCGATCGTAGTGCCGCGCCTGCCAATCGCCTGATCGCAAATAAGTTTCCGGCCGTCCTTCGGCCTCGAGTGACGGAGAAGAAAGCTGCCACCCCCTCGCCCATCGAAAGAGCCCCAGCGGATCGCCAAGCTTCTTGCCCGTGCGGGTATCGCCTCGCGGCGCGAGATCGAGCGAATGATCGCCGATAGCCGGATCGCGATTGCCGGAAAGACCGTGGAAACGCCCGCAACGCTTCTGACTTCGCTTCACGGAGTCACCGTCGACGGCCGGCCGGTGAAGGCGCCCGCCCCTGCCCGCTTGTTCCGCTTTCACAAGCCGCCGGGCCTGCTCACCACCGAACATGACCCGAAAGGGCGCCCGACCATCTACAGCCGACTGCCCCGGGACCTGCCGCGAGTGATGCCGGTCGGTCGGCTCGACATGAACACCGAAGGGCTTCTTCTCCTGACGACCGATGGTGAATTGAAGCGCCAGCTGGAGCTCCCTTCCACCGGGGTCGAGCGGACCTACCGGGCCCGGGCCTTCGGCCAGATAAGCCAGGAGCAGCTTGAAGGACTGATCCAGGGAATAGTGATCGAGGGCGTTCGCTACGGCTCGATCGATGCCAATCTTGAGCGCCGGACCGGCCGGAACCAGTGGATCGAGCTCAGGTTGAAGGAAGGCAAGAACCGTGAGGTTCGCCGGGTCCTGGAGCATTTCGGGCTCAAGGTCTCGCGCCTGATCCGGACCGCTTACGGTCCGCTCCAGCTGGGCGATCTCCCTGCCGGGGCGGTCGAGGAAGTTCGCCAGCACGACCTCGTCACCTTCAGGCAGGGGCTGAAATGAGCCGCGGTGCAGAAGCGGGCTGGCGGTGAGGATCATCGCGGGTGAATGGCGCGGTCAAAGGATCGATGCGCCGCCCGGAACTTCGACCCGGCCGACAAGCGACCGGGCCAGGGAAGGCCTGTTCTCGATGCTTTCGAGCCGGATCGGAAGCTTCGAGGGATTGCGGGTCGCCGACCTGTTCGCAGGCACCGGCGCGCTCGGTCTGGAAGCGCTTTCGCGCGGTGCTGCGCATTGCAGCTTCGTCGAAAAGGACCGCTCCGCACTTGCCGTGCTCGACGCCAATGTTGATCGGCTGGGTGCTCGTCCCCGATCCGAAGTCCATCGAGCCACGGTCGAGCATCAACCCGCCCCTTCGGCCCCCTTCGACCTCGTCCTGATCGACCCGCCCTATCGAACCGCGCTCGCACAGGCCGCGATCGACCGAATCGCGTCAGACGACTGGCTCGCGCCCGGTGCATGGGTCAGCGTGGAGACGTCCGGCGAGGAACTGAAGCTGGCCGGACCGCTTCGGCTCGAGGCCGAACGGCGGTTCGGAAAGGCCGTCATCCTCCTGCTCCGAAACGGCGAATAGGCGTTTCGGAGCGGCGGCCGCCATTGTTTCCTGAGCCAATGTTCCCTAATCGTTCACCGTGACCACCATGACTTCGCAGCCCGAACCCTTCTATCTTTCCAGCCTCAACCCGCCTCAACGCGAGGCGGTTCTGACGACGGAAGGGCCGGTTCTGGTCCTGGCCGGGGCCGGGACCGGAAAGACGGCCGCACTGACTGCCCGTCTCGCTCATCTGATCGCCACGAAGCGGGCCTGGCCTTCGGAAATCCTTGCAGTCACCTTCACCAACAAGGCGGCGCGCGAAATGCGCGAGAGAGTTGGAAAGATCGTCGGCCCGGCGGTGGAGGGAATGCCCTGGCTCGGCACCTTCCATTCGGTCGCTGCAAAGATGCTCCGCCGTCATTCCGAGCTCGTCGGACTGAAGAGCAATTTCAACATCCTCGATACCGATGACCAGCTTCGGCTTCTGAAGCAGCTGATCCTTGCCGCCAATCTCGATGAGAAGAGGTGGCCGGCGCGGATGCTTGCAGGCCTCATCGACCGCTGGAAGAACAAGGGCCTGACCCCCGATCAGGTCGATGCCGGCGAGTCGGAAGACTATGCCAATGGCAAGGGCGCAAGCCTCTATGCGGAGTATCAGGACCGGCTGAAGGTCCTGAACGCCTGCGATTTCGGCGATCTCCTGCTTCACATGCTGGTGATCCTTCGAAGCCATCGCGACGTCCTGGAATATTATCAGAAGCGCTTCCGCTATCTCCTGGTCGACGAATATCAGGATACCAACCAGGCCCAGTATCTGTGGTTGAGGCTGCTCGCCCAGGGGCACAGGAACATCTGCTGCGTTGGCGATGACGATCAGTCCATTTACTCCTGGCGCGGCGCGGAAGTGACCAACATCCTTCGCTTCGAGCGCGATTTTCCGGGCGCCGCGATCATCCGGCTCGAACAGAATTATCGGTCGACCCCGCATATACTGGCCGCCGCGTCCGCACTGATTGCGCAAAATTCAGGCCGGCTCGGAAAGACCTTGTGGACCGAGCATGACGAAGGCGAGAAGGTTCAGGTGATCGGGGTCTGGGACGGGCCCGAGGAAGCCCGGCGGATCGGCGAGGAACTGGAATCGATCCAACGCAGGGGTGGCCGGCTCGACGATTGCGCGATCCTGGTCCGCGCGCAGTTCCAGACCAGGGAGTTCGAGGACCGGTTCATCGCGATCGGCCTTCCCTACCGGATCGTCGGTGGCTTTCGATTCTACGAACGGGCCGAGATCCGCGATGCACTCGCTTATCTGAGAGTAATTTCCTCCCCTGACGACGCCCTGGCGCTTGAACGGATCATCAACACCCCGAAGCGGGGCCTGGGCGACAAGGCAGTGGCGAGGATTCACGCCTTTGCCCGCTCCGCCGGCCTTTCCCTGTTCAGCGCCGCCGCGCAGATCCTGGACAGCGACGAACTCACTCCCCAGGCCCGCCGTTCGCTCGGCCAGCTGGTCGGGGATTTCGCCCGCTGGCGATCGAGCCTGGACCAGATCCCGCATTCCGAACTTGCCCGGATCGTCCTGGACGAATCCGGCTATACGGCCATGCTCCAGGCGGACCGGTCGGTGGAAAGTTCGGGTCGGCTGGAAAATCTCACCGAACTGACCCGGGCAATGGAGGATTATGAATCCCTCGGTGCCTTCCTCGAACATGTCAGCCTGGTGATGGACAATGATGCCGCCGACGAGGCGGACAAGGTCACCATGATGACCATCCACGCCGCCAAGGGGCTCGAGTTCGACACCACCTTCCTCGCCGGCTGGGAAGAAGGCGTCTTCCCGTCCCAGCGGGCGCTCGATCAGGGCGGCCTTGCAAGCCTGGAGGAGGAAAGGCGGCTGGCCTATGTCGCGATCACCAGGGCAATGCGCAAATGCCATATCTTCCACGCCGCCAACCGCCGGATCTACGGCCAGTGGACCTCGTCCCTTCCCTCAAGGTTCATCGGCGAGCTTCCCGACGACCATGTCGAACAGGAAACGACGATGAGCGGCGGCGAGTCGCTCTGGCGGGCCAACTGGTCGGAACGCGCGGATCCCTTCGCCGATCTTGCCAGGGGAACCGGTCGCGGGCCTGGCTGGCAGCGGGCCGCGACAAGTGGCGGCTTTGACCGCTCGCCAACGCGAATCATCGAGGCCCGGGCAAGCTCCGTGAGCCTCGGCAACCCCGGTCGGTCCGACGTTCATGTCGGCCAGCGCGTCTTTCATTCCAAGTTCGGCTATGGAAAGGTCGCCGAGGTGGAGGGAAACAAGCTCGAGATCGACTTCGAGCATAGTGGCCGGAAGCGAGTGATGGACAGTTTCATCAGCCTCGCCTGAGCACAGGCCAAGGGCAAACTACACCTTTGCCGCACGAGCGTCCCGAAGCGGGACTGGCGGGACAAGACGGCTGGTCAGCCGTGCCATTTTGAGTATCCCGCCTTCATGGC
>CAYOJN010000026.1:0-15882 GCA_964404245.1 uncultured Sphingosinicella sp. | reverse complement strand
AGGGTGGAATCCTTCAGTTGGCCGTCTTCATGATCGACCCAGACCAGAGCCGTCGTCATCCGATCACTCCCGTTGCACGCAGTTTGTCGATGAGCTCGTCGACCGATCCGACCTTGACGCCGGCCTGGCGCTTCGGCGGCTCGCTCACCTTCAGGGTCGTCAGGCGGGGCGTGATATCGACCCCGTAATCGGCCGGGCTCTTCTGGGCGAGCGGCTTGGACTTGGCCTTCATGATATTGGGAAGCGAGGCATAACGCGGTTCGTTCAACCGAAGATCGGTGGTCACCACCGCCGGCATGCTGAGCTTCACCGTCTCGAGCCCGCCATCTACCTCTCGGGTCACGGCGACCTTGTCGTCGGACATTTCGACCTTCGACGCGAAAGTGCCCTGAGCCCAGCCAAGCAGTGCAGCAAGCATCTGTCCGGTCTGGTTGCTGTCGTCGTCGATCGCCTGCTTGCCGAGGATGAACAGGCCGGGCTCTTCCTCTTCGGCTACCTTGGCGAGCAGCTTTGCGACCGCGAGAGGCTCAACCTCCTCGTCCGTCTGGATCAGGATCGCCCGGTCCGCACCCATTGCGAGCGCCGTTCGAAGCGTCTCCTGGGCCTTGGCCGGTCCGATCGAAACGGCGACGATCTCGCTTGCAACGCCCTTTTCCTTGAGCCGGATAGCTTCTTCGACCGCAATCTCGTCGAACGGATTCATGCTCATCTTGACGTTGGCGAGATCGACACCGCTTCCATCCGCCTTGATCCGCGGTTTCACGTTAAAGTCGATCACCCGCTTCACGGCGACCAGCAACTTCATTTCGCTCCCCTTCTTCCGGGATGGGCGGGCGCGCTGCAAGGCGGCGCCCAACATTGACGTCAAGCGGCCTGCTTGACCTCGGCGACTATCTTGCGGGCCGCATCGCCCAGATCGTCGGCCGGGACGATTGCGAGGCCGCTGTCAGCGAGGATTCGCTTGCCTTCCTCGACATTGGTGCCTTCGAGACGAACCACCAGCGGCACATCCAGATCCACTTCGTGCGCAGCGGCGACAATTCCTTCCGCGATGATGTCGCAGCGCATGATCCCGCCGAAAATGTTGACGAGAATGCCTTTCACCGCCGGGTCGGACAGGATGATCTTGAACGCCGCCGTGACCTTCTCCCTCGAGGCCCCGCCACCGACATCCAGGAAGTTGGCTGGGAAAGCGCCGTTGAGCTTGATGATGTCCATCGTCGCCATGGCCAGGCCCGCGCCATTGACCATGCAGCCAATGTCGCCGTCCAGCTTGATATAGGCCAGGTCATAGCGCGAGGCTTCCAGTTCCATCGGTTCCTCTTCGCTCTCGTCGCGAAGAGCCTCAAGGTCCTTGTGACGGAACATGGCGTTGGAATCGAAGCCGACCTTCGCGTCGAGAACCAGAAGGCGATCGTCATCCGTAACCGCAAGCGGGTTGATCTCGATCTGCGAGGCGTCGGTACCGAGAAAGGCCTCGTACAGCTGCATCGCCAGTTTCTGCGCCTGCTTGGCGAGATCGCCTTCAAGGCCGAGAGCATGGGCCACGGTTCGGCCGTGATGAGGCATGAAGCCGGTCGCCGGATCGATAGTGAAGGTATGGATCTTTTCCGGCGCCGAATGGGCGACTTCCTCGATATCCATCCCGCCTTCGGTCGAAACGACGATCGCGATCCGGCCGCTTTTGCGTTCGACCAGATAGGCCAGATAGAATTCCTTGGCGATGTCGACTCCGTCAGTGACGTAGAGCCGGTTCACCTGCTTGCCAGGTGGCCCGGTCTGGATCGTCACCAAAGTGTTGCCGAGCATCTCCTCGGCATGAGCCCTGACTTCCTCGGCCGTGCGCGCGAGCCTTACGCCACCTTTCGAATCGGGCCCGAGTTCCTGGAAACGGCCCTTGCCGCGACCGCCCGCATGAATCTGCGCCTTGACCACGTAAAGCGGTCCTGGAAGCTGCCCGGCTGCGGCAACGGCTTCATCGACGCTCATCGCGGCATGGCCGGCTGGTACCGGCACACCAAATTTGGCCAGCAATTCCTTGGCCTGATATTCGTGAATATTCATGGGGGCGCCTAAAGCACAGCGCCGGGAAGATGGGAAGCCGGGACTCGCCGGTTCCGCCTACAGGTCGCCCCCGCTCAGCACTTCGAACCAGCGGCGCGCTTCGGACTGCGGGACCGATAGCCTCAGCATCGGCACAAAGGCGGCCCGAGCGCCGCAGCTTGCATAATCGCTGAGCCGTGAATCCCCGCGCCCGTCCCCGCCGCCGGCGCCCCCGACATGGACCTGGGCATAATCCCCATCGAGCCTGAGCACGGCCATTGGTCGCCCGCGCCATTCAGCCGAATCTTCGTCCAGATCGGGCTGCGGCCCGGAATAGAAGCCGCTCCCCGGGTCCAGGCGAAGGCCGTTGGCGGAAAGAGTGCACATATGGGCATTCGAACCGATCGATTCGCCGACCGAATCGAGAGTGCCTGAAGACCCGAAGCGAACCACGACCCTCGAGAACGAGGCTCCGACGATGACTGGAAGAAGCCGCTTGTAGAGGTCGTGATTGCGGATCGTCGGCTTGAAATGCCGCTCTCCGTCGACGAACAGCGAATAGCGTCCGGGCGAGGCATAATATGGTGGCTCCTGGGGCGGGTCCGGGTCGGGTGAATCGAGCGATCGGCCTTCCTCTCCGGCAAGATGCGGTACGAGGCTTCGCAATTCGTCGGGCGCCAGGTCGAGCAGCTCGTCCCCGCCCCGAACCCGCACAGGTCCCTCGACCTGCGCCTTGGAAAGCCTCCACAGATCGCCGAGCGCAACCTCGGTCGAGTCGACCCGGGCCCCTTCATAGTCGGCCACGCCCCACAGGCTTGCACCGGCAAGCCTCGCTTCGTTCAGGCGGATCCCGGGGCCGCCCTGATAGACCGGACAACCATCATCGATCGTGATCCCGCACGAGAAGGTGAAGCCCCGGAGGTCCGCCTGGTCGAGCCTTAGGTTCTCGACGCTGCCGTCGAACCAGCCGCCGTCCAGCCGACCGCCGGCTAGGTTCGCGCCCTCGCCCAGAACGTCCTTCAGATTGGCATTCCGGAACAGGACCCGGCGAAGATCGGCCGAAACCAGCCTGGCCCCCTCGAGACTGGAATCGATGAAGCCGACGCCGTGGGCCTGTGCGCCGGTCCAGTCACTTCCGGAAAGGTCGGTTCCGATGAAGCAGATGTTGGAAAGCCGGGCGCCGCGAAGATCGGCTCCGGCGAAGTCGCCGCCCCGGATGACCAGAAGCGAATTGTCACCCGACTGACGAAGCGAGATCAGTGCCCGGTCACTGGCAAGGGACGTCCCGTCGACCAGGTTCGGGTAATCGTCGATCGCCACTCCACCGTATAGGGGCCCTATTGCCGACTGGCAGTCGGCGGAAGGACCCGACGTCGCCGCCAGCGCCGCCGATGCAAGAAGCAATGACAAAGCCATGTCTCTCCTTCTGGTCAGGCGGCGCGGCCGATCGCCTTCTGGCGTCGGCGCTGGACCGAAGAGCCGATTCCCAGGGCTTCGCGATATTTGGCGACGGTCCGACGAGCGATGTCGAACCCTTCTTCCCTCAGTCTTTCGACAAGCTGGTCGTCGGACAGGATCTTGCGGCTGTCCTCTGCCTGGATCAGCGCCTTTATGCGGCTCTTCACCGCTTCGGCCGAAACCGACTCGCCGCCATCTGCCGATCCGGTTGAACGGATGCCGCTCGTGAAGAAGAATTTCAGCTCGAACAGACCTCTCTCGCAGGACAGATATTTGTTGGAGGTAACCCGGCTGACCGTCGATTCGTGCATCCCGATCGCCTCCGCCACCGACCGCAGGGTAAGCGGCTTCAGGTGCGACACGCCATGGCGGAAGAAGCCTTCCTGCTGAACCACCAGCTCGCTCGCCACCTTGATGATCGTTCGCGCCCGCTGATCGAGCGCCTTCATGAGCCAGTTCGCATTCTGGAGGCACTCGGACAGCCAGGCGCGCGACTTGCGGTCCTGGGATCCACTCGCCAGTTCCGCATAATATGAGCGATTGACGAGCAGGCGCGGAAGCGTCGCATTGTTCAGTTCGACTGCCCAGACCGAGCCTCGCCGGGCCACGAACAGGTCCGGGACGATCCCATCGACCCTGTCGCTGGCGATGAAGCGGCAGCCGGGCTTCGGATCATAGGCCCTGATTTCCCGGATCATGTCGCCCAGATCTTCGTCGTCGACCGCGCAGATCCTCTTGAGTGCAGCGAAATTGCCCTTGGCAAGATAATCGAGATTGTCGATCAGACGTGCCATTGCAGGATCATAGCGATCGGCGTCCCTGGCCTGCAGCGCCAGGCACTCGGCGAGGCTTCGGGCGGCGACGCCCGGCGGATCGAAGGTCTGGACCACGGCGAGTACCCGTTCGACCTCGTCAGGGGGAACATTCAGCCGCTGGGCGAGATCGAGCAGATCACCGCAGAAATAGCCGGTCTCCTCGACCTGCTCGATGATCAAGGTCGCGATCACGAGTGGAACTCCGGACAGCTGTTCGCCGGCCTGCCGCTGAAGATGATCGTGAAGCGATTCGGGCTGGTCTTCGAGTCGGTCGAAATCCAGCCCTTCCTCCCCCAGGTTCATGCCTCCGGAGCCGGAGCCGGCGCCGGACAGACCGAGGCTGCCATCCAGCCCTCCCAGCGAATCCGAAGCGCTGTCCTGGTGAAAATCCTCGCTGTTCAGGTCCACGTCGAGTGCCGAATCGCCGCCGCTGGAATCCACTTCGGGGACGGCTTCGAAGCTGTCGCTCTCGATATCCGCAGTGGGCTGCGAGTCCGTTTCGGCGGACACGGGTTCGGCCTCGAGCAGCGGATTTCTCTCGATCTCCTCAGCAAGAAACCCTTCAACTTCGAGGTTCGACAAGGCCAGCAGCCGGATCGCCTGCTGGAGCTGGGGCGTCATGACCAGCGACTGGGACTGGCGAATGTCGAGGCGGGGCGCGAGGCTCAACTGACCGAAGCCTCGTCTTGAACGGCCCTCGCCGGAAATCGCAGCAAGGCGGCATCGGGCAGGATCGCTTCGCCGTTATGACCCTGGCCGATCATCTACAGCTCGAAGCTCTCGCCCAGATAAAGGCGACGGACATTGGGATCCCGAACCAGATCTTCCGGGCTTCCGGCAAACAGGACCTGTCCACCGTAGATGATGCAGGCCCTGTCGACGATGTCGAGCGTCTCGCGGACATTATGGTCGGTGATCAGGACGCCGATGTCACGCTTCTTGAGTTCGCCGATAAGGTCTCGAATATCCTGGATCGAAATCGGGTCAATTCCTGCAAAGGGTTCATCGAGCAGCATGATCGAGGGATTGGCGGCCAGTGCCCTGGCGATCTCGCATCGCCTCCGCTCGCCCCCGGAAAGGGCCATGGCCGGAGCATCGCGAAGATGCTCGAGATGGAATTCGCCAAGCAACTGCTCGAGCCTGTCGCGACGGGCAGCCTTGTCCGGCTCGGCCACTTCAAGCACCGCCATGATATTCTGCGAAACGGAAAGGCCACGAAAGATCGAGGTTTCCTGGGGCAGATAGCCAAGGCCCAATATGGCCCGGCGATACATTGGAAGACCCGTAATGTCTTCGCCGTCCAGGAGAATCCGGCCGCTGTCCGGTTTCACCAGGCCCATGACAGAGTAGAAGCAGGTGGTTTTCCCGGCGCCATTGGGGCCAAGCAGGCCGACCACTTCGCCTCGCTCGACGCCAAGCGAAACGTCGGTCAGGACCGCCTTCTTGTCATAGGACTTGGCGATCGAAATGATCGACAGGCCGCGCGCCACGTCCCCAAGCGCCGCCTCGGCGGAAGGGCGTTCGATCGAAATCGTCTCGTTCATGCCAGCTCCGGCCATATCGTGACTTTACTTAGGCGCTCCGTGCTTTCGCCTCAACCGGCAAGAGTCTTGCATGCCGGATGCTGCGGCAAAAGCGGGCTTGTTCGCAGAGCGGGACCGCGATTCAGTCGCTCGAGCGCTGCGGGACCGTGAAGCGACCGGTAACCCGGCCGCCGGACGTCTCTGTGCCCGGTGCGCCCGCAGTTCCGCCATCCATCACTGCACGGCCGCTTTCGAGGTCGAGAACCAGTCGTCCACCCCGGACGTTCGACGCCCCGCGATCCAGGGAAACGGCGCCGATCATCGTCACCAGCCGGCGATCCAGATCATAGATGGCGAACTGGCTTCGAGCCGTCTCCGAAGGGCTTCTCAAAGTCACCCCGCCCGACGCTTCGAGCCGCCTGATCTCGATCCCGCCGGCACTGGAATAAGCCACTGTAAGGCGCTCCGAATCGAGCCGCAAATTTCCCTGCCGGACATCGACATTGCCGGAGAAAATGGCCCGGTCGGCCCGATCCTGGACTTCGATCCGGTCGGCGGCCACATCCACCGGTGCACTCGTGTCATGGCCCTTGAGTGCTGAACCCGCTTCCTGCCCCAGAACGGGGACGGCGACGAAGGCGAGGCCGGCGCAAGCGGGAAGGAGGAGACCGAGGAGGATTCGGTTCATGGCGATCATCTGAGGCCCCCTTGAGCAATATGCAAGCGCGCCCGGCCGGCCAGAACCACAGTTCGGCTTTCGAGATCGGCGCGAAGGCTTTCGGCGGAAAAACGGCCGAGCGGGATCTGGCCCGTGACCGCACCACGACTGACCAGAGTCTGCGCGCGGAGATCGACTCGAACGTCGCGGGTCCCGAGCCTGTATCCATCGGCGGCGGCGAACAGGATCGGGCCGATCACATCGACCTCATCGCTTTCCATATTATAGCGCGCACGGAGCGCCTGAAGCCGTGCCGGCCCGCTGGCGAGCATGATCTGGGCGCTCATGTCGCGGATCTGGACCACCGGATCGGTGGAGCTCTCCTGAAGCGCCGCTTCGGCATTGAGGATGAACGGCCGGCCAAGCTGGTCCTGGCCACGATAACGAGCCGATTCCACTCGCATCCGCTCCTCGGCCTGTTCGACCTTGGTCTTGTCGAGGACGAAGCTGACTTCCTGCTTTTCCTCGAGCGGAGCGAATGCAAGGAAGGCGAGAACGACTCCGATCAAAGCCGGCATGGCGATCTTCAGGACCCGGACCAGATGGTCGTGCCCCCCTCCGGGCGCAGCCCATCCGCGCTTCACCTTGCGTTCGCGTTCGGCCAGTTCAGACATTAGCGGCCGGTTCAGACATGAGCGAAAATGTCCTGGTCCGGCCAGCCGGCCAGGTCGAGCAGAGCCCGGTGTGGAAGGAAGTCGAAACAGGCCCGCGCCAATTCCGTTCGTCCTTCGCGCTCCAGCCGCTCGTCCAATTTCTCCTTCAGTCCGTGGAGATAACGAACGTCGGAAGCCGCATAATCCTTCTGTGGATCCGAAAGGACCGGTGCTCCCCAGTCGGTCTGCTGCTGCTGCTTGGATATTTCCTGGCCAAGCAGTTCCTTGACCAGATCCTTGAGGCCGTGACGATCGGTATAGGTCCGGACCAGGCGCGACGCGGTCTTGGTGCAATAGACCGGTTCGGCAAGCACTCCGAGATAGGCTCGGATCGAGGCAAGGTCGAAACGGGCGAAATGGTAGAGCTTGAGCCGATCCGGATCGGTGAGAACGGCCTTGAGATGTGGCGCCTCATACGCGCTTCCCGGACGGAATCGAACGAGATGCTCGTCCCCATGCCCATCGGCGATCTGGACGACGCACAGGCGGTCCCGAGATAGTTGCAATCCCATGGTTTCGGTATCGACCGCCACCGGGCCCGGAGCGAGGACTCCGTCAGGAAGATCCTCTTCGTGAAAATAGACACTCATCGGGCAGAGATAGGGGAAAGGGCCAGGCGGCTCAATGTGCGGAGTATCAATCGGGCAAGGAGAGTTCGGTCCTTGCCATGGCCTCGGGCACCTGGGCCTTCGGCGGCAGGCTGATCAAACACGTGCCCGGCACCCGAGTCGAAATATACTCGCACGAGAAAGCCTTTTGGGCTATGACCGCGTCCCTGTGCCGACTTTCGGCGCAAGAGCCTTTGCGCGATATGCCCCAGCGCGGTGGTTTGATAAGGGGAATGAGGGCGCTGGAAAGTAACTGACGAAGATGGGTTTTGACAGAGGACGCCGCGGCGAGCGCGGCAGTCGCGGCCGCGACAAGCGCGACAATATTGGCGGTGGTGAAGAATTCGGCGGCGGATTCGACAGGGGCGGCTTCGGCGGCGGCGACAGGTTCGGAGGCGGCGGTGACCGTTTCGGCGGCGGCGGCGGCGGCGGCGATCGCTACGGCGGCGGTGGCGGCGGTGGCGGCGGCTATCGCGGCGGCGGCGGCTTCGGCGGCCCGCGCAGTGGCGGCTTTGGCGGCGGCGGCGGCGGCGGCGGCGGGTTCGGCGGTGGCCGGGGCGGCGGCGGAATGCCCCCGCAGGTCGTTGGTGAAGCCAAAGGTGTTGTCAAATTCTTCAACGCCAACAAGGGCTTCGGCTTCATCGTCAGGGACGATGGCGGTGAGGACGTCTTCGTCCACATTTCGGCTGTCGAACAGGCTGGCCTCCAGGGGCTGGCGGATGGCCAGCCACTCGAATTCACGCTGGTGGACCGCGGTGGGCGGATTTCGGCGTCCGATCTCAAGATCGATGGCGAGCCGATGCCTGTTGAGGAATCCGAGCCGCGCGAGCGTGGCCCTCAGCGCCAGCTGACCGGCGAGAAGGCAACTGGGACCGTCAAGTTCTTCAACGCCACGAAGGGCTTCGGCTTCATTACCAGGGACGATGGGCAGCCTGACGCCTTCGTCCACATCTCGGCCGTCGAACGGGCCGGAATGATCTCGCTGAACGAAGGCGATCGACTCGAATTCGAACTCGAGGTCGACCGGCGCGGCAAGACTGCGGCGGTCAATCTTCAGCCGATCCAGTAAGTCGGCAGAGATACTCGCGCGGCTGGAGCGGTCCCGTTCCAGCGGAAGCAAGACATGGAAAAAGGCCGGCCCTGTGCCGGCCTTTTTTTCTGCTCACGTGATCAGCGCACGAAGGGTTTCGATCCGGTCGGCCTCATTGGCCGGCTTGTCGCGACGGATCCGCGATATGCGCGGGAAGCGCATGGCCAGGCCCGATTTATGCCGGCTGCTCGAATGGATTGAATCGAAGGCGACCTCCAGAACGAGCGACTTCTCCACCTCCCGAACCGGACCGAAGCGCTGGACCGTGTGGTTGCGGACAAAGCTGTCGAGCCACTTAAGCTCTTCGTCGGTAAAGCCGAAATAGGCTTTTCCAACCGGCAGCAATTCGTCCGACTCGTTCCAGCAGCCGAACGTATAATCCGAATAATATGAGGATCGCTTGCCGCTCCCGCGGACGGCGTACATCAAGACACAGTCGGCAGTCAGCGGGTCCCGTTTCCATTTGTACCACAGGCCGGCCCGCCGGCCCGCCACATAGGGACTGTCACGCCGTTTCAGCATCACGCCTTCAATGGCGGAGTCGCGCGCGCCGCCCCGAATCGCCTCGAGTGCCTCGAAACTGTCGGCCACTATCATCGCCGAAAGGTCGAAACGTTCCGGATCGAGCCGCGGAACCAGGGCCTCCAGCCGGCCACGACGCTCGGTCCAGGGCTGGCTCCGCAGGTCTACCCCGTCATCGAACAGGATGTCGTAGAGACGAACGAAGGCCGGATATTCGGCCAACATCCTGCTCGAGACCTGCTTTCGGCCGAGTCGCTGCTGAAGCGCGTTGAAACTGCCGGCCTGACCGCCCTGTACTCCCCCCTTGACCAGCAGCTCGCCGTCGAGCGCCGCCTCGACCTCGAAGGCTGAGGCAACATCGGGAAAGCTTCGGCTGATATCGTCGCCCGCGCGGCTGTAGAGCCTGGTTTCGCCCCCCGCACGGACGACCTGGACCCTGATCCCGTCCCATTTCCATTCGGCGGCATATTCCGCCATCGAGACGGCCTGACCCTCGAGCGGGTGAGCGAGCATGAACGGTCGAAAAACCGGCACATTCTCGCTCCGCGGCTGTTCGCCCCTGCCTTCAGCCCATTCGAACAGGACCAGATAGGGCGGCGCGATGCCGTGCCAGACCTCCTCAAGCGCATCCAGGTCGATGCCGAACGCCCTGGCCATCGCGACCTTGGCCAGTCGGGCCGAGATGCCGATCCGCAATCCCCCGGTCGCCAATTTCAGCAAGGCGAAGCGGCCGGAGACGTCGAGATGGTCGAGCATTCGGGCAAGAGCGGCTGGCGCTTCGGCTCGGCCAAGCCTAGCCAGACGCTCGACCACGGCCGATATTCGAAGGACGCCGTCGTCGAGGTCCACCGGCTCCCCAGGCGGCTTGGGCCAGAGCAGCGAAACCGTTTCGGCCATGTCTCCGACATAGTCCCGGCTCAAACGGAAGAGGACGGGATCGATCCGCTCCTCCACCAGCGCCCGGATGGCGGCCGGCTTGACCGCAGGAAGATCCAGTTCGCCGGTAAGCGCCGCGAGCGCATAGCCCCGATCGGGGTCAGGAGTTCGCCTGAGATAGTCGCCAATCAGTTTCAGCTTGGCATTGCGCGAACGTGTGTAGACGAGGGCTTCGAGAAGCTGTGAGAATTCCCGCATCAGTTCGTCCACACCATTGCCACGCCGTTTCGGCAAGCCAATGACGATCGTCCGCCTGCTCCTGTTCCTCTTTATTCGCGGAACGAGCTACCGGGCTGGAGCGAAAAGGTGCGCGATCGTCGACCCTTTCCTTCGCCAGTTCAGGGTCGGTGGTTCTCTGGGTTGCCGGGCACCTCAGACCCGCCCCGGGCGGTCAGTCCGTAAGGGACGCCTTGACGATCTTGCCCGGATTGCGCGGCGGCTCGCCTTTGGGAAGAGCATCGACATGCTCCATTCCTTCCACCACCTGACCCCAGACGGTGTATTGGCCATCGAGAAACCGGCAATCGTCGAAGCAAATGAAGAATTGGCTGTTGGCGCTATCGGGAGCGCTGGTACGAGCCATCGAAGCCGTTCCCCGCACATGGGGCTCGCGGCTGAACTCCGCTTTCAGATCCGGGAGCTTTGATCCGCCCATTCCGGTGCCGCTGGGATCGCCGCCCTGGGCCATGAAGCCGTCGATCACTCGATGGAAGACAACGCCATCATAAAAGCCCTCGCCTACGAGCTCGCGGACCCTTTCGACGTGACCGGGCGCAAGGTCGGGCCTGAGCCGGATGACGACATCGCCGCCGCTGTCCAGGTTCAGCACCAGGGTGTTGAGTTCGCCGGCCATTGATCATCTCCCAGGTTTCTGTTGCGCCTGCCGAATAAGCAGGCAGGCCTTGTCGCGCTACCCCCTATCTCCTTGCAATCCGATCCGGATGATCGGAGCTGCACCCATTGCGGCCATGCTCTTCTCGCCCTAGGAAACCGGGAAGTTCACGGTTCGGCTTGGGGAGGCGAGATGAGCGACAGCGACCTCGAAACCTCCGAAGCCGTCGTCGCCAATGACGGCCAGCTGGATGAAGATGACCGGCTGAAGCCCAAATTCGTCAGTTCGGTCATGGAGCGAGTCTCCGCCGGCGACAATGAAGGCGCACGTGCGCTGGTCGAACCTCTCCACCCTGCCGATATCGCCGATCTTCTGGAACTGGTCGACAGGGATGACCGGCGGGCGCTGGCCCGCGCACTCGAAGGGCTGATCGACGGCGATGTCCTGGCCGAACTCAACGACTGGGTGCGCGACGAACTGATCGACACGCTCGAGCCGCACGAGGTCGCCGAGATCGCCGGCGAGATGGAGACGGACGATGCCGTCGCCATTATCGAGGACATGGAGGAAGAGGATCAGCGCGCGGTTCTGCGCGCGCTCGATCCCGACGATCGCGCGGCGATCGAGGAAGCCCTTTCCTATCCGGAGGAATCGGCCGGTCGGCTGATGCGCCGCGATACCGTTGCGGTCCCGGAACATTGGACCGTTGGCCAGGTGATCGACTTTCTTCGCTCCGGCGGCGAAATGGCGACCGACTTCTGGGAAGTCTTCGTTGTTGACCCGGCCCACCGTCCAGTCGGAACCTGCCTCTTGTCGTGGATTCTCCGGACCCCGCGACGGATCGCCATCCGCGATGTCATGAAGCGGGAGCAGACGCTGATACCGGTCGACATGGACCAGGAGGAACTTGCGCTCCGCTTCCAGAAATACGCGCTCATCTCGGCAGCCGTCGTCGATCCCTCGGGCCGGTTGGTGGGGATGATCACCGCCGACGACGTCGTTCACATAGTCCAGGAGGAAGCGAGCGAGGACGCGTTGCTCCTTTCCGGCGCAGGCGTCGAAGGCGACATCAACGAGCCGGTCCGTGACAGCTACAAGGCGCGGGTGCGCTGGCTGGTTGCCAATCTCGCCACTGCACTGATCGGCTCCTTGATCATCGCGATGTTCGGCGCAGCGATCGAAGAGATGGTCGCGCTCGCCGTCCTGATGCCGATTGTTGCGTCGATCGGCGGCAATGCCGGTACCCAGACGATGGCAGTCTCGGTTCGTGCCCTTGCGATGAATCAGCTGACCCGTTCCAACACCTGGCGAACGATCGGGCGCGAGATCGTTGTAGCCCTGCTCAACGGAGTGACCATTGCCATCCTGCTTGGGATCGGCGCCGGCCTGATCTTCAGTAACGCCCAGCTGGGCCTCGTCATCGCGGCGGCGATGCTGATCAACATCCTGCTTGCAGGAATGTCCGGCGTCGTGGTTCCGGTGCTGCTCGAACGAAGCGGCCAGGACCCCGCCGTTGCCTCCTCGGTCTTTGTCACGATGATCACCGACTCGATGGGCTTCTTCCTTTTCCTCGGCCTTGCAGTCGCGTCCGGGCTGGCCGGCTAACTACTTGATTCGACGGCATCGGGGCGGCATGGCCAGGACATGCCCAAGCTCAATATCAGCAAGGTGGCCGTCGGCTGCGCGAGCCTCGACTCGCTGCGCCGCCGCCAGCATTCCCGCTTGTCGGGGGGTGAGGTGCCAATCACGACCCGGTTCCGGCCGAAGCGGGCGGAACATCTGATCGGCGGATCGATCTACTGGATCATCAAGCATCGGTTGATTGCCCGCCAGGCCATATTGGGTTTTGCGACCAGCGAGGCTGACCAGAAAACGATCATCCGGCTCGATCCTGAACTGGTCGCGGTAAAGGCGCTTCCAAAGCGGGCTCACCAGGGCTGGCGCTATCTGGAAGGGGAAGACTCACCACCTGATATTGCGGGTGACGGGGATGGCAGTGAATTGCTGCCGCTGGTTCTTGCGCAGCGCCTCGCGGTGCTAGCGCTGATTTGATCCGCAGCTGACCTGCGATGCCCCGGGCCCGGCCACATTGCAGGAAGGCCGGCCCGAAATGACGACATTGCCGAGCCCCTGGGCACTGACATCAACCTCGCGATTCACCGCCAGGGAGATGTCACCCGAACTGTTGGTGACAAGATTCGCGCTCTCCGAGCGAAGGCCGGAGCCATCGAGGTCACCGCTTCCTTCCACCGTTGCCCGGAGCGTCTTTGCGGATCCCGACACAATGATCTGACCGGAGCCGCGAAGTCCAAGTGACAGCTGGTCGGCCACCACCTGCGATGCCCGAAGGCGGCCGCTGCCCTGGACCGCCAGCTCGACCCGGAGCCCCTCGGCGCGATCGACCTGGAGGCTGCCTGGACCGATCAGGACCGCTGAGCGCAGAGTCCGGCTGGTCAGACTGATGGTCACCGGGCCAGACTGACCGGTTTGCCTGCCACGTTCGGCGGTGCGGTTGCGACGGATTCGCAATGTCTGCCCATTCACTTCCAGAATCAGCTGATCGAGCGCTTCGCGCGGACCGGTGGCCTTCGCACTTGTCGACCGCCCCGCGGAGAGCTCGACTATATACGGTCCTTCGACGACCAGGCGGTCGAAATCGACGACCGAAAAGTCACGATCGGCGGCTGCAGCCGGTGGCGACGCGGCCGCGAGGACCAGCAGGCTGAGGAATGTCCTGTACATACGACCCGATCATGACCCGAAAGGGTTAAGGGTCGATAACCAACTCGCCCTCGGGCGGTCCATCACTGCTGGCAGCGAACCTCGCCCGAGCCCATCTTGCGGACCTCGCAGCGGGCCTGCCCGGCGACCGTCACGTCGCCGGACCCCACCACCCGCACGGAAGCCAGCTCGCTGGCGCGGATCTGGACGTCGCCCGATCCCACGACCGAGACATTGGCTGTCTGACTGTCGATGCTGGCAAGGTCGACGTCGCCGGAGCCGGCAATCTGGATTTCGGTCGATCGCGCCCGTCCAGCGCCCGCACGTAGATTTCCCGATCCGCCGATCGTGAATCGCGCCTCTTCGACCTCGATCGATTCGATATCGAAATCGCCCGAGCCGCCGATCGTGCCCCGGAAGCTCGGCCCCCTCACCCCGTCGATCCGAATGTTCCCGGAGCCGCCGATCGTGCCTGCAGCCAGGGCCGGAACGGTAACATGAACGGTGACCTGTGAACGCTCACGGCGCTCCGTTCCGTCTCGAAGTCCGATTCGCAACTCGCTGCCCCGAACCCTGATTTCCAGATCGTCGAGGTCCCTTGGGGCGCCCTCGGCACGAACGGATGGAGCACTTCCGGTGGTGACGACGACATCGTGGTGCGCAGCGAGCGAGACGGAATCGAAATTGCCGACCTGGAAGCTGCGGTCCGAGCCGGAACCGCTGGCCGCGATTGCATCGCCGCTCTCGCCGCCAACGAGGTTGCAGCCAGCCAGTCCCAGTAATGCGATCACGGCAAGGCGCATTCTTCCCTCCTTCTGTGTTAGGCGAATAATACACGCGGGGCGAAGGGGCGCAACAAAAAAGGCGGCCGAAGCCGCCTTTCTCGTACCTGACGCGACAGCGGTCAGGCCTCGTCCTTCACCTTGTGGTGAATGAGCGCTGCCTTGTTGAGAATTTCGAGCAGCTTATCGAGTGCTGCCTTTTCGTCAATCTGTTCCATTGCGCCCAGTTCGCGCGCAAGACGGGTCGACGCCGCTTCGAAAATCTGACGCTCGGAATAGCTCTGCTCGGGCGCATCGTCGGGGCGGAAAAGGTCGCGAACCACCTCCGCGATCGAAACCAGATCGCCCGAATTGATCTTGGCTTCATATTCCTGGGCCCGGCGCGACCACATCGTGCGCTTGACCTTCGGCTTCCCCTTCAGTGTAGCGAGCGCTTCCTGCATCGTCTTGTCGGACGACAGCTTGCGCATTCCGACGCTCTCCGCCTTGTTGGTGGGGACTCGGAGCGTCATCTTTTCCTTTTCGAACCGGAGCACATACAGCTCCAGGCTCATACCCGCTATGTCGGTGCTTTGCAGTTCGATCACACGGCCCACGCCATGCTTGGGGTAAACGACATAATCGCCAACGTCGAAGCTCAACGCCTTCGTTGCCATCAATTGAGACCTTCCCATGGAGATGGCCGCACTTCAGTCAGAAAGGCTCGCATCCGCCCCGAAAGACGCAGTTTCCGATCTTGATGGTGCGGCAATTCGCTTGATCACCGTTCGCAGATGCGATGGCATCCGCTTCGATGGAGATAGCTATAGCAGCAAATCGCGAAAGAATCCACCCTGCCGGCCAGCGCGGCCCCGGAAGCGAGGGAACCGGTCAGTCGCCCTCGCCGGGCTCGGTAGAGAAATATTTCTCGAACTTGCCTTCCTCGCCCTTATGATCGTCGGCGTCGGCCGGCGTATCCTTCTTGCGAGTGATGTTGGGCCACTCGATCGAATAGGTGGCGTTGAGTTCGAGCCATTTCTCGAGCCCGTTTTCGGTATCCGGAAGAATGGCTTCGGCCGGACATTCCGGTTCGCACACTCCGCAGTCGATACATTCGCTCGGGTTGATGACGAGCATGTTCTCGCCCTCATAGAAGCAGTCGACCGGACAGACCTCGACGCAGTCCATATATTTGCAGCGGA